>JANOWE010000179.1:0-36658 GCA_031417735.1 Betaproteobacteria bacterium
AGCTGCTCGGCCTGGCCGGGCTCGCGGCTGCTGACTTCGGGCCAGTGGCCCACGATGTGCTGGGCCAGGCCGCGTGACAGCCGCTGCAGCGCCTCTTGCCCCTGCTCGGCCGACAGCCTGTGGCCGAGCGCCGCCACCAGCGCGCCAAAGCCCAGCAGCAGCAAGGCCAGGGCCAGCGTCAGCCGGGTGGAAAAAGACTGTAGCCAGGGACGCATGCGATGGGCTCCGTCAGGCCGCCTGGGGGTTGAAGCGGTAGCCCACGCCCCACACGGTCTCGATCAACTTCGGGTCGCGCGGGTCTTGCTCGACCTTGGCCCGAAGGCGGTTGATGTGCGAGTTCACGGTGTGCTCGTAGCCGTCGAATCCCGCCCCCCAGACACGTTGCAGCAGGTCGGCCCGGCTGAAGGCCTGGTCGGGGTGACGCGCCAGAAACAGCAGCAGGTCGAACTCGCGCAGCGTCAGCGTCAGCGCCTGGCCGTTGCGCAGCAATGCGCGGCGCTCGGTGTCCAGGCGGAAACATTTGTCGACACCGAAGTGCAGTTCGACGCTGGTCGCCGGCTGGCGGCTGCGCTCGGCGCGGCGCAGCAGGGCACGCACCCTGGCCACCAGCTCCAGCATCGAGTAAGGCTTGGCCAGATAGTCGTCGGCGCCCAGTTCCAGACCCAGCACGCGGTGGGCCTCGGTGCCGCGGGCGCTGAGCATGATCACCGGCACCTCGGTGTCCTGCGCGCGCAAATGCCGGCAGATGTCCCAGCCATCGGCGCCGGGCAGCATCAGGTCCAGCAGCACCAGGTCCCAGGGCTGGCGGTCGATGGCCGCCATGGCCTGGCGGCCATCGGCCTCGCGGTGCAGGCGGTAGCCGGCCTGCTCAAGGTGCAGGCGCACCATGTCGGCGATGGCATCGTCGTCTTCAACCAGCAGCAGCTGTTCGTTCATCGCGGGCGGGGTCGCAGTCGGGGTCGGGGTCGGTGCCGACAGCGCCGCCGACCCATGCGATTGAACCAGACTGCGCGGCGCCAGACCTCACGCGGCGGTGATGTCCGAAGCCGTGGCCGGATGCCGACGCTTTGCCAGCATGCCCACACCGAGCAGACCGGCCAGCATCAGCGCCAGGCTGGTGGGCTCGGGCACGGCGCTGACGTTGAAGCTGATGCGGTAAACGTCGCTGCCCGCAGTCAGCCCGCTGTTGAGCTGGTAGCCCGCACCGGTGGTCAGGCCGTTGAACGCGGCCAGTTCGGCGAAGTTGAACGAGACCACCGAGTTCTGGTTGGCGCGCAGGCTGTTGTTGCCGACAAAGGCCGCGGCGGCCGGGTCGAAGACCTCGGAGCCGGCGTCCCAGATCTGGTTGGCCCTCTGGCCGATCTGCGTGATCTGCTGGTTGCCGGCGGCGTCGAACAGACGGAAGCGGGTCGGCGAATCGTTGCCGATGAAGAAGTCGTTGCTGGGCACGACCATCGCGGCAAAGGTGAAGAACGGATTGAGCAGCGGGTCGACCAGAAAGGTCTTGCTGGCCGTGGCGCCGGGCGTGAGCAGGCCACCCACGGTGCCCCGGGTGGCAGTGGGGTCGGCCGCGGCGAAGGCCGCCTGCCAGGCGCCACCGGCACCGCCCTCGGCGACCGAAATGATGGCCGCACCAGGCGTCTGGCCCAGGTTGAAGGCGTCGAAGCTGCCGCCATTGAAGCCGATGTGCAGCGGCGCAAAGCTCACGCTGTTGGCGCCGGTCAGGTTCTGCACCTGGACGGTGACATTGACCATGGCCATGGCGGCCGGCGCGGCGCCCAGCGCCAGCGCGGTGGCCAGCAGGCTGCGGCGCAGCGCAGCAGGGACGAGGTCGTGTGGGGCAAGGGACGGTGTGGTGGCTGAAAGGTCGGGCATGGTGGCTCCTGGGGTGGGCTGATGGTCAGCGCGACCAGGACCTGGCCGCACAGTCACCATGCTAGGAACGCCCTGTCCCGCAGTCCTCACCGCCAGATCACGGCGGCGTGAACATCGGCAGCGGCAGCGGCGGCAGGCGAGCTGGCGAGCTGGCGCCGGATCGATCAGCAGAAATCCAGGCCGTCGATGCGCAGCCAGGGCAGCAGCCAGCTCGCGGTGTCGATGCGCTCGGTGCTGACGGCGCGCACAGCCCGCAGCATCTGCGCCACATTGCCGCTGACCATGACCTCGCGCAGCGCAGCGCCACGCTGGCCGTTCTCGATCAGGAAGCTGTTCTTCAGCAGGCCGGAGAAATCGCCATTTGCCGCCGGCCGGCCCATCGACAAGCGGCCCACCAGCGCGCCCTTGTGCACCGCCGCCACCAGGGCGGCGCGCGGGGTGTCTCCGGCTTGCAGTGCCCAGCCTTCGGCGGCCACCGGCTGGTGAGCCAGACCGGTCTTGCGGCTGGCGTACAGGCTGGGGGTCAAGGCCATCAACCGGCCTTGGTGCAGCAGCGTGAGCGGGGGGGTGAAGAAGGCGTCGGCCGACACGCTGCCCATGCCCGGCGCATCAAAGCGGCTATGCAGCGTGAGCAGCGGCGAGGCCACTTCCTGCCCCAGACGCTGCGCGTACAAGGAACTGCCGCTGATCAAAGCCTGGTCGGCCAGCTGGCCCAGCAACCAGCCCAGCAGGTCGGCCACCGCCGCCGGGTGCAGCACCAGCTCGCCGCTGAACTTGCCGGGCGATGGGACGGTGTGCACCTGCTCGGTCAGGTCGCGCAGCATGTCGCCGATGCCGAACAGATCGGCCACCCGCTGGCCAGCCAGCGCATGGCAATTGCCACCGCAGTAGTTGAACGAGCTGGTCTGCCGGTCTTCATGGGCTGCGGCCATCACGCTGAGCTCGTACCAGCCCAAGCGGCTGGCCAGGCAGCTGCCGGCGCTGGTCAGTGTGTGGCGCTGCAGGTCGAGATGGGCGGCATAGGCCTCATCGATCATCACCGTGGGCGTGTGATCGCTGCGCCAGGCACGCAGGTCGGCCATCGCGTCGGCCGCGATGCCGGCCAGGGCATGGGGGTCGTCACCGGGCTCGGGCAGCGGGCCTTGCCGCAACTGCAACTGCTGGCCGGACGAGACCGCGTTGGCATCGTCCTGCGGCGCAGACTGCACCGCAGTCCAGAGCAGGGTCACCGCGTCGGCCAATGCCGGGCCGGAAAGTTCGGCCAGTTCAGTGCTGGCACGGCGGCCACCGAGCATGCCCACCAGGGCCATCTTGTGGCTATGGCCGCTGCGCAGCAGGCTGGGCTCGTTCAGCGCCAGGTTGAGCTCGGTATGGCGGCGCTCACTGGCGTCGACCTGGGCCTGGTCAAAGCCCTGGCGGCGCATCAGCGCCAGTGCCTGTTCGGCCAGATCAGGCAGCGGGGTGCTTGCGCAGGTGGCCATCACCGTCCTCCCAGTTGGGCCCGGGCGCGCAAGGCCGGACCACCCATGCTCACCACCATGGGCTGCTTCTTGCCGCAGTAGCCCGAGCAATCCCACGCCATCCGGTCGCCCACCGCATCGACCGAGCGCAGCACGCTCAGTGCCGAGCCCGACACCGTGGTGTCGCGCAGTGCTGCACCCAGCCGGCCGCCACGAATCTCGTAGGCCAGGTTGACGCCGAACATGAACTCGCTGGTCGAGTCGGCCTGGCCATTGCCGGTCTTGAGCAGCAGCACGCCGTCGTCCACGCCCTCGATCATCTGCGCCAGCGTGCTGCTGCCGGGCAGGATGGCGGTGTTGCGCATGCGCACCAGCGGCTCGTCGGCCGGGCCATAGGCGCGCGCGCTGCCGGTGGCGGTCTGGCCCATTCGGGCCGCCGTCTCGCGGCTGTGCATGAATTGCGTCAGCCGGCCACGGTCGATCAATACCGCGTCTTGCGCGGGCATGCCTTCGTCGTCCACATACACCGGCACCAGCAGTTCCTGGCCCTGGTAGTGGTGGGCCAGGTCGACCATGGTCACCAGTTCACTGGCCACCGTCCGGCCCTGCAGATCTTGGGTCACGGCGCCGGCCAGCACCAGGTCGCCCTCGCAGGGGTGGCCCATGGCTTCGTGGGCGAGCATGCCGGCCAGGCTGCCGGCCAGCACCACCGTGCGCTCGCCGCCGCGCGCGGGCACGGCATGGCGTTTGGCCTGCAGGTGCTGGTGCAGTTGCTCGATCAGCGGCGCCAGCGTGGCCAGCGACAGATCCAGGTCAGCCACGCTGCCCTTGCAGGACAGGTGTTCGACCAGTTCAACCGGCGCGCCGTCATCGGCTTCAGCGACCAGGGTGAACGCCAACACCGCACGCTGAATGACCGAGACCGATTCGCTGCCCGCGCTGGTGCGCAAGCGTTTGACATGCCGCTCGTCGCCCAGCAGCCAGCGGCTGGAACGCAGCCCCGGGTAGCTGGCACGGCAATGGGCCTGAAGCAGGGCCAGACGCTCGGCACATTCGGCCGCAGTCAGAGCGGGCTTGCCGAACAATGCCTGCACCGGATGCGCCAGCGCGCCGGGCTCGGCCAGCGCCAGGGGCGCCCGCCCGCCAAAGCGCGCCAGCACGCGCGCATTGCGACCGGCCTGGGCCAGCAGGCTGGCGTCGTCGGCGCCGCCACCGTCCGGAGCTGAGGCCAGGCCCCAGTAGCCGCCGCTGTTGACGCGGGCACTGCGCCCGGCCTCGCAACTGCGCAGGTTGGTCACCAGCGCGGCGTCGATCATTTGCATCCGGGTTCGGCGCAACTCGTGGTGACGGCTCTCGTCGCACAAGGTAGGCCGGGTCGAGGTCAGTGTGGGTGTGAGCATGGTGACGCCTTGTGCTGCGACGCCAGTATGAACCATCCACCCGTGCTTTGCCGCAGTCGCCTAACGCACAAAATAGGTGGTCGACCTGTTCACCACCTGTTTGCCAACCGACCCGCGCCGACCTGGCCGAGTGTCAAACCCGCCGCTGCCGCTTAGGATGTGCCCCTGGCCAGTTTGGCCGGTCGGCTTCCGGCCGCAGCCGGTCCCTTGCACACCACGACAGGAGCAAACCATGGGCACCACCGTCAGCATCCAGCGCCCGGACGGGCAAAGCTACGCCGCCTACCTGGCCGAACCGGCCACCGCCGGTGGCCCCGGCGTGGTCGTGATCCAGGAATGGTGGGGTCTGAATGAGCAGATTCGCGGCGTGGCCGACCGGCTGGCCCAGGCCGGTTACACGGCGCTGGTGCCCGACCTGTACCGGGGCAAGTCCACCGTCGAGGCCGAAGAGGCCCACCACCTGATGGACAGCCTGAATTTTGGCGACGCCGCCAGCCAGGACCTGCGTGGCGCTGTGCAGCACCTGAAGGCGGTGTGCAGCAAGGTCGGCGTGACCGGCTTTTGCATGGGCGGCGCCCTGACCCTGCTGACCCTGGCCAATGTGCCCGAGGCCGACGCCGGTGTGGCCTGGTATGGCTATCCGCCGGCCGAGTTTCTCGACCCCCGCAAGATCACGGTGCCGCTCATGGCCCATTGGGCGACCCAGGACGCAGCCTTTGCACTGCAAGGTGTCGACGCGCTGGAAGCGCAACTGGCCACGGCCGGCGTCCACTACCAGGGCCACCGCTACCTGGCCCAACATGGTTTTGCCAACGAGACGGCCTGCGGCCCGGGCCGCCTCGCCATCACCCAATACGACCCGGCCTGGGCACAGATCGCCTGGGACCGCACGTTTGCGTTCTTCGGCCGCCATCTCGGCTGAAAGCGGGGCGCCACCATGCGTTCTGCCCTGCTGGTGATCGATGTTCAGGCTGCCCTGTTCGACCCCGAGCCCCGGCCCGACGACGCCGACGCGGTGCTGCAGCGGGTGAACCAGCTGGCCGAGCGTGCGCGGGCCGCAGGCGCGCCGGTGGTCTGGGTCCAGCATGAACGGCCAGCCCATGCGCTGGCCCACGGCAGCCCGGGCTGGGCCTTGCAGGCCAGCCTGCTGACGCAAACGGGCGATCGGTTCGTGCGCAAGACCACACCCGACAGCTTCTTGCGCACCGGCCTGGCCGACTGGCTGGCCGCGCAGGGCGTGGACCATCTGGTGCTGTGCGGTTATGCCAGCGAGTTCTGCGTCGACACCAGCGCCCGCCGCGCCGCCGCAACTGGCTTTGCCGTGACCCTGGCTGCCGACGCCCACACCACGCACGACAAGCCGCATGCCAGCGCGCAGCGCATCCGCGACCACCACAACGCCACGCTGCCGGGCCTGACCAGCTTCGGGCCGAGCATCGAGGCCCTGCCGTCCGAACAGGTGGTCTTTCACCAGCAGACTGCGCAAGTCGGCCCGGACCAGATGCGCTCGCTGGCCAGCCTGGCCATGCGCTATGGCCAGCCGGGTGAGGCCTCGCTGACCAAGGAATCTCGCCGTTTGACGCCGGCCTACCGCGCGCTGCTCGAGGCATCGCCCTTCTGCGTGCTCGCCACCATCGGCCCCGATGGCCTGGACGCCTCACCCCGAGGCGACCCGGCGCCGCTGCTGGTGGTGCAGGACGACTGCACCCTGCTGCTGCCCGACCGGCGCGGCAACCAGCGCCTGGACAGCCTGAAGAACCTGGTCCACGACCCGCGCCTGGCTCTGTTGTGCCTGGTGCCCGGCACCAGCGAGACGCTGCGCATCCAGGGCCGGGGCCAGATCAGCACCGAAGCCAATCTGTGCCAGCGCCTGGCAGTCGAGGGCAAGCTGCCGGCCACGGTGCTGGTGATCCACATCGAGTCGGTTTATTTTCAATGCGCTCGCGCGCTGCTGCGCTCGGCGCTGTGGCAGGCGCCAAGCTGGCCTGAGCGCAGCAGCCTGCCCAGCGCCGGCCGCATGCTGCAGGAAGCCAGCGGTGGCGGCTTTGACGGCCAGGCCTATGACCGGGCCTTGCCGCAACGCCAGCGCGACAGCCTGTATTGACTGCTTTGCGGCTGCCAGGCATCGGGGTCATGCAGGCGTCAGACAATCAGCCCATGTCGACACTGCAACACACAGTCACCACGGCGTCCAGCGCTGCGACCACCGCCGAGTGCACCCCAGGCGAGCCCCAGCGCTTCATCCAGCGCCTGCAGCACAGTCTGGCCGACGGCAGCTTCGTCAAGCTGCAACTGGCCAAACCCCGCCAGGAAGCCGGTGCGCCGGCCACGCTGGACAAGCTGCTGGTGCGCCGGCTGGTGTTGCGCGGTGACGAGCATTTGTCGCTGCTGTGGCGGCACCAGACGCAGGACATCACCAAGAACCTGCCGCAGGTCGAGGCCGTGCTGCACCTGGCCACGCTGCTGGGCGCGCCCTTCGGCCATGCCCACCTGGTCACGCGGGGCCACGATATCCAGCTGGCGCTGGGCCGCAAGCAGCGCTGGAGTCTGCGTGTGGGCAAGTTGGCCAATGCCGATGCCCCGCTTCAGGATGCTGGCGAAGCGACCGGCCATGACCGCCCCAAACAGCATGCGCTGGCGCTGGACACGCCTTTTCTGGCCGAATTGGGCGTGGCCGACAGCCAGGGGCGACTGATCCCGGCCATGGCGCGCAAATGGCGGCAGATCAACAAGTTCAGCGAGGTGCTGGCCTCGGCCATCGCCCAGTCGCCGCTGGCCAGCCGCCACCCGGCCGAGCCCGTGCGGGTGCTGGACTTTGGTGCCGGCAAGGGCTACCTGACCTTTGCCGTGCACCACCAGCTGCTGGCCATGGGCCGCGTGCCCCAGGTCACCGGGGTGGAACTGCGCGAGCTGCTGACCACGTTGTGCAACCAGGCCGCAGCCAGGCTGGGCCTGGCCGGCCTGCGGTTTGTGCCGGGCGACATCAGCCGGTACGGCCGCGACCCTCAGGCCGATGGCGGCGACACCGAACAGGCCCACCGCAGCGACATCATGATCGCCCTGCATGCCTGCGACACCGCCACCGACATGGCCATGCACCAGGGCGTGCAGCGCGGCGCGGCGATCATCCTGTGCTCGCCCTGCTGCCACAAGGAACTGCGGCCGCAGATGCAGTCGCCCGCCCTGCTGCAGCCCATGCTGCGCCACGGCATCCACATGGCCGAGCAGGCCGAGATGCTGACCGACACGCTGCGCGCCCTGCTGCTGCAGACCGCCGGTTACGACACCCAGGTCTTCGAGTTCATCTCGCCCGAGCACACCGGCAAGAACCGCATGGTGCTGGCAGTGCGCCGCGGCCAGCCTACAGCACCCGCACAAGTGGCGGCCTGGTGGGCCCAGGTGGCTGAGCTGAAGGCCTACTACGGCGTGCAGCAGCAGACGCTGGAGTCGCTGCTGCGCACCGACGCTGCGGCCCGGGCAGCGGCTGCACCCGCCCAGCGCCAGGGCGGATGATTGCCGGCCTCAGCCGGGCAGGGTCAGGGCCGCGCCCATCAGGGGCGGCAGGCATGCCACCTGCTGCATCAGCTGGCGCAGGCTGGCCGCGTCGGTCTTGGTCCGGATGGCGCCCAGCTGCGTGCGCACCGTGCTGATCGCCACGCCTGATTGCAGGGCGATCTGCGCCGGGGTCAGGCCGTCAGCCAGCGCGGCCAACACCTGTGACTCTGTCGGCGTGAGCCGGTGCAGGCGGCAGAACAGCCGCTGCGCCAGCCCGTCCGGCTGCGCACCCGCGCCCAGGACCAGCATCGCCACCGCGTCCGGCCAGCAAAGTGCCGGCGGCAGCGGCACCACGCCCACCGGCCGCCGGTGCTCGGCCTGGCCCAGCATCAGCATCGACCATTCACCCTTGCCGGCCCGTTTGACGGCCGCGCGCAACAGCCAGCGCTGGCTGGCGTCCAGGTCATGGCCGAAAGGGGTGCCGGCGGGCTGCGCTGCACCGCCCAACCACAGGCCGGCGGCGCGGTTGAGGTAGCGCGGCACCAGACCGTCGTTGACCAGGGCCACGCCCTGGCCCAGTGCGTCCAGCACCGCACCCATGGCGTGGGGGCTTAACTTCTCCGCGCTGCGCGGGGTCAGCGGGGCCGGCGGCATCTGCATGGCCGACGGTGCGAAGGCTTGAACGGGGTAGCTTGTTGTCATTTCTTCCTCCTTGACTTGGCCCGGTTCGTCGAGGCGGCTTGCCCCGCAGTACCGAGTGAAGCAAGTCTTGCGCGCGGCGCAGGCGCGCACCATTGCACGGAAGTCTTGGCAACTGGCCGGCCGCGTACCTGGTGGGCTAGGACGAAGGTTTAGGCCCGGTCAGGATCCGGCGTTCACCGCCGGTCAGGACAGGGCAACCTGGTGTACGCCACTGCGGCTGCCGTCGGCCTTCTCGAACCGGATCTGCAGCACGGCTTGCTGGCCTCCGCCCACCACCTCCAGCACCGCATAGCCGTCACCCTGTGCGGCGTTCTGCACCGTGGTCCGCAGTCTTGTGGCCAGACCCTGGCCCAGGTCGACACCGGCCAGATCGCTCGGCCGACCATTGGCAAACGGATAGGGCGCGTACAGGGCCGAGCTGTGCACCGACACCAGTTTGACCTGCGCATCGCCCAGCCAGGCCTCGGTGACCAGGCTGTGGTGTGCATCGCCGGACAGGAACACCGTGTTGCGGATCGGCGCATCCGGGTCACCGATGTGGCGCAACAACTCGCCCAGCGAGTCGGGGAAGCCGTCCCAGGCGTCGGCGCGGCAGGCATTGCCGGGCCGGCCCACCACCTCGGCCAGGCGCGGCAGCAACATGGACGGGGTGACGATGAACTTCACCAATTGGGCATGGCTGCTGAGCCAGCGCTTCAGGCGATCAAGCCGCTCGCGGCTGACGATCAGGCCGCCCGCGTCACCCGCCGACGGGGCGCCCCGGCTGCGGCCGCTGCGGGTGTCGAGCAGGTAGAACGGGTGGCCACCAGCGCTGAACTGCAGGTCGATGTCGTCGGCCGGCGTCTGCCGGGGCCTGGTGCCGGTCTTCGGGGGGGCGGCCATGCGCTGGTAGCGCATGTAGGCCTGCACGCCAAGGCGGCGGGCATTGGCGATGCGCTCGCGCGCACGGCGCACACGCCGTGCCCGGTGGGGCAGCTGCGGAGGCAGGGGTTGCCAGTTGTCGAACAGCTCATGGTCGTCCAGCAGCATGAACACCGGCATGCCGCGCATCACCGCGCGCATGCCGCTCTGGCGCAGCGCGCGCTCATGCGGCATCTCGTACAACTCGTCGCTGCGTGTGGGGTCGACCAGGCCGGCGCTGGCGTCGGCATAGATCTGGTCGCCCACCAAAAGCGCCATCTGGACGTTTTCCTGGGCCATGGCCAGCAGGCTGGCGGCCGCGGGCAGGCGGTCGAACAGGCCATGCGGGTACTGGCAGCTGGCCACGCTGAACCGAAAGCCCGGTTCAGGCTGCAGGTGGGTGTGCAGGCAGGCGGCCTGCTGCGCGGCCGGCAGCGAGATGAAGCAGCGCGCGCAGGCTGCGGCGTCTTGCTCATGCAGCCAGGCCTGAACGGCCTGCAGCACGTCTGCCGGTGGCGGCGGGTCGGCCTGGCCGGGTGACGCGGCAAAGCTTTCGCCAAGACGGGGGTCGATCGACAGCCGGTTCAGTCGCACATGGTGGCTGAGTTCAAACTGATGCCCCGGCAAGATCACCGGCAGCGCAGCGCGCGGCGGCGCACCCGGCTGCGGCGCGGTTGGCGCGGACTGATCGGCCGATCTGACCCTGGGCAGGTCGGTTTCCGACCTCGCCTGAGGCGGCCCAGGCTGCGCCATCCCGGACTTGGCGGTCGGCGTGCGTGCCGGGCGCGCATTGGTCTGATCGGTGTCGTAGACGAAAACTGCCAGCCAGCCGACGTCCAGATCGGCAAGCGCCGCCGGCGGCTGCAGTGCGAGGTCGGGCGAGGCACGGTGCCATTGGCCGCTGCTGAGTTCAGCCGTCGAGGGCCGCCAGGCAAAGCCCGGGCCGGCCAGCAGGTCGAACGGCGGCACCTGGACCGGGTCGGCGCTGCGCCGCACCGGCACCAGCCACAGCCGGCAGTCGCCCTGGTCTGAGCGCGAGATCGCCGTGAGTTGCAGGCCACCGGCATGGTCTGGCGCCAGCCTGGGGCCTATCCACGGTTCGGCGCAGACCCGCTTGGCCAGTGCCGGCGGCGCCGTCAGCGCGCGGCTGCGGCCGGCCAGAAAGTTCTCCAGCTGCTCGAACACCTCGGGTGCGCCTACGCCGATCAGGCCGTCCTGGTGGCCGGTGCCAGGGATGGCTGGCAGCGGGTGCACCGGCACGCCCGCCGCGCGCAGCTGCTCGATCTGCAGGTGCAGGGTGTAGGGGTCGACCATGCCGTTGTCGGCGCCATGCAGCACCAGCGTGGGGATGCCAGCCCAGCGCTCGCGCAGGCGCCACCGGGTGACGAACTCGCCCCGACCGCGCTGGTTGGTGATGGTGTCGGTGCGGGCGAAATGGATGGTCTGCGCCACGGTGTCGAGGTTGATCGGGCCGAACAGGTCGTCGATGGCGTCCAGCGTGGCCGGGCGCAGGTTGGCGGCGGTGAAGACGCGGCCGAACAGCGCGTCCAGCCGGTGGCGCGAGGCCACCCATTCGGTGCGGGCGCAGGGCCGGGCCGGGTTCTCCACGTCGAAGTCGGCCGCGTTGTAGGGCAGGCTGGACAGGAAGCGGTCCAGCAGCTGCTCGGCCACACCGGGGTCGCGGCTGGTCTGGAAGCTCAAATGCTCGGGCAGCAGCCAGCGCCGCGCAAACTGCAGCACGTAGGCGCGCAGCACATTGGCGTCGGTATAGCGCAGCACCGGCCCCTTCTGGCTGAGGATGACCCGGGCCACGGTGGGGTGGCCGTCGCGCACCATGTCGGCGCCGCGGCCATCGCCGTTGAAGGCGTCGAGCACCCCAAAGTGCTCGGCGGTCAGCCAGGTGTCGGCGCCCAGTTCGAGCTTGCCCGAGTCCACCCAGGCCGCGTCAGACAGCAGCGCCATGCCCAGCATCACGCCGCCGATGCAGTGCGCCAGCACGTCCACCTTCTGCCCGGTGGCGTTGCGGATGTGCAGCAGCGCGGCCGGAATGTCCACCAGACCGGGCTGCTCCATCGCCCAGGGCCGAGCCGCGCTGGGCAGGCCGCAGCTGGTGCGCAGGTCCACCACCCAGATGTCGCGGCCCTGGCGCCAGAACCAGGCGGCCGCCGCGTCAGCACCCAGCGACGGGTGGGTGAAGGTGGTGCCGCTGGCGCTGTAGCCATGCAGCATGACCAGGGGCCGCAGCGGCTCCGATGCCGATGCCGATGCCGATGCCGATGCCGATGCCGATGCCGATGCCGATGCCGATGCCGACGGCTGCGGGTAGCGTGTCAGGCGGATCGTCACCGGCTCGTCAGCCGAGCCCTGGTCGTCGCGCCAGCGGTCGACCACCAAGGTGGTGATCTGCGGCGCGGGCAGGCCCAGGATGCCGGCGGGCAGGCGGTAGGGCTCACGCGGCTCTTGTCGGTCGGGCTTGCGAAAACTCCACAAATGAGCGTCCAGCAGCACGCGCAGCAGGTACAGGCCCAGGCCCATCAGGTCGGCCAGCGCGTGGGCATGGTCGCGCTGGCGCTCGATGTGCAGCAGCGGCTTGCCCTGCCGGGCCAGAAAGCGGGCATCGAGCTTGAGCGGGGGCTGCTGCTGCGGCGCGAGGCCGGGCATTTGCAGCAGGGCCATTTCGGTCAGCTGGGTCCAGGGGCTGGCGCGGCGGGCATAGCCCAGGCGCTTCTCGCCCTTGAGCTCATCGCCGGACCGCAGCGCCACCGGATCCACCCCGGGCGGTTGCCGCAGGTCGAGCACGGTCAGTGCGTAGTCGAAGCGCCGGCACTGGCCGTTGCGCGAGGCCAGGCGGAAGAAGTCGCCACCGTCCTTGAAGATGGAGAACACGCTTTTGCGCTTCTCGTCATGGCGCAGAGGTTCGAAGCAGCGCTGCCACAGATCGCGCCAGCCGCGGTTTCCCGCGTAGGCCGTGAAGCCTCGCCAGGTGCGTTGCCAGGCCGTCGACGGCTCGCGGTGCAGGAAGCGCAGCGTGCCGCGCAGCGAGGCTTCGGCGACGACAAAGTCTGCACGCTCGCTGTCGTCGGCGGCCTGCAGCCGGTGCTCGTCCCAGGCGGCGGCGGGGTACAGGCGCAGGCGCGAGTCCTGCGGCAACAGGTCCATGGCCTGGCGCACCGGCCCGGCCAGCACCGACACCGGTTGCGCCGCAAACGCCAGCGTCAGCTCCAGCACCATCTGCTGCGGCTGGCCATGCGGCCCGAGCAGGTCAAGCGGGCCCCACAGCCGCTCGGTGACCGAGACCACGGTGTCGCTGGGCAGCACCGGTGCGTTGTCGGGCGCCGGGGTGCAGGGGCTGTGCGGCGCCGCTTGTTGGTGGCCGGGTGCGGCCGGCCGGTCGGGCTGGGTTTCGGGGTTGTGCGCCACCGTGCCCAGGCCCCAGGCCGGCACATGGTGGTCCATCACGTGCAGCGCCAGCGTGGCGATGGTCAGCGCCGGGTTCACCCCCAGCGAGCTGCCGATGACCGAGCCGTCCAGCACCAGCAGCGTGTCGAAGACCCCGTCGCCGGCGGCGTTGAACACCTGCCCCCACACATCGACCACGCCTTGTTCAGCGTTCGCGCCGATGCGGCAGCCGCCCAGCGGGTGCACGGTCAGTACCGGGCCGCGCGGCTGGACGACCAGGTCTTTCATGCCTTCGGGCAGCAGCCGCCACATCGGGTTGGCCACCAGCGTGGGCCGGTCGGCCGCCGAACGGCCGGGGTGCTTGCCTTCGACCAGGTGGCGCAGCGCCTTATGCCCGGCCTCGAACTCGGCGCCGCGCCGGGCCTGTGGCCAGTGGATGCGCAGTGCACCCAGCTGCGGCGCGGCGTCGCGTGGGCGCAGCGGCTGCGCCAGGCGCAGGCTGCCGTCGGCGCTGTCGTGGCCGACCAGGCCCACCAGCAGGGTCTTGCGCATCGCCTGCGGGTCCACCGCCAGCGGATCGGTGTCGGATTCGGCGTGGGCGCTGCAGTCGCCCTTGGGCAGTTGGGCCAATGTCCAGCCGGTGGTCACCAGTTCGTCGAACAAGCGCTTGACCGGGCCGGGCACGGCAAATTCCTCGACCTGGATCGGCCGGAACCCACCCTGCCCGCCCTGCAGCGTGACACGCGCGGTGATGGTCGGGCCCACACCGCGCTGGTTTCCCGGCACGCGCTCGTCGGCGCCGCCATGCGTCTGACGGGGCAGGCGGTGGATGGCGGCAATGTTGTCGCCGTTGCCCGAAAACGACTCGCCCAGCCGGGGCGAGAACTGCAGCTTGACGTCGCGCGAGCGCAGCAGGATTTCCGGGCTGCCCAGCGTGCCGGCGGCCAGCACCACGCGGCGGCCGTGAACATGCATCACGCCGGTGCCGTCGTCACGGTCGAGCATCGCCGGCTCGCGCTGCTGCAAGGCCGGCGAGGTGTGGAACAGGCGCAGGCACCAGCCGGGCACGGCGCCGGTCGGGTCGCCTGGCTTGGCCCGGCGCAGCGAGCCCACCGTGGCGCCGGTGACGATGCGCAGCCGGTCGCCCAGGCGCTGTTTGGCCGCGTGCAGCAGGCTTCGGTCCAGCGAGTTCTTGGCGCCGGCGTTGCAGCCGGTCATGCAGTCGCCGCACTGGATGCAGGCCTTCAGCGCGGCCTGGTCGTCGAAATTGCGTCCGGCGTCCCAGGCCACGGTGACGTCCAGCGGCCGCGTGCTCTGGCACTGGCGGCGGGCCAGGTCGTGCAGGGCCTGCGCCTTGCGCAGCGCATAGGTCTGGCCCTCTGGCGTGGGCAGGCGGTTGAGGTCGTTGTGCACCCACTGCCCGTTGCGCCTGACCTGCCCACCCAGCAGCCGCGTGGCGCGGGTGAACACCTGGTCCGATTTCAGCTGCCGCAGATGGGCCAGCAGCGTTTGCTGGTGTGGCAGCCGACCGGGCAGGCGGGCGATGTCGTCGGGCTCGGGCTCGAGCATCACCCCGGCGTTGATCAGTGAGCCTCCGCCCAGCCCGTTGCCCACCATGGCCACCACGTCGGGGCCCAGGCGGATGTCGAACAGGCCTTCGTGGCCACTGACGGTGCCGCTTTCCTGGTGGTTGACGCGCAACTCACCGGGCAAGTCGCCAAAGCGGGCCGGAAAGTCGCCGGCATGGAACTCGCGGCCACGTTCGAGCAGCAGCACCCGCAGCGGGTCAGGCGCGTCCACGGCCGTGGCCAGCGCATGCGCGGCCATGCTGCCGCCATAGCCGCTGCCGACGATGACCACGTCGTAGACCTGCAAGTGCCCGTCCCCGGCCAGGAATTCGGGCAGGGTCTGGGACAAATGCTCAGGTGGCGGGTCCTGTTCCCGGGTTGGCGTGGTTGCGGACATCGAACCCCTCCTGGCCGGGCGATGGGCCGGCTTGTGCTGACGAATGGTCTGGTGAATGGTCTGGTGAATGGGCTGGCGAATGGGCTGGCGGACTTGCCGGCCTCACCTGGCTGGGCATGACCGACATCAGCTGGGCCATCGACACCGGCTTGAACAGCAGTTGCAGGCCGGAGCTTTCCAGCGCGCGTAGCCTCTCTGGCGCGGTGTCTCCGGTGACCAGCACGGCGGCCACGCCGGGTTGCAGCGCGCGCACCGCGTCGATCGCGGCCACACCACTTTCGCCGCCACGCAGCCGCAGGTCGGACAGCACCAGGTCGACTTTCTGCGTCTGCGCCAGGGCTCGGGCCTGGTCCACGCCTTCGGCCAGGTGCACGGTACAGCCCAGTTCGGTCAGCAGCAAGCGCATGCTGACCCGCACCGTGGCTTCGTCGTCGACCACCATCACGCTCAGCCCGGTCGGCACGCGGGCTGGCGCACTGACAGGCTCTGCGGTGGCTTCAGCCGGGACCAGGTCAAAGGCCAATGTCACCGTGGTGCCCCGGCCCGGCGCCGATTCCAGGACCAGACCCAGCTGCAACAGTTTGCACAGGCGTTGCACGATCGACAGGCCCAGACCCAGGCCCTTGCTGCGGTCGCGCTCGGTGTTGCCGACCTGATAGAACTCGTGGAACACGCGGCCCTGCTCGTCAGCGGCAATGCCGATGCCGTTGTCGCCCACCGTCAGCCAGGCCTGCTTGCCGTCATGGCGCAGGACCAGCCTGACCAGCCCGCCGGCCGGGGTGAACTTGATGGCGTTGTCGGTCAGGTTTGACAGCGCCCGGCTGAGCAGCGTCGGGTCGGTGTTGACCCACACCGGTTGCGGCGCGTGCACTTCGGCGCGCAGGCCATGCTGCTGGGCCACCGGCGCGGTGGCGGCATGATGGTCCTCAACGATTTGGTCCAGGCGCTGCGGCGAGCGGTGGGCCCGGACCACGCCGGCATCCAGCTTGGACATGTCGAGCAGGGTATCGAGCTGGCGCGACAAGACCTGGTTTACCGAGCCCAGCAGCGTGACGAGCTCTCGGCTGGCGGTGTCCAGCGGACGCAGGCTCAGTGCTGCCACCAGCACACCCATGCTGTGCATGGGTTGGCGCAGGTCATGGCTGGCAGCGGCCAGAAACTGCGTCTTGCTGCGGTTGGCCTCGTCGGCAGCGGCCAATGCCAGCTTCAGCTCGGCGTTGAGTTGCTGCTCACCAAAGCGGTAGGCGCAGGTTTCCATGAACACCGCGCTGGCATGCCTGGCCACGCCGTGCAGAAAACTGGTGTACATCAAGATGCCCAGCCCGAGCACCGTATTGGCCGCGCTGTGGTTCAGCCAGCCCTGGACAAGCCAGGCGCTCGCCACCGACAACAGCATGGGCCAGGCAAAGGCACGGTAGACATGGCCAAAGCCCGAGGTGGTGATGATGGAGACCGTGGCGGGCACGATCAGGAGCATGGTCAGTGCGGCGCGGCCAAAATCGTCGAACTGGGCAAAACCCAGTGTCGGAACTGCCTGCAGCAGGCCACCGAGAAACAGCAGCCGGCGAACGCGTCGGGGCCGATCCAGCACCGCTGCGCGCTGCACATAGGCTGCGGTGAAGCGCCAACGCCAGGCGGTGACCAGCACCACGGCCGCCAGCCAAAGGCCCGCCCACAGCGGCCCGGCGCCCTGTGCCCACAGGTAGGCGATGAAGGCCGAGGTGGGCAGCAGTTGTACCGTGGAACGGGGTGACTGGTCGAGAAAGGACGCGACGAAGCGCTCGCTCGCCAGCGCCTCCACGGACGCCTGGGCATCGCCTGCAGTGCCTGCCATGGGCTGCAGCGACACCGCCATGGCCGCTAGCTCAGCAGGCCCAGTTCATAGGCCTTGCACATGGCCTGAGAGCGGCTGTTGACGCCCAGGGCCGCGTACACGGCAGACAGGTGGGCCTTGACCGTGCCCTCGGCAATGTCGAGTTCGCGGGCGATGACCTTGTTGGCCTTGCCCTGCAGCAGCCGCTGCAGCACCTGTTGTTGCTTCTGGCTGATGACCGGCATGGCGCCGGGGCCGGCATGGGTGCTGGGGTTCTGGCCGTTGCGCTTGATGGCCTGGCGCAGCGCCGCAGCCGGCAAGTACACCCCCTGCGCCAGCACCACGCGCAGGGCCTGGATGGTCAGCTCGGGGTCGGAGCTCTTGGGAATGTAGCCCGAGGCCCCCGCGTCGACGGCGGCCAGCATCAGCGCCACGTCTTCCTCACCCGACACCACCACCACGGTGACGCCGTCGAACAGCGCGCGGGTCTCGTCCAGCGCCATCAGGTGGTGGCTGCCCGGCAGGTTCATGTCCAGCAGCACCAGGTTCATCACGCGGCCGGCCACTGCTGCGGGCGCATCGGCCACCCGCGAGACGCCCACCACCATCGAATCGGGGGCCAGGCCGGTCAGCAGCGCCTTCAGGCCCTCGCGGTAAAGCGGGTGGTCGTCGATGAGCAGCACATTCATGGCCCATCATAGGAGCAGCCTCGAGCCGCCGGGCGGGCCTGACGGCACCCCGCGCATCAACGAAAGTTTAGGCCCTGCCTGGCGGCAGCAAGGCAGAAGGAAAGTCCCGGGCAGCCATGTCAAACTGCTGGCCCGAATCAGCGCAAGGACGTCGCCATGAGGACATTGAAAGGCAAGGTGGCCTGGGTCACCGGCGCGGGCAGCGGCATTGGCCTGGCCGGCGCACAGGCGCTGGCCGCAGCCGGCGCGATGGTGGTGATGTGCGGCCGGCGCGAGGCGATGCTGCTGGAACAGGCGGACAAGATCCGCACCTCGGGTGGTCTGGCTGACGTGATGGCCTTGGACGTGTCCGATGCGGCCCAGGTCGAACGTGTGGCCCGGACCATCCTGGCCCGCCATGGCCGCATCGACATCCTGGTCAACAGCGCCGGGCTGAACACACCGACCCGCCGCTGGGACAACCAGACCGTGGCCGGCTGGCGCGAGGTGGTGGCGATCAACCTGGACGGCAGCTTCTACACCTGCAGTGCCGCCCTGCCGGCGATGCGGGCGCAGAAAGACGGGCTGATCATCAACATCTCGTCCTGGGCCGGCGTGCACCACCCCAAGCTCACCGGGGCGGCCTACAACGCCAGCAAACACGCGGTCACGGCGATGACCGAGACCATCAACATGGAAGAGTGCGGCCACGGCATTCGCGCCTGCGCCATCTGCCCGGCCGAGGTGGCCACGCCGATCATGGACCGGCGGCCGGTGCCGCCCAGCGCCCTGGACCGTTCCCGCATGCTGCAGGGCGCGGACCTGGGCCGCAGCATCCGCTTCATCGCCGAGATGCCGGCCCATGCCTGCATCAACCAGCTCATCATCAGCCCGACCTGGAACCGGATGTACATCAACGACCTGTAAATCGGCCGCGCCTGAATGGTCGTCAGTCTGCGCCCGCCGCGGGCTGGTGCGCCGCCGCCAGCCTGGCCCAGTCAAACCGCACGCCCGTGCCCGGCTCGTCGCTGGCCACGGCCAGGTGGTCTTGCAGCACCAGGGGTCGGTGGGTGTAGTCGTCGATCGGAAACGAGTGCACCTCGAGCCAGCCCGCGGCCGGGTTGTCTGGCGCACCCACGCCAGACAGCAGGCCCCCATGCAGCTCCTGCATGCCGTGGCTGCACACCGGCACGCCCAGTTCGGCCGCGCGACGGGCCACCTGCAACCAGCCACTGATGCCGCCACAGTTGGACGCGTCGGGCTGGACATAGGCCAGCTTGGACTGCGCGAAGGCGAACTCGAACTCGGCCATCGTGTGCAGGTTCTCGCCCATCGCCAGCGGCATGCCGGTGGCGTCGGCAATGCGGCCGTAGCCGGCGAAGTCGTCGGGCAGTGTGGGCTCTTCGAACCACAGCAGACCGAAGGGCGCAAAGGCGCGCGCTGCGGCGATGCCCTGCTCCACCGTCAGGGTGTTTTGGCATCGACCATCAGCGTGCGCTCGGTGCCGATCAGTTCGCGCACCGCAGCCACACGCGCCACGTCGACGGCGAGGTCGGGCTGACCGACCTTGATCTTGACCTCATTGAAGCCCCGCACCAGGTAGCCGCGCACCTGGTCCAGCAACTTGGGCAGCGGAAAATTCAGATCGATGCCGCCAGCGTAGGCCTTGCATTGCCGGCCGGCGCCACCGGCCATGCGCCACAGCGGCTGGCCCAGCCGCAGGCCGCGCAGGTCCCACAGCGCCGTGTCGAGTGCCGAGATGGCGACCGAGGCGATGCCGCCCCGACCCCCATAGTGCACATGGCCTTGCATGGCCTCGTGCAGCGTGGCGATGTCATCGGCAGCCCGGCCGACCAGCAGCGGCGCCAGGTCATGTCGCAGCATGGCCAGCACCGCCTGGCCACCACGGCCGCCGGTGTAGGTGTAGCCCGTGCCTTGGCTGCCATCGGCCAGCGTCAGCGTGGCGGTGATCAGCTCGAAGTGGGTGTGCTCGCCATGGCGGGCGTCGGCCAGCACCTCGGCCAGGGGCAGGCGAAACAGCTGGCAGCGCACGGCGGAAACGGTGGACAAACAAGCCTCTGGATGGGGGGGCAAACCGGTGCCAGCTTAACCGCTGGGCTGGCGCCGGCCAGACCACCCCATCACTTGCCCCAGATCTTCTTGTAGTGGTCGCGGTAGCCGTTGTCGGGGTCGAACAGGTTCTTCGGCCCGCCGTCCTTGGCCACGTTCTCGGCCGTGACCAGGTGCACCTTGGGTGCATAGCCCGACCAGGCGGCTTTGTTGAAGGCGCGGTTGAGCTCGTCCACCACCTGCCAGCCCTGCATGTTCAGCGGCTCGGGCACGGTGCCGGCCTGGTAGCGCTTGCTGCGGATGCGCTGGTAGGCGGCCTCCGAGCCATCGCCGGCAGACACCGCCTTGGGGTTGCCGTCGCCCTTGATGCCGGCCGACTGCAGTGACGGGCCCATGAAGTCGAAGTACAGGTCGTTGATGGCCAGCGAATGGGTCCATTTGGCGCCGAAGCGCTGCAGCAGCGAGGTCGTGAGCTGCGGCATGCGGGTCGAGCTTTCGCTGATCGGGCTGTCCTCGAAGCTCAGCACCGTGCAGCCGCCGCATTTCTTGATCACCGCCTCCATCGCGCGGGCCTTGTACAGCGCGATGGCGTACTGCGAGTCGGTGAAGATGACCACGCCCGCCTTGCCGCCGGAATCGACCACCGCCCACGACGCCGCCACGTCGGCCACGTCGTCGGTGACGGTGGTGACGTTGGCAAACAGGCCGGCCGTGGCATTGGGCCCGGGCTGCTCGCCCGAATGCCAGCCCACCAGTGGCACGCCGGACTTGGCCGCGCCTTCGAAGGCCGCCTTCTGCTCGGTCGTGTCGAAGCCGCCGACGACGATGCCCGCAGGCTTGACCGCCAGCGCCTGGTTCAGCGCCGCCGTGCGGCCGCTGACGGTGCCCTGGCCGTCGATGACGCGCACCGTCCAGCCGATGGCCTTGCCGGCTTCTTCCACGCCCTTGGAAACACCGACGATGCCGCCGTTCTTCATGTCACCGGCGACGAACACGATGGTTTTTCCCGCAGCGGCCTTGGGGCCTTTGGTCGGGCCGTCCCACTTCTCCTTGGTCATGGTCGAGGCGGCCACCTTCTTCTTCGCCGCGTCGAGAAAATCCTCGGCCAGCGCATGGCCGGCCAGGCCGGCGGCGGCCAGCGCCAGCAGCAGGCTGCGCAGGGGGTGCTTCAGGGTGTTCATCGCTTCTCCTCGTTTGTCGTGGATGGACAGGCCGGCAAGCCGCCGGCCATGGGGGTGCTGGATTCGACGGCCAGCTGCCGTTCGGCAATGCGCCGCTTGATCGATTGATTGCGCCGCTGCTGGGCCCAGCCGGCAATGCCGATGGACACCAGCAGCGTCATGCCGTTGAACAGCGGCTCGACATAGAAAGCGCCGCCCAGTTGCTGGATGCCCGAGATGCCGATGGCCAGGATGGCCACACCCACCAGCGTGCCCCAGACATTGACCCGGCCAGGCCGGATGGTGGTGGAGCCCAGGAACGCGCCGACCAGCGCCGGCAGCAAAAACTCCAGCCCCACGCTGGCCTGGCCGATCTGCAGCCTGGACGCCAGCAGCACACCGGCAAAGCCCGACAACATGCCCGAGGCCACAAAGGCGCCCAGCACATGCTTGCGCACTGAAATGCCGTTGAGCTGGGCCGCCTTGAGGTTGGCGCCTATCACGTAAAGCGCGCGACCCAAGGGCGTGAACTCGCTGGCCAGCCACAGCGCCACCGCCACCGCCAGCACATAGAACGCCCCCACCGGCAGGCCCAGCATGGTGCTGCCGGCGATGGCCAGAAAACCGTCGGGCAGCTCGCCCACGACCTGGCGGCCGCCGCTGTGCCACATGGCCAGCGAATAGATCACCGTGCCGGTGCCCAGCGTGGCGATGAAAGAGTCGATCTGCGCCAGTTCCACCAGCAGGCCGTTGAGCATGCCCGAGGCCGCCGCGCACAGCAGCACCAGCACCACCGCGGCCGGCCAGGGCAGACCGAACCGGGTCTGCAGGCTGATGGCCAGGATGTGCCACAGCACGATGCCGTAGCCCACCGTGAGGTCGATCTTGCCGGTGACCATGGGAATCATGGCGGCCAGGGCCAGCAGCGCGATCACCGACTTGTCGGACAGGATGGCGCGCAGGTTGAACCAGGTCGGGAAGGTGTCGGGCAGGATCAGCGAGAACAGCAACGCCAGCGCCACCGTCAGCACGACCAGACCGTAGACCGGCACGGCGCGGGCCAGCCGCTGCCAGAGCGACAAGGCGTCGCCGTCAAAACCGGGGTCGGGCTCCAGCGCGGTGGATTGGATGGAAGCGCTCATGTGCTTTCGCTTTCAACAGCGCGCTCGGTCGCGCCCTCAGGTCGGCCGCCGCCGCCAGCGGCCAGCGCCAGCAGACTGGCCACGGTGATCTGCGCGCCGCGCAACTCGGCCGCGATCAGGCCCTGGCGGAACACCAGCACCCGGCTGCAGATGGTGGCCACCTCTTCAAAATCGGTGGACACCAGCACCAGCGCGGTACCCGCAGCGGACCGCTCACGCAGCAACCGGTAGATTTGACGCTTGGCGCCCACGTCCACGCCGGCGGTGGGCTCTTCCAGCACCACCAGCGGCTTGTCGAGGTGGAACCAGCGCGCCAGCACCACCTTCTGCTGGTTGCCGCCCGACAATTGAGCCACCTCGGCCGCTGCGGCCGGCGGGTTGATGTCGAAGCGCGAAATCAGGGCCTGGGCGCTGGCCATCTCACGCCGGCGCCGTCGCAGCGACAGACCCCGGTCGCCCAGCAGCCGGGGGTGGGGGAACAGGTTTTCCAGCACCGTCATCGACGGCGCCAGGTTTTCTTCCAGCCGCTCGCCGGCCACGCAGGCCACGCCGGCAGCAATGGCCTGGGCCGGGTCGCTCAGTTGCACACGCCGGCCCAGCAGCGACATGCTGCCGGCCGACAGCGGCTCCCGGCCGAACAAGGCCCGGCTGATCGCCTCATGGCCGGCACCACGCAGGCCGACCAGGCCCAGCACCTCGCCACGCTGCACCTGGAAACTGAGCGGCCCGGCGTTGCCGCTGGCCGCGGCCTCGAGTTGCAGCACCGGGGCGCTGCCATCGTCGGCGGGCGCGGCGGCGCGGGCGACGCCGGCATCGAGCTGCTGGCCGACGATGTGCTCGATCAGCTGGTGCGCGCTGGTCTGCGCGGTGTGCTGCACGGCCACCAGCCGGCCGTCGCGCATCACCGCGGCGCGGTCGGAAATGGCCATCACCTCGTCCAGCCGGTGCGAGACATAGACCATGGCCATGCCCTGGGCACGCAGGCCGCGCAGCACCTCGAACAAGTGCTGCACATCGGCCATGGGCAGGCTGGCCGAGGGCTCGTCCAGCACCAGCAGCCTGGCCTTGACCTCGAGCGCGCGGCCGATGGCCAGCAGCGATTTCTCGGCCCGGGTGAGCGAGAACACCCGCCGCGCGGGGTCGATCTGGCAGCCCACGCGGGCCATCACCCGGCGCGCGGTGGCATGGGCGGTGAGCCAGTCGATCAGGCCGAAGCGGCGCGGGTAGCCCATGCCCAGGGCCACGTTCTCGGCCACCGTCATCCACTCCACCAGGCCCAGATCCTGGTGGATGAAGGCCACCGGCTGGTGGCTGCGGTCGGCGCTGCGCCAGGCCTTCTGCGGCCGGCCGTCGAACCAGATCTCGCCGCTGTCGGCCGAGTAGATGCCGGCCAGCAGCTTGATCAGCGTGGACTTGCCGGCACCGTTCTCGCCCAGCAGGGCCAGCACCTCACCGGCCTGCACGTCCAGCGTGACCTCGTCCACCGCCTGGGTGCCGCCAAAGCGCTTGCTCACCGCGTCAAAGCGCAGCAAGGGCTGGCTCATGGCAGCACGGCGCCTCGGGTGCTCAGGCGGAGGCGGTAGAGCGAGCTGCTGGCGCAGATGAACAGCTCCTTGCCCTGTTCGCCGCCAAAGACCAGGTTGCCCACTTTCTCGGGCACCGGGATGCGCGCGACCAGGGCACCGTCAGGGTGGTAGACCTGCACGCTGTCTTCGCTGCTGGTGTAGAGAAACCCCTGTTCGTCAAGCTTGAAACCATCGGCCAGGCCGGGGCTGACCACCGCGAACACACGCGGCCGGGCCAGGTCCTGCCCATCCACTACGTCAAAGGCCACGATGTGGTGGTGGCCGCCGCCGTCCTGCTGCCTGGCGGCCGAGGTGTCGGACACGTAGAGCACCGACTCGTCGGGCGAGAAGGCCAGGCCGTTGGGGTCTTGCGCAAAGTCGCTGACCACCCGCAGCGCGCCGTTGCGCGGGTCGAAGCGGAACACATAGTGCTTGCCCAGTTCACTGTCGGCGCGGTGCCCCTCATGGTCGGACAGGATGCCGTAGGGCGGGTCGGTGAACCAGATCGTGCCGTCGCGCTTGACCACGATGTCGTTGGGCGAGTTCAGCCGCCGGCCCTGGTAGTGGCCGACCAGCAACTCATCGGCCAGCGGCTGCATCTGCGTGTCAAACCGGGTGCGCACGATGGCACGCTGACCATGCGAACAGTGCAGCAAGGCGCCGTCAGCCTCACGCGCATGGCCGTTGGTGAATTCGACAGCCTCGCGCCACACCGACATGCCGCGCTGCGCATGCCAGCTCAGCATGCGGTTGTTGGGAATGTCGCTCCACAGCAGGGTCTGGTTCTCGCGCAGCCAGACCGGGCCTTCGCTCCAGACCGCGCCGGTGCACAGGCGCTCAAGCTCGGTGGCACCTTCGGCCTGATGTGCAAAGCGGGGGTCGAGGATCTGGACGCTGGACATGGCTGGGGCGGCAACGGCCTGGCCCGAGGCCAGAGATGGAGCGCCAGTGTGTGATGCCGGACAGTTACCGGTAACTGGTAAAAACCCGGGCTGATTGCTGTGGCTGACGGCTCTTATCATCGCCAGTCCATCCCGTTTCAGACCCCCTTTGCTACCGGTATCGCTTGCCCTCCGGACGCCGTCCCGCCACGCCGCCTTCGACCACCTTGCCCACCGCCAAAGCCCCTGCCAAGACCAGCCCGCCCGGTGCCTCGCGGTCACGCCCGGTGACCATGGCCGACGTGGCGGCGCGGGTGGGTGTGTCCAAGATGACCGTGTCGCGCGCGATCAACCGCGCCCAGGGCAGCACACGCAGTGGCTCGGAAGCCCTGCGCCAGCGCATCCTGGCCACCTGCCGCGAGATGGGCTATGTGATGGACCACACCGCGCGCAGCTTTTCCAGCCAGCGCTCGGGTTTTGTCGCGGCGGTGATTCCGTCGTTGAACAACTCCAACTTCTCGGAGACCGCGCAAGGCCTGACCGATGTGGTCGGTCAAGCCGGGCTGCAACTGCTGCTGGGCTATTCAGACTACCGCGTCGAGACCGAGGAGCGGCTGGTTCGCGAACTGCTCGCACGCCGGCCTGAAGGCCTGATCCTGACCGGTGGCCGGCACACCGACGCGGCCCGCGCCATGCTGCGGGCCAGCGGCATCCCGGTGGTCGAAACCTGGGACCTGCCGGCGCGACCGATCGAGCATGTGGTGGGCTTTTCCAACGCCGACGCCACCGCCGCGCTGGTGCACCACCTGCATGGCCAGGGCTACCGCCACATCGCCTTCATTGGCGGCACCTCCAACCGCGACACCCGGGGTGCTGACCGGCGGCGCGGTTACACCGAGGCCATTGCGGCCCTGGGCCTGCCCGCGGGGCGGGTGATCTCTTTCGGTCAGCCGCCGATCTCGATGGCCCAGGGCGCGGAGGCCGTCGTGCAGTTGATGGCCCAATGGCCGCAGGTGGACGCAGCGGTCTGCGTGTCCGACCTCTGTGCCTTTGGTGTGCTGGCCGAATGCCAGCGCCGAGGCTGGGCCGTACCCCGGCGCCTGGCCATCGCCGGCTTTGGCGACTTCGAGGTCGGCCGCAACTGCCACCCGCGCATCACCACCGTGGCGGTGGACAGCCGGGCCATTGGCCACGCGGCGGGTGAACTGCTGCTCCGGGCCATCGCTGCCGCACAGAACGGCGTCGACTTGCCGGCCGAGACGGTGCTGGTGCCGTTCAGCATCATGGCCAGAGAGAGCAGCTGAGACCGCAGCAGATCGAAGCGCTGCCGGCCGCAGCCCGGCGGATCAGGCCGTTGCGGCCTTGGCCTCGGCCGAGAAGTCCAGCAAGACCTTCATCGCCCGCTGGCGGTCGCTGGCCAGCTCAAAGGCCTCACGCGCCTGGGACAGCGGGAAGCTGCGGGTGACCATCGGCCGCAGGTCGACCCGGCCTTCGTTGATCAGCTTCACCGCCAGCGCAAACTCGGCATGGAAGCGGAACGAGCCGCAGATGCTGAGTTCCTTGGCCACGACCATGTTCTGCGGCATGCTGACGTCACCGCCCAGGCCCAGTTGCACCACCACGCCGCGCGGGCGCATCACCTCCAGGCCGGCGCGCAGCGCCTGCTCATTGCCCGAGCATTCCAGCATCACGTCGAAACTGCCCTTGTCGGCGCTGTAGCGCGCCACCCAGGCCTTGTCCTGCGCCACGTTGATGGTGGTGTGGGCGCCCATGGCGCGGGCCACGGTCAGGGTCTGCTCGGTGACATCGACAGCCACCACCTCGGCCGCGCCATGCACGCAGGCCGCGGCGATGGACAGCGCGCCGATCGGACCGCAGCCCGAGACCAGCACCCGCTTGCCCAGCAGGGGGCCGGCGCGCGACACGCCGTGCAGCGCCACCGAGAAGGGCTCGGCCAGCGCGGCCAGGTCCAGCGGCACGCCGGCGGCCACGACCTCGCATTGAACGGCGTCACAGACCAGCAGCTTGCGGAAGGCACCCTCCACATGCGGGTCGCGCATGGCGCTGCCGTAGAAGCGCATGTCCAGGCACTGGTTGGGTAGGCCTTCGAGGCAGAACTTGCAGCGGCTGCAAGGCCGGCTGGGGTTCACCGCCACGCGGTCACCGGGTTTGACGCGGCTGACATCGGACGCGACGGCCGACACCGTGCCTGCGACCTCGTGGCCCAGGATCATCGGCCGCTTGATGCGCACCGTGCCAAAGCCACCGTGGTGAAAGTAGTGCAGGTCAGAGCCGCAGATGCCGCCCATGCCGACCTGCACCAGCACCTGGCCTGGGCCCATCTCGCCGGCGTCCTGCTCCACCAGTTGCAGGTCGTCGGGGGCGTTGATCACCAGGCAGGTGCAGCGCAGTCGCAGGGGTCGGCCTTCGTCCATCAGCGGTCTCCAGTGGTTTGCCCCGGCCCTGGTCTGGCCGCAGGATCAAAAGGTACCGGTAACTATATCGGACGCTGCAGGCCTGCAGCTGTTTTCACTGGCGCAGCAGCCATGGCCAAGCTTGGCCGTTCAGCGGCGGCACAGCCTCGACGCTTGC
Organism: Betaproteobacteria bacterium; assembly: GCA_031417735.1. Lineage (GTDB taxonomy): Bacteria > Pseudomonadota > Gammaproteobacteria > Burkholderiales > Burkholderiaceae_C > Pseudaquabacterium. Next base: position 27,088 of record JANOWE010000179.1, read on the forward strand.
CGGCGCAGTTGCGCGGCGGCGGACGGGTCACTGTGCTGCATGGCGTCAGCGCGCTGCTGCAGCGTGCGCATTTGCTCGACCTCGGCGACCAGCCTGGTCGGCGCGGCAAAGGCCTGCGCCAGCACGCTCACTTCGTCGGCCAGACGCTGCAGCGCGCCCTTCAGGCCCATCGGTGGCAGGTAGCTCTGGGTATGGGCAAAGGTGGTCATGGTTTTTCCTTTGGGGGTTGAGGCGGTCGCCGAAGCATTCGGTCCATTTTAAAGGGTTTACCCTAGTCTTTGCTGGCGCAGGCCTCCAAACCCGTGCTGTTGGCGAAAATGCCCCAGCCCCGTCACAGCCTGAAGCCGACACCATGCGGCAGCCGCCGAACACCATGACCACCTTTGTCTACACCCACGCCGACTGCCTGAACCACCGCCCCGGCAGCGGCCACCCCGAGGCCCCGGCCCGACTGGAGGCCGTGCTGCAGGCGCTGCAAAGCCCCGACTTCGCCGATCTGCGTTGGCAGGACGCGCCCATGGGCAGCCGCGAACAACTGCTGCTGGTGCATGAGCCACACTATGTCGACCTGGTGGCGTCGCTGGTGCCCGAGCAGGGACTGCAGATGCTGGATGGTGGCGACACCCTGATGTCACCCGGCAGCTGGGACGCGGTGATGCGCTGCGTGGGTGCGGCCTGCGCAGCGGTGGACGCGGTGGTGCAAAAGGCGGCGACCAACGCCTTCTGCGCCACCCGACCCTGCGGCCACCACGCCGAAGCCGACCGGGCGATGGGCTTTTGCATCTTCAACCAGGCCGCCATCGCCGCGCTGCATGCGCGCATCGCACACGGCCTCCAGCGGGTCGCCGTCATCGATTTCGACGTGCACCACGGCAACGGCACCCAGCACAGCTTTGCCGCCGACCCCGAGCTGTTCTACGGCTCCTGCCACCAGTCGCCGTTCTACCCCGGCACCGGCGCCCGCCATGAGCGCGGCGTGGCCGGCAACATCGTCAACCTGCCGCTGGCCCAGGGCTGCGACTCGGCCACGATGCGGGCGCGGGTCGAGGCCGAACTGCTGCCGGCGCTGCGCAAGTTTGCGCCCGAGCTGGTCATCATCTCGGCCGGCTTCGACGCCCACCACCTGGACCCGCTGGGCGGGCTGCGCTTCACCGATGACGACTTCCACTGGTTCACCACCGCGCTGATGGCCGTGGCCGACGCCAGCGCCAAAGGCCGTGTGGTGTCGGTGCTGGAAGGCGGCTACAGCCTGCAGGGCCTGGCCAGCGGCAGCGCCGCGCATGTGCGGGCGCTGCAGGGGCGGTGAGGCAACGGCGCCAGCGCTGCGCGGCCCTGGCGCTACTTGGCCAGCAGCACCGGCACCGATGAATGCTCGGCCACGCGCTGGGCCACCGAGCCCAGCAGCACCGACGCACCCGCACCCTGGCCACGCGTGCCCATCATGATCAGGTCGCAGCCCAGTTCGCTGGCCTTGGCGGCGATGGTGGCCGCCGGGCTGCCGATCTCGGTGTGCAGCAAGTAGGGCAGCTGCGCCGCGTCGAGCAAAGCCTTGGCCGAGGCCAGCGCCTCGTCGGCCCGCTCCTGGTGGTAGGCCTGCAGCGTCTTGCCGCTGACGAAGGACGACACATCGCCTGACACCGGCGCCTGCACGTTCAGCAGATGCACGTGCAGGGCTTCGGGCTGACGCAGGTCCAGGCGCATCCGGGCCAGCTGCGCCACCGCCTTGTCGGAACCCGGCGAGCCGTCGACCGCCAGCAGGATGCTGCGCAGGCGGCCACCGCCGGCAGCACCGACGCCGCTGGCGCCCACCGCCGCGCCAGGCCCGGCCGCCGACTGCCGAGCCGTCTGGCGCCCCGCCAGCCACTTGCCCAAGGCCAGCACCAGCAATGCACCGGCGATGCCCGCAGCGTAGCGCACCAGGTGGGTGGCCACGATCTTGGGCATGCCTGCGACCACCTCCGGGTTGATCAGCGCCGGGTCGGTGACGGTCATGGTGCCGGCAATCCAGCCCAGCAGCATGCCGCCCAGCGTGATGATCAGCGGGAAGCGGTCCATCAGCTTGAGCACCATCTGGCTGCCCCAGACGATGATCGGAATGCGGATCAGCACACCGAAGATCACCAATGCCATGCTGTGGCCGCCGGCCGCGGCCTCGGCCGCGCCGGCAATGGCGATGACGTTGTCCACGCTCATCACGAAGTCGGCCAAGATCACCGTGCGCACTGCACCCCACAGCTTGTCGCTGCCTTCGATCTTGCCGTGGCCTTCTTCCGCCTCGGGCACCAGCAGCTTCACACCGATCCACACCAGCAGCAGCGCGCCGCCGATCTTCAGGAACGGAATGGCCAGCAGTTGCAGCGCAAAGAAGATCAGCACGATGCGCAGCACGATGGCGCCCGCCGTGCCCCACAGGATGCCTTGCGTGCGTTGTCTGGGCGGCAGCTTGCGGCAGGCCAGCGCAATGACCACCGCGTTGTCACCGCCCAGCAAGATGTCGATCATGATGATCTGGCCGACAGCGATCCAGAAATCAGGCGTGGTCAACATGTCCATGGCGGCGGTCCGGTGTGCCGATTTGCAGCTTCGGCGGTGGCTTCAGGTTGGGCTGGCAGGGTCTGCCAGCGTCCACCCTAGCAGATGCCTGCCACCGGCCCGCGTGGCGCCGATCAAGCGCTTTGCTTGTCGCGCGCGCCCTGCCCGGCCAGGATTTGCCCACCGCCGTAACTGCCTTGCTCGGGCGGCGTGCCGCCCAGGCGCAGCTTCACCGCGCAGTACTTGAACTCCGGGATCTTGGCGAAGGGGTCCAGCGCGGCGTTGGTCAAACGGTTGATCGCCGCCTCGTAGTAGCAGAAGGGCACAAACACCGCGCCGCGCGGCGTGCCGTCGTCGGCGCGGGCATACAACGCCACTTCACCGCGCCGGCTGCTGATGGTGATCAGCTCACCCGGCTTGCCGCCCAGGGCCTGCAGGTCCAGCGGGTGGATCAGCGCCACCGGGTCGGGTTCCAGCGCGTCGAGCACGCCCGCGCGGCGGGTCATGCTGCCGGTGTGCCAGTGTTCGAGCTGGCGGCCGGTGATCAGCACCTGCGGGTAATCGGCATCGGGCCGCTCGGCGGCCGGAATGATGTCGGCCGGCACAAAGCGCGCCTTGCCGCCCTCCCGCGGGAAGCTGTCGACGAACACCACCGACTGGCCGGGGTCGCCCTCCTTCTCGCAAGGGTAGGTCACCGCATGCTCGCGCTCCAGCCGGTCCCAGGTGATGCCGGCGATGCTGGGCATGGTGCGGCGCATCTCGTCAAACACCTCGCTGACATGGCCATAGGCCCAGGGCAGGCCCAGGCGATTGGCCAGTTGCTCGATGATCCACAGGTCTTGTCGCGCATCACCCGGCGGGGTGATGGCCTGGCGCCCCATCTGCACCAGGCGGTCGGTGTTGGTGAAGCTGCCGGTCTTCTCGGCGAAGGCACCTGCGGGCAGGATCACATCGGCCAGGTAGGCGGTCTCGGTCAGAAAGATGTCCTGCACCACCAGGTGGTCCAGCGCGGCCAGCGCCTCGCGCGCGTGGTTGGCGTCGGGGTCGGACATGGCCGGGTTTTCGCCCTGCACATACATGCCGCGGATGCCGCCGGCCTTGATCGCGTTCATCACCTCGACCACGGTCAGCCCGACCTCGGCGTCCAGCGTGCCCGGCGCCAGCTGCCAGGCGGCCTCGAAGGCCGCGCGCACCTCGGGTCTGCCCACATGCTGGTAGTCGGGCAGCATCATCGGGATCAGGCCCGCGTCCGACGCGCCCTGCACATTGTTCTGGCCACGCAGCGGATGCAGGCCGGTGCCGGGCCGGCCGATCTGGCCGGTCATCAGCGCCAGCGCAATCAGGCAGCGCGCGTTGTCGGTGCCATGCACATGCTGGCTGATGCCCATGCCCCACAAAATCATCGAGGCCTTGGACCGCGCATACAGCCGCGCCACCTCGCGCAGTGTCTCGGCCGGAATGCCGCAGATCGGCGCCATCAGCTCGGGCGTGTAGGCTTCAACGTTCCGGCGCAACTCGTCATAGCCGATCGTGCGGCTGTCGATGAAGGCCTGATCGACCAGGCCTTCGCTGACGATCACGTTCATCATCGCGTTGAGCATGGCCACGTCGGTGTCGGCCTTGAACTGCAGGAAGCGGTGCGCCAGGCGCGACAGCTCGCTGCGCCGCGGGTCGCAGACGATCAGCTTCATGCCGGCCTTGACCGCGTTCTTGATGAAGGTGGCCGCCACCGGGTGGTTGACCGTAGGGTTGGCGCCGATGACGATGACCACCTCGGCCTGGGTCACGTCCATCACCGGGTTGCTGACCGCGCCCGAGCCTATGCCTTCGAGCAGCGCCACCACCGACGAGGCATGGCACAGCCGCGTGCAGTGGTCGACGTTGTTGCTGCCAAAGCCGGTGCGCACCAGCTTCTGAAACAGATAGGCCTCTTCGTTGCTGCCCTTGGCCGAACCGAAACCGGCCAGCGATTTCTTGCCATGCCGGTCCCGAATGGCCTTCAGGCCCCCGCCGGCGAAGTCCAGCGCCTCTTGCCAGCTCGCCTCGCGAAAGACCTCCATCACCCGGGTCGGGTCCATGCCGAAAGCAGGGTCCAACTGCGCCGACTTGGGCGCGTCAGCGCGGCGGATCAGGGGTTGGGTCAGACGCTGCGGGTGGTGGGCATAGTCGAAGCCATAGCGGCCCTTCACACACAGCCGGCCCTGGTTGGCCGGGCCGTCGCGGCCCTGCACATAAAGGATCTTGTTGTCCTTGACGTGGTAGGTCAGCTGGCAGCCCACACCGCAATAGGGGCAGACCGAATCGACCTGTTTGTCGGGCACCGCCAGCGTCGCCTCACGCGATGGCATCAGCGCGCTGTCCCTGATGACGGGCGCCAGCGCGCCCGTGGGGCAGGCCTGCACGCATTCGCCGCAGGCCACGCAAGTCGACGCGCCCATGGCGTCGTCCATGTCGAAGACGATCCTGGCGTGTTCACCCCGCCCGGCCAGACCGATCACATCATTGACCTGCTCGTCGCGGCAGGCGCGCTGGCAGCGCGTGCACTGGATGCAGGCGTCCAGATTGACGGCGATGGCCGGGTGCGACAGGTCGGCCGCAGGCTGCTGGCGGGCCGCGAAGCGCGGCTTGCCGATGTTCAGCTTTTGCGACCACTGGTCGAGCTCGTTGTGGCGGGTGTGCGCGGCCTCGGGCATGTCGGCCTGAAGCAGCTCCAGCACCAGCTTCTGCGAGCGAAGCGCCCGCTCGCTGGCTGTGGACACCACCATGCCGGCGGCCGGTGCGCGGCAGCAGGACGGCGCCAGCGTGCGCTCACCGCCAATTTCCACCACGCAGGCGCGGCAATTGCCCACCTGCTCCAGGCCGGGCTTGTAGCAGAGGTGGGGTATCTCCACGCCTGCGCGGCGGGCCACTTCAAGAATGTTCTCGCTGGCCCGGCCCGTGACCTCACGGCCGTTGAGCGTGAAGCTGATCCATGGCGCGTCCAGTGCGGCTGATTCCTTGCGGGTGATCGCGTTCATGTCAGCTCCTGAGTGCGGCTGGCCAGCTCATGCGGAAAATACTTGATCACGCAGTCCACCGGGTTGGGCGCGGCCTGGCCCAGGCCGCAGATCGAGGCGTCGCGCATCACCGCCGACAAGTCGTCCAGCAGCGGCAGGTCCCAGTCGTCGTGTGCGATCAGGGCCGAGGCCTTGGCCGTGCCGTTGCGGCAGGGCGTGCATTGGCCGCAGGACTCGTGCTGGAAGAAACGCATCATGTTGCGCGCCGCCGCCTTGGCCGTGTCGTGCTGCGACAGCACCATGACCGCGGCCGATCCGATGAAGCAGCCATAGGGCTGCAGGGTGTCGAAGTCGAGCGGAATGTCGCTCATGCTGGCCGGCAGGATTCCGCCCGAGGCACCACCGGGCAGGTAGGCATACAGCTGATGGCCTTCGGCCATGCCGCCGCAATATTCGTCCACCAGTTCCTGCAAGGTGATGCCGGCCGGCGCCAGCTTCACGCCCGGCTGTTTGACCCGGCCCGAGACCGAGAACGAGCGCAGGCCCTTGCGGCCATGGCGGCCCTGGCTGGCGAACCATTCACCGCCGCGCTCCAGGATCTGACGCACCCAGTACAGGGTCTCGAAGTTGTGTTCCAGCGTGGGCCGGCCGAACAGGCCCAGCTGCGCCACATAAGGCGGGCGCAACCGGGGCATGCCGCGCTTGCCTTCGATCGATTCGATCATCGCCGACTCTTCGCCGCAGATGTAGGCCCCCGCGCCACGGCGCAGGATGATCTCGGGCATGCCGGGGTAAGGCGGCTTGGCGCGCAATTTGGCCAGTTCGGCCTGCAGCAGGCCGCGGCAGCCGTGGTACTCGTCGCGCAGGTAGATGTAGATGCGCGCAATGCCCACGGCCCAGGCGGCGATGAGCATGCCTTCGAGAAATCGGTGCGGGTCACGCTCCAGGTAGACCCGGTCCTTGAAGGTGCCGGGCTCGCCTTCATCGATGTTCACCGCCATCAGCCGCGGTGCGGTCTCGTTGTGCACGATGCGCCATTTGCGCCCGGCCGGAAAGCCCGCGCCGCCCAGACCTCTAAGGCCGGAATGCTCCATGGTGGCGATGACCGACTCCACTTCATGTTCGCCGGCAATGCACTGCTTGAGCAGGCGGTAGCCGCCGTCGGCCTGGTAGGCGGCCAGGTCGATGAAGTCTTGCGGCAGATGCGTGGTCTGGCCCGTGGTCACCGCCGCCTGCACCCGCTCGCAATTGGCCGGCGCCACCGGGTGCTGTCCCACCGCCACCGCCGGCGCCTGCTCGCAGCGGCCGATGCACGGCGCCGCGATGACCCGCACGTCCTGGCCCAGCAACGCCGGCAGCCGCGCCAGCAGGTCTTGCGCACCGGCCAACTCGCAGGACAGGCCGTCGCAGACCCGCACCGTCAGCGCCGCCGGCGCGGTGCCGCCCTCGCGCACGATGTCGAAGTGGTGATAAAAACTGGCCACCTCGTAGACCTCGGTCTGGGCCAGCGCCATCACGCGCGCCAGTGCCGCCAAGTGGCGCACATGCAGGTGGCCGAAATGGTCTTGCAAGCGGTGCAGGTGCTCGATCAGCTGGTCACGCTCACGCGGGGCATCGCCCAGCAGGGCGCGCACCTCGTCCAGGGCCGCCGGCTCGACCACACGGCCCTTGGCCGCCTCGCGTTTGCGCTGGCGGCTGGCGGGCTCGGCATGGATGGGGATGGTTCTGGCGTTCATGGCATTCCAGGGGGCTGTCGCAGCCGTTCAGATCGCGCCTTCCTGGCGCAGCGCGGTGATTTCGCCGGCGCTGAAGCCCAACTGCTCCAGTACCTCCAGCGTGTGCTCGCCCAGCAGCGGCGAGCGGGTGACGATGGTCGGGCTGTCCGACAACTTGATCGGGTTGCCCACGGTCAAATACTTGCCACGCTCCGGGTGGTCGACCTCGACCACGGTGCCGGTCGCACGCAGCGCGGGCTCGTTGGCGATTTCCTTCATCGACAGGATCGGCCCGCAGGGGATGTCGTGCTGGTTCAGGATCTGCATGGCCTCGAACTTGTCCATGGTCATGGTCCATTCCTCGATGCGGCGGAAGATGGGTTTGAGGTGCAGCAGCCGCGCCTGCGGCGTGGCATAGGCCTCGTCGTCGATCCAGCCCTCTTCGCCGATGACCCGGCACACCGCCGGCCACACCGCCGCCTGGGTGATGAAGTAGATGTAGGCATTGGGGTCGGTCTGCCAGCCCTTGCACTTCAGGATGGCGCCCGGCTGGCCACCGCCCGAGGCATTGCCCGCACGCGGCACCGCGTCACCGAACTTGCCGTCGGGGTACTGCGGGTACTCGTGCAGGGTGTGGGTGCGGTCCAGGCGCTGCTGGTCACGCAGCTTGACGCGGCACAGGTTGAGCACCGCATCCTGCATCGGCGCCAGCACCTGCTGGCCACGGCCGCTGTGGGTGCGCTGGTAAAGCGCGGCCACGATGCCCAGCGCCAGGTGCAGGCCGGTGCCGCTGTCGCCGATCTGCGCGCCGGTGACCATCGGCGGGCCGTCGTCGAAGCCCGAGGTCGAGGCCGAGCCGCCGGCGCATTGCGCCACGTTCTCGTAGACCTTGCAGTGCTCGTAGGGGCCGGGACCGAAGCCCTTGACCGAGGCCACGATCATGCCCGGATTGATGCTGTTGACATGCGCCCAGGTGATGCCCATGCGGTCCATCGCGCCGGGGGCGAAGTTCTCGACCAGCACGTCGCAGGTCTTGATCAGTCGGTCCAGCACCGCCAGGCCCGACTTCTTCTTGGTGTTGATCGTGATCGAGCGCTTGTTGTGGTTGAGCATCGTGAAATAGAGGCTGTCCACGCCGGGGATGTCGCGCAACTGCGCGCGGGTGGCGTCACCCTCGCCCGGTCGCTCGACCTTGATCACGTCGGCGCCCAAGAACGCCAGCAACTGGGTGCACGTCGGGCCGGACTGCACATGGGTGAAATCCAGCACGCGCACACCTGCCAGGGCCTTGCTCATCAACTCTCTCCTGTGGTCTTGGGGAACCAGGCAGAGCCCGGCCCTGCCGCAGCGCAGTGCGCCGCAGTCAGGTGGCAGGAATGATGCCTCAGGCCGGGCCGGCCAAGGCCGCGCCACCATGCCGGCAGGGCCGCCTGGCCCCGCAGAAGATCACGGCCGACGCGGCCGCAGCCTGCCGGCTCAGACCGCCTTGGCTTCGTGCGCCGCCGCGATCTGGGCCGAGCTGTAGCCCAGTTCGGCCAGCACCTCGTCGGTGTGCTCGCCCAGCAGCGGCGAGCCCGTGACCTCGACCTTCATGTCCGAGAACTTGATCGGGCTGCCCACGGTCAGGTACTTGCCACGGGCCTTGTGGTCGACCTCGACGATGGTGCCCGAGGCACGCAAGGACGGGTCCACCGACAGTTCCTTCATCGACATCACCGGCGCGCAGGGGATGTCGAACTTGCGCAGGATGTCCACCGCCTCGAACTTGGTCTTGTCGGCCAGCCACTCTTCGATGGTGGCAAAGATCGCGGTGATGTGCGGCTGGCGGGCCTTGGCGGTCATGTAGGCCGGGTCGGTCTTCCACTCGGGCTTGCCGATGGCGTCGCAGATCGGTGCCCAGGCCTGGCCCTGGATCGTGAAGTAGATGTAGGCATTGGGGTCGGTCTCCCAGCCCTTGCACTTGAGCACCCAGCCCGGCTGGCCACCACCACCGGCATTGCCGCCGCGCGGCACCACGTCGGTGAACTTGCCATGCGGGTACTGGGGATACTCTTCCAGGTAGCCCAGACGGTCCAGGCGCAACTGGTCGCGCAGCTTGACACGGCACAGGTTGAGCACGGCGTCCTGCATCGAGCAGGCCACCTTCTGGCCGCGACCGGTCTTGTCGCGCTGGCGCAGCGCGGTCAGGATGCCGATGGCCAGGTGCATGCCGGTGTTGCTGTCGCCCAGCGCGGCGGCGCTGACGGTGGGCGGGCCGTCCCAGAAACCGGTGGTCGAGGCCGCGCCGCCGGCGCATTGGGCCACGTTCTCGTAGACCTTCAGGTCCTC
>JANOWE010000180.1:0-13755 GCA_031417735.1 Betaproteobacteria bacterium
GGCATGCGCGAGCAGTTCGGCACCATGACCAAGCCCTTCCATCCCGGCGCTGCGGCCCGCGCCGGGCTGATGGCCGCGCTGTTGGCCCAGAACGGCTACACCGCCAGCCCTCGGGCGCTGGAAGCGCCGCGCGGCATGATGCAGACCATCTCGACCAAGAACGACTGGTCTGAAATCAGCACCGACCTGGGCCAGCGCTTCGAGATCAGCTTGAACACCTACAAGCCCTTTGCCTGCGGCATCGTCATCCATCCCGGCATCGACGCCTGCGCCCAACTCCGCGCCCAGGGCGTGCGGCCGGAACAGATAGCCGGCATCGAGCTGAAGGTGCATTCCCTGGTGCTCGAACTCACTGGTAAGAAAGAGCCGGCCGATGGCCTGCAGGCCAAGTTCAGCGTCTACCACGGCTGCGCAGCGGGCCTGACGTTTGGCCAGGCCGGCGAGCCCGAGTTTGCCGACGACATCGTCAACCGCCCCGACATGGTGGCGCTGCGACGCAAGGTGGTGGCCACGGTGGACGACAGCATCGACGAGGCCAGCGCCGACGTCACGGCGGTGCTGACCGATGGTCGGCGCATCCGCGTCTTCGTCGAACATGCGATCGGCTCACTGGCCAGGCCGATGAGCGACGCGCAGCTGGAGGCCAAATTCAGCGGCATGGCCGACGCCGTGCTGGGCGCCCAGCGCTGCCGCGAACTGATGCGGGCCTGCTGGGCGGTGGGCGATGCTGCCGCGCTCAAGGATCTGACCCGCCTGGCGGTACCCGCCTGATGCCCATTGGCCCAAACTGAGCTTCTCTGGTGGCCTGCAGACCTTGGCCTGCAGCGGCAAGCGGGCGCTCAGCCCGTGCGGCCCAGCGGCGGAATCGAGTAGGTGCCCACCACATGAGCCAGCGGCTCGTCGCTGCCTTCGGAAAAGATCGACACCTCGCCCACCACCAGCGAGCGGCCCACCTTCAGCAGCTTGCACACCGCGACGATGTCCTTGTCGGCCGACGGGCGGCGCAGGAAATTGGTGTTCAGGCTGGTGGTGACGGCGCCCGGGGTCAGGCCGAGCGTGGAATGGATGGCCACATACAGCGCCATGTCGGCCAGGGCCATCATGGTCGGACCGGAGACGGTTCCGCCGGGGCGGGTGTCTTCCGGCGTGATCCGGCGCTTCAGCGTGGCGGTGTTGAGCCGGGCGTCGACGATGCTGGTCTGGCTGCGTGGAAAGGCCTGGTCCATGAACCGGGCGATATCTTCTTGGGGCGTCATGGCGGTGGCGCTGGCTGGCTGGTCGTGATGGGTGACCTGCACTGTGCCATGACCGCCTCTGGGTCCGGGTCCGGGCCCAGGGCTAGCGAGGCACGCGGTGCCACCAGGCCACCAGCAGGCCCAGCAACAGCAGCAGCAGGCCGTCGAAGACGATCTGCTTGACCACCAGCATGACCGGCGTGGGCTGCACGCACAGATAGATCAAATAGGTGGGCACAACGGTCAGCAGCGCGACCGCGATGCCAAAGCGCAGGCCCTGACCGGGCCAGGGCTTGTCGGGCTGCCTGCCGCGCAGATAGATCCATTGCAGCGCGGCGGCCAGCATCACATGGGCCAGCAGCATCAGCGGAAAGAAGCGCTCGGAGTCTTCGGGGCTGCGGAACAGCGTGCCTTGCAACACCGTGTAGTCCGCGCCCAGCAGCAGTCCATGGACGACAAAGCTGCCGGCCATCCAGGCGACGAACAGCAGCAGCCAGCCGATCAGGTTTGACTTGTTCATGACTTGCTTTCGGTAGATGCCTGAGGGCAGGCGTGGCGTCAGTCGGTTGAAGGGCCAGGAATGGGCAGGGCCGAGGCCTCGAAGAGCTGCATTCTTGGCCGGTTCACGGCCATGCCGGACAGGACCCGCACGAAATCGACAGAGGCCGGCAGCGCGAAATGCCGTCGCAAGGCTGCCATGTCGGCCCATTGCTCGACAAAGCGCAGCCGGTTCGAGGCGCCGACCTCCTGGTGGACCGCGTGCGACACGCAGCCGGGTTCTTCCTTCGAGCGGTCCACATGTTGACGGCAGACGATCAAGGCCTGCGCCAGGTGGTCGGGACTGATTTGCACGCTGCCCAGAACGATGATCATGGTCAGTTTCCTTTGGTCTGGCCGCCGGGCCGTCCGGTCGGTCCATTTGACGCCAGGGATCTGCGGCTGTGGCCGGTTCGGTTCAGCGGGCTGCAGCGGCGCCATGCCAGCCTGCGCTGCCCGAGCTTCTCACGACTGTGCCAGCCAGGATAAGGGCTCACTCAAGGGCGGCTCAACGTGAACGAGCAATGGTCATTGACAAGCACTCGCCAGGCCATGACAGGCCGCCCGGTCCGGCGACGGTTCAGAACTTGTTGCCAGGCTTGGCCGGACCCCTTGGACCCGCCGGGCCACGCGGCGCAGGACGGCCCGTGCTCCGCTCTGAACCACGATCGGGCGCGCGGTCGGCAAAGCGATCGCCTGGCCCGCGCGGCCCAGGCCGGGCCGGTGCCGGCCGACCCGGGTCGGGCCGGGGACCACTGCTGCGGCGTTGATCAGGCCGGTCCATGCCCTGGTCGGGCCTGGGGCCGCGTGGACGGGGCCGCTCACTGCGTGGGTCCATGCCGCCCTCGCTGGGTTCGCGGTAGCTGACCGTAGGCACATGGGCGACCTCGCCCTCGGCCAGGGTCTTGCGCACGCGCAAGGGCTTGCGTTCGGCTGCCGGCACTGGCGTCGCCGCTTCGGCGGGCGCCGTGTCCACACCGGCCTGGGCCAGCGCAGCCAGCACCGAGTCCGCGCCGTCCATCGTGGCGGCTGACTGACCGCCTTCGGCTCCGTCGGTGGCTTCGTTCTTGATGACGCGGGTGAACGGCGCCAGCATGGTCACCAACTGGGCATAGATCTTGGGGTTGCCCGCCACCAGTTCACGCTGGAACATGAAGTCGGCTTCGCCGGTGAAGTTGCCACACAGGCCCCCGGCCTCGGTGATGATCAGGCTGCCTGCGGCCAGATCCCACGGCTGCAGGCCGGTCTCGAAGAAGCCGTCGTACCAGCCCGCTGCGACGTAGCACAGGTCGAGCGCGGCCGAGCCCGGGCGGCGCAGCCCGGCGCAGGACTGCATCACCAGCTCGAACATCTTTATGTAGCGCTGGAAGTTGTCGCCCCGGCGGAACGGAAAACCGGTGCCCACCAGCGCGTCGGCCAGCCGGGTGCGGCGCGACACGCGCAGCCGCTTGTCATTGAGGAAGGCGCCCCGGCCCTTGCTGGCGTAAAACAGGTCGTTGCGGTTGGGGTCATAGACCACCGCCTGCTGCACCACGCCGCGGTAGGCCAGCGCGATCGATACGCAGTAGACCGGCAGGCCATGCAGGAAGTTGGTGGTGCCGTCCAGCGGGTCGATGATCCAGACGTATTCGCTGTGTTTGGCGCCATGCTCGCGGCCCGACTCTTCGGCCAGGATGGCGTGGCCGGGGTAGGCCGCCAGCAGCGTTTCGATGATGACCTGCTCTGCCGCGTGGTCGACCTCGCTGACGAAATCATTCGGGCCCTTGTGGGTCACCGTCAGGAGGTCAAGATCCTGCGAGCCCCGGTTGATGATCGCGCCCGCCGCACGGGCAGCCTTGATCGCGATGTTGAGCATGGGGTGAAGCGATTGCGACATGGGGCGTCCGATGGTCCGGTGGGGGTGGTCCGCGGCACCGTGGTCACGGTGCGCGATACAAGGGGCTGGCAGGATGAAAGAGCGGTGACAGCGACAATGCAGCGCTGTAGCAACCGCGCATTTTAGCCGCGCCAGCCCCTGTTTGCCCATGCCCGCCCAGACCGAGCACCTCCCTGCTGTCGACAACACACGCTTCGTGCTGGTGCGAACCAGCCACCCCGGCAACGTGGGTGCGGCCGCAAGGGCCATGAAGGTGATGGGCTTTTCCGATCTGGTGCTGGTGCAACCGCGCTTTGCCGACGTGCTGTGCCATGAGGACGCGGTGGCCATGGCCAGCGGTGCGGCAAACATTCTGGCGCGCGCGCGCATGGTCGACAGCGTGGACGAGGCTCTGCAGGGCATCACCCATGCCTGCGCCACGGCGATGACGCCGCGCGACTTCGGTCCGCCAACCTATACGCCTCGCGCTCATTTCGAGACCATGGCGCCGCAGGTGCTGGCCGGCGAGCAGCGTCTGGCCCTGGTCTTCGGCAGTGAACGCCACGGCCTGTCCAATGAAGATGTGTGGCGCTGCCACAGTTGTCTGAGCGTGCCCACCCATCTCGACTACGGCTCGCTGAACCTGGCCCAGGCGGTGCAACTGCTGGCCTATGACTGGCGCCAGGCCCTGGGTGGCTTTGAAGTGCGGCCACGCACCGCCCAGCCCAGCCTGGCCAGCATGGATGAGATGGCCGGCGCGCTGGCGCACTGGCAGCAGGTGCTCGAAGCCATCGGCTTTCTCGACCCCGCCATCCCCAGACGCTTGATGCCCCGACTGCAGCAACTGCTCAACCGCGCCCAACTCAGCCGCGAGGAGTTGCACATCCTGCGCGGCATTGCCCGGGCGGCCGGACGGGCCGCCGATCCCAAGCCCGATTGAGCCGCCGTGACGCCCTGGCGGCTCACGGTGACTGGCCGCTCTGAGCCCACCGCAGGCCTTCAGCGCCGGTACCAGGCGACGCTGCGAGCCACCCGCAGGCGGCAAGGTCAAAGGCCGCCGCATACACTCCAATGCCGAATTTCTGACTGATTCCGCCATGTTCAGCCGTCTGCGTGAAGACATCGCCTGCATCCGCGAGCGCGACCCCGCCGCCCGTTCCGACTGGGAGGTGCTGACCTGCTATCCCGGCCTGCACGCGATCATCTGGCACCGCTGGGCGAGCCGGGCATGGCATGGCGGCTTGCCCTGGTTGGGTCGTTTTTTGTCGCACCTGGGGCGGTTCTTCACCGGTATCGAGATCCACCCTGGCGCCACGTTGGGCCGGCGCGTGTTCATCGACCACGGCATGGGCGTGGTCATCGGTCAGACCGCCGAGGTCGGCGACGACTGCACCATCTACCAGGGTGTGACGCTGGGTGGAACCTCGCTGACCAAGGGCGCCAAACGCCACCCCACGTTGGCGCAGGGCGTGATCGTGGGTGCCAATGCGCAGGTCTTGGGCGGCTTCACCGTGGGTGCTGGCGCGCGGGTGGGCTCGGGCGCGGTGGTCGTCAAGCCTGTGCCGCCCGGCGCCACGGCGGTGGGCAATCCGGCGCGCATCATCCAGGCCGAGGCCGACTACGCGCGCGAAGCCGCAGCGGCCAAGATGGGTTTCTCGGCCTATGGCGTGACCCAGGGCGACGACCCGGTGTCGCAGGCGATGAAGGGCTTGATCGACAACGCCCAGGGCCAGGAGCATCAGATTGCGCTGCTGTGGCAGGCCATTGCCACGCTGTCGTCCCGGTCCCGCGAGTTGCCGGGCGAGGACTGTGTGCCGCAAGACGCCCACCGCACCGAATGCTTCGATGCCGAGGGCCTGAACCAGTTGGTGAAATAGACGCCGCCGCAGCGGCGCGGCTCAGCCCTGGCGCGGTGCGCGCCGCGCGCTCTGGGGCCGGAAGGCCTTGCACAGCGCCGGGTCGGTCTCCAGGTACGGCCCGCCGATCAGGTCGATGCAGTAGGGCACGGCGGCAAAGATGCCATGCGCCGGTGGCTGGGCCTCGGGCAGGCCTTGCAGGGTCTGGGCAATCGACTTGGGCTGGCCCGGCAGGTTGATGATCAGTGCCTTGCCGCGCACCACCGCCACCTGACGCGACAGGATCGCGGTCGGCACAAAGCGCAGGCTGATCTGGCGCATCTGCTCGCCAAAACCCGGCATTTCCTTGTCGGCCACGGCCAGCGTGGCCTCGGGCGTGACGTCACGCGGTGCCGGGCCGGTGCCGCCAGTGGTCAGCACCAGATGGCAACCGGCGACATCGACCAATTCACGCAGCGCGGCGCTGATGCCCTCTTGCTCATCGGGGATCAGCCGGGTCTGCCAGTTGATGGGGTTTTTCAGCGCGCGCGACAGCCAGTCCTGCAGCGCCGGAATGCCCTGATCGGCGTACACGCCGCTGGCCGCACGGTCGCTGCATGAGACCAGGCCGATGGTCACGGGGTCGAATTCAGCGCTCATGGTCTTGTTCGTCAGCGTCAGCGTCGATCGCCTCGTCGTTCGGCGCAGCATCGTCGCCGGGGTTCAGCCAGGGCTTGATGAACTGGTACAGATCACGGTAGGGCCGGCCGCTGCGTTGGCCCACCGGGGCCAGGCCGTCCTTGCGGGCGGCACGGATCAGGCTGCGCAGGCGCTGCAGGTCAGAGTTGGGGTAGGCCTCGACCCAGCGGCCCAGGGCCGCTTCGTCGGCCATCAGCGTGTCGCGCCAGGCCTCGGTTTCATGCAGCGACAAGGTGTCCTTGGCCGAGCCCAGCTTGTAGGCGTCCACCGCCTCGCGCAGCGGCCCGGCGTCGGCAAAGCGCATCTGCTTGCCGATGTACTGCAGTTGCCGGCGCCGGCCTTCATGGCTCTTGGTGCGCAGGTACTCGGCAATGCCGGCGCGCAGGCTCTCGGGCATGGCTACTGCGGCCAGGCGTTTTGCCGGCAATTCGGCCAGTTCCAGGCCCAGTGCCTGCAACGCATGGGACTGGCGCTTCAACGCGCTCTTGCTGGGGCGGTCAAATTCGTCGTCGGTGTCGGCGGGGTCGGGGTCGGGGTCTGGGCGCATGGGCTGGGTCTGCGCAAGGCACAGGTGCGGGGGTGGCGTCGCTATCATTGTCGCCCAGCTGCCGGGCTTGAGCTCAGCGGCGTCCCGCTTGGCCAGCTCCCTGGCCCACCTCAAAGGCCTCCATGTCCGGATCCACCGTCTCCCAGGGTTTTGCCTTCAGCCGCGAGCAGTTTCAACAGATCATCGAAGACACCCTGGCCATCGCCAAGGCCCAGGGCGCCAGCGACGCAGGGGCCGAAGTCAGCGAAGGCGCGGGCCTGTCGGTGTCGGTGCGCAAGGGCGAGCTCGAGCATGTGGAGCGCAACCGCGACAAATCCTTGGGCGTGGGCGTCTACCTGGGCCAGCGCCGGGGCAATGCCAGCACCAGTGATTTTTCGCGCCAGGCCATCGAGCAGACGGTGCGCGCGGCCTACGACATTGCCCGCTTCACCGCGGAAGACCCGGCCGCCGGTCTGCCCGATGCCGAAGACCTGGTCTCGGCCGAGGCCGCGGCAATGGACCTGGATCTGTTCCACCCCTGGGCGCTGGACGCCGATGAGGCGGCCCGCCTGGCCCGGCGCTGCGAAGATGCGGCGCTGGCCACCAGCCCACGCATCAGCAACAGCGAGGGCGGCGCCACCTCGGCCCAGCAGGCACATTTCTGGGCCGGCAACAGCCGAGGCTTTCGGGGTGGCTACGCCAGTTCACGGCATTCCATCTCGGTCGCACCCATCGCCAGCAAGGGCCGCGACATGCAGCGAGACGCCTGGTACAGCTCAGAGCGTGACGCGATGAGCCTGGCCTCGCCCGAGGCCGTGGGCCGCTACGCCGCCGAGCGTGCGCTGTCGCGTCTGGGCGGACGCAAGGTGCCCACCTGCGAGGTGCCGGTGCTGTTCGAGAACACCCTGGCCGCCGGCCTGCTGGGCGCCTATGTGCAGGCCACCAGCGGCGGTGCGCTGTACCGCCGTGCCAGCTTCTTGCTCGACAGCATCGGCCAACCGGTGCTGGCCGGGCATATCGACATCGACGAAGACCCCTTCGCATTGCAGGGCAAGGCCAGCGCGCCCTTCGACGACGAAGGTGTGGGCACGCGCCGCCGCCGGGTGGTCGATGCCGGCGTGGTGCAAGCTTACTTTCTGGGCAGCTACTCGGCGCGCAAGTTGGGCCTGAAGACCACCGGCCATGCCGGCGGCTCGCACAACCTGCGCCTGTCCAGTCGCCTGACCCGGCCGGGTGACCACCTGGAGCAGATGCTGCGCAGCCTGGGCCGCGGTCTGTTCGTCACCGAGTTGATGGGCCAAGGCGTGAACCCTGTCACCGGCGACTATTCGCGCGGCGCGGCGGGCTACTGGGTCGAAGGCGGGCGCATCGTGCACCCGGTGCACGAGGTGACCATCGCCGGCAGCCTGCCTGACATGCTGCGCGGCATTGTCGCGGTGGGTGCGGACGAATACACCATGGGCGGCAAGCGCATTGGCTCGGTGCTGGTTGAGCGCATGAAGGTGGCAGGATCCTGAATGCACGGCGCTGCTTGACGGCACAACCCTGAATGGGGCTGCGCACTTCCAGCGGCGGGCATTGAATGGCCTGACCCTAGAATGAGCGCTTCACAGCGCAAATTTGCGAAGGAGAACTGCATGGAACGTCGTGTATTTGTTCGTGGCGCCGGCCTGACCGGCATCCTGGCTGCGGGCGCCGCCCCGGCCATCGTCAATGCCCAGGCCACCATCCGTTGGCGTCTGGCCTCCAGCTTCCCGAAGTCCTTGGACACGCTGTTCGGCGTGGCCGACGTGTTCGCCAAGAAGGTCAGCGACATGACTGGCGGCAAGTTCACCATCTCCACCCATGCTGCCGGTGAACTGATGCCGGCCTTTGGCGTGGTCGACGGTGTGCAGAACGGCACGGTTGAATGCGCCAACACCGCGCCTTATTACTTCTTCGGCAAGGATGAGACTTTTGCACTGGGTTGCGCCATCCCCTTCGGCTTGAACAGCCGCCAGATGACGGCCTGGATGTACGAGGGCAATGGCCTGAAGCTGATGCGCGAGTTCTACAAGTCCTACAACATCATCAACTTCCCGATGGGCAATACCGGTGCCCAGATGGGCGGCTGGTTCCGCAAGCCGATCAACTCTCTGGCCGATTTCAAGGGCCTGAAGTTCCGGGTCGGCGGCTTCGCGGGCAAGGTGGTCGAACGCATCGGCGGTGTGCCGCAGAACATCCCCGGCGGCGAGATCTACCAGGCGCTGGAAAAAGGCACGATTGATGCCGCCGAATGGGTGGGCCCCTACGATGACCAGAAGCTGGGCTTTTACAAGGTGGCTCAACACTACGCCTACCCAGGCTGGTGGGAAGGCGGCCCGCAGCTGGACCTGTTCGTCAACCAGAAGGCCTATGACGCGCTGTCAGCCGAGTACAAGGCCATCGTCGAGGCGGCTTCCGCCTACGCCCACATCGACATGCAGGCCAAATACGACGCCCGCAATGCCTCGTCCCTGAAGCAATTGGTGGCCGGCGGCGCCAAGCTCTTTCCCTTCCCCAAGGACCTGATGGACGCGGCCTTCAAGGAATCGATGGCGCTGTACAGCGAGATCTCGGCCAAGAACCCGCGCTGGAAGAAGATCTACGACGACTACGCCACCTTCCGCCGCGATGCCAATCTGTGGTTCCAGTTCACTGAGGCCAACTTCGACGACTTCATGCAGAAGCAGAAGCTCTGAGGCGGCGTCGCCGCACCGGCGCGCTCTGCGCCGAGGCATGAAAAAAGCCCCGCGATGCGGGGCTTTTTGTTGGGCGGAGCGGGTTGATGCAGCGCTTTGGCCGGCGCCCGGGTCAAGCGCCAGGCCTGGCCGCGAGGTCACGGTTTCTTGGTCGCGTCCTTGTCCTTCTGGATCTGATCCATCAGGCTCTTCATGCGGTCGTCGGCGGCAGTCGTGGCGCTGCCTGCCGGTGCTGCCGCGTCCTTGCGCATCATTTGAAGGTCGGAACTGGCCTTGTCCAGGTCGAGCACCTTCTCCTTGTCAAGGAAGACGGTCACGGTCTGCGGGAAAAAAATCACGATTCCCACCAGCAGCAACTGGATCACGATGAAGGGTATCGCGCCCATGTAGATGTCCTTCGATTCGATCTTGCGCGGCAGCGCCTTGTTCTTGTAAAGGGTGTCGGCGATGCCGCGCAGGTAGAACAAGGCAAAGCCGAAGGGCGGGTGCATGAAACTGGTCTGCATGTTCACGCAGATCATCACCCCGAACCAGATCAGGTCGATGCCCAGCTTGGCCGCCACTGGGGCCAGGAAAGGGATGATGATGAAGGCGATCTCGAAGAAGTCGAGAAAGAAGGCCAGGAAGAAGATGAAGATGTTCACTGCGATCAGGAAGCCGAGCTGACCGCCCGGCAGGCCGGTCAGCATGTGCTCAATCCAGATGCCCCCGTCTACGCCCTGGAAGACCAGCGAGAACACCCGCGAGCCGATGAGGATGAAGACCACCATCGCCGTCAGGCGCATCGTGCTGAGCAAGGCCTGCTTGAGCAGGTACATCGTCAGCCGCTTGTGCATCGCTGCCAGGATGAAGGCGCCCACCGCGCCCATCGCGCCGGCTTCGGTAGGGGTGGCGATGGCCACGCTGATGCCCGGCAGTCCACCCATGCTGCCCAGCACGGTGAAGATCAGCACCGCCGAGGGGATGATGCCGGCCAGGCATTTGCGCCACAGCGCCCAGCCCACGAGCGTGCGGCCCTCCTTGGGCACGCCGGGCACATGCGAGGGCTTCAGGCGAGCCAGCATGAAGGTGTAGAGCGCAAACAGCAGCACCTGCAGGATCGATGGGCCCCAGGCGCCCTTGTACATGTCGCCCACTGGCTTGCCCAACTGGTCGGCCAGCACGATCAGCACCAAGGATGGCGGCACCAGCTGGGTGATGGTGCCCGACGCGGCCAGCACGCCGGTGGCATAGCGCATGTTGTAGCCCCAGCGCATCATCACCGGCAGCGAGATCATGGCCATCGCGATCACCTGGCCCGCCACGGTGCCGGTGATGGCGCCGAGAATGAAGCCGACGATGATCACCGAGTAGCCCAGGCCGCCACGCACCGGGCCGAACAACTGACCCATTGAATCGAGCATGTCCTCGGCCAGGCCGCAGCGCTCGAGGATGGTGCCCATCAGGGTGAAGAAGGGGATCGCCAACAGCAGATCGTTGGACAGGATGCCGAACACGTTGAGCGGCAGATTGCCCATGAAACTCGCCGGGAACCAACCCATCCAGACGGCGTAGTAGCCGCAGCCCAGGCCGAGCGCGGTGAGCGAGAACGCCACCGGGAAGCCGATGATCAGGACAAAGACCAGTCCTGCAAACATCAGCGGTGCAAAGGTGTCCATGGTCATTGCAGCGGCTTCTCGTAGTGGAATTCACCGTCGTACCGGTGGGTCAGCCAGGCCACGCGCTTAATGACCTCCAAAATGCCTTGCGCGAAGAGCAGGCCGAAGCCCACCGGCAACAACAGCATCGCGGGCCAGCGGATCAAGCCACCGGCGTTGTTGGAGACCTCGCCGGTGAGGTACATCTTGACGAACAGCGGCCAGGCAAACGAGATCATCACCGCCATCGACGGCAGCATGAAGAGCACCAGGCCGGCCAGATCGATCAGCGCCTGGGTGCGCCCCGAGTAGCGGCTGTACAGCACGTCGACCCGGATATGTTCATTGACCCGCAGCACCTGCGCCGCGCCCAGCATCACGGCGGCGCCAAACAGGTACCACTGGATCTCCAGGTAGGCGTTGGAGCTGTAGTTGGCGAGATAGCGCACCACGGCATTGGCGGCGCTGATGCAACAGGCCAGGAACACCGCCCACTTGGCGATGAAACCGAACCTGTCACTGATCCAGTCGATCAGTCGGGACAGTTGCAACAGGGATGACAAGGTGGCTCCTGTAGGGACGCGGCAGGCCCGGCGCGGGGCGACTGCCAGGATGGATGTGCGCAACCTCGGCCGCGATCCAGCGCTGAACTGTAAGGACTGTCCGAGCAGTGAATGCCGGAAATCGCCGCTACCAAGGGAAAGCCCTAGGAGCCTGTCGGGCTTGCGACGCCCCAAGCCCGACACGCTGCTGGCAAAGCCGGCCGCAGGCGCGAGCGGCGCTGCGCCGGGCGTCACATCAACAAGTGCTCGCCCGCGTTCTCGCCACCCAGGACCACGTAGTTGACCTTGCGCAGGTCGGCCAGCACACGGCCACCGCCATAGCTGATCGAGCTCTGCAGGTCTTCGCGCATCTCACGCAGCGTGTGGGCCAGCGCGCCCTTGATCGGCTCCAGGATGCGCTTGCCTTCGACATGCTTGTACTCGCCCTTGTTGAAGTCGCTGGCTGAGCCGTAGTACTCCTTGTAGCGAATGCCGTCGACCTCCACTGTGGCGCCGGGGGACTCTTCATGGCCGGCGAACATCGAGCCCACCATCACAAAAGCCGCGCCGAAGCGCACGCTCTTGGCGATGTCGCCATGGTGGCGGATGCCACCGTCGGCAATGATGGGTTTGGTCGCCACCCGGGCGCACCACTTCAGCGCGCTGAGCTGCCAGCCGCCGGTGCCGAAGCCGGTTTTCAGCCGCGTGATGCAGACCTTGCCGGGGCCGACGCCGACCTTGGTCGCATCGGCGCCCCAGGCCTCGAGGTCGATCACCGCCTCGGGTGTGGCCACGTTGCCGGCGATGATGAAGGTCTCGGGCAGCCGCTGCTTGATGTGAGCAAGCATGCGCCGCACACTTTCGGCGTGGCCATGGGCGATGTCGATGGTGATGTAGTCTGCGCCCAGGCCCTCGCTGGCCAGGCGGTCGATGGTGGCCATGTCCTCGGACTTGACGCCCGAGCTGATCGAGACCAGCAAGCCTCGCTGACGCATGCGCCGGGCAAAGTCCACGCTGTCAAGGTTGAAGCGGTGCATGACATAGAAATGCCCGCTGCTGGCCAGTTGCACGCAGATCGGTTCATCGACCACCGTCTTCATGTTGGCCGGCACCACCGGCAGCGCGAAGCGGCGCGGTCCGAGTTCAACCGAGGTGTCGCATTCGCTTCGGCTGTCGACGCGGCATTGGCGTGGCAGCAGCAGGATGTTGTCGTAGTCGAAGATGTCCATGGCGCTAGACCTTTCATTTGCCTTGGGCCGGACGGGCAGGCCACAGCAAGAGGCTGGGTTGCGTCAAACGGACAGCGGGCGCTGGATTTTATGCAAGCCGACTTGCGGTGCCGCCCCAGGCCCACCCCCTGGTCAAGGGCGAGTGCTCAATTCATGGGCCGCAACGGTCGGCGGCGACCGCCAGGATGCGGCCATCTGCGGCTTCAATCCAGGCCCGTGCCTGCAGCCGTTCAAGCAGCGCGCCCTCGGGCCAGCGCAGCGCGGCCAGGTGGTTCAGCGGCCGGCCCGGCCCCAGCGCGGTCAAGGGCAGGGGACCAGCCACGCTGCGCACCAGGGCGCGTGGTGATGCAGAGCCTTCGCTGCCGGCTGGCAGCAACTCCACCAGCGCCAGCCAGCCCTGGCTGCCTGCGGGCAGCACCTGGCCCGGGCGGCTGCGCAATTGCAACTGCAGGGCGTAATAGGCCGACAGGGGCAGGCCCGAGGCCACCGACAAGGCCGCGGCCTGCGCCAGTCGGGCCGCAGGCTGCAGCCGCAGCTGCTGCCCGCCTGGCCCGGGCGCGGGCAGACGGGCTCGGGCCAGGCGGTCAAGGCTGTCGCGCAGCGCCGCCGCGGCCATCGTGGCCTGCTCGCCAGCCGGCACGATCCAGTCGAAGCGCCAGCCCATGGCCGCTTGCTCGTCAGCGCCTGCCCAGCAGCGCTCGCAGTCAGCGCCGACGAAGACCTCTAGCACCGGGGCCTGTGCCGGCGGACAAGGCGGCAGGCTGACGGACGCAGCCTGGCAAAGCAGCCAGGGGGCCCACAGCCCGGCTCCTAGAATGGACTGATGCATGAACCGCATTTTCACGAAGTTTCTCCGGCCGTGGCCGACAACGGGGCATTGCTGCGTGGACTGAACGACGAGCAACTCGCGGCGGTGACGCTGCCGGCCGGCGCGGCGCTG
>JANOWE010000181.1:0-4510 GCA_031417735.1 Betaproteobacteria bacterium
GGCAGGGCGTTGTCGGGTGACACGCAGAAGAACAGGGCAGCCCGCCCCGCCGCTCACCCGCCAACCGATGAGTGTCAGCTGCCGAGCAACAACTCCAACGGCAGCAACGAGCCCTCAGCCGCCACCCGCGCTCGACCCACCCATGTCCTGGCCCTGCCCCTCCTGCAAGGCCAGCAATGCGGCCTGACGGATTTCGCGTTTCAGGATCTTGCCGGACGGCGTGCGGGGCAGCGGCTGGTCTGAACGCAGGAAATAGCGCGGCAGCTCAAAGCGTGCCAGGTGCTGGCCCAGAAAGGCGCGCAGGGCCTGCAGGTCCAGCGAGGGCAAGCCGTAGACCGTGGCGCCCACCTCTTCACCCAAGCGCGCATCGGGCACGGCGTAGACCGTGGCCTCGAAGACATCGGGGTGCTGCAGCAGCGCGGCTTCGACCTGGCCGCAGCCGATGTTTTCACCGCCCCGGATGATCAGGTCCTTGATGCGGTCGACGATGAACACGAAGCCCTCGTCGTTGATGGTGGCCACGTCGCCGGTGCGGAACCAGTCGCCGTCGACAAAGGCCTGGGCGTTGGCGTCGGGGCGGTTCCAGTAGCCGGCAAACACCGATGTGCCGCGCACCAGCAGTTCACCGCGCTGGTCGCCGGGCAAGGTCTGGCCGGCCTCGTCGACGATCCGCAGTTGCAGCACCTGCGAGCAGCGGCCTGAGCTGGCCGGGTGGCGCAGATAGTCTTCACCGCCCACGCCCGTGCCGATGGCATTGGTCTCGGTCATGCCCCAGCCGGTGGCCGGCATGGCGTTGGCAAAGCTCGCACGCAGTTGCCGCACCTGCTCTGAGGCCCGGGGCGCACCGCCGCCGCCCACCTGCAACAGGCTGCTCAGGTCGTGGCCGCCGGCCTGGGCCACGCGCAGCAGGTCGCCGGTCATGGCGGCGGGCGCGTTCATTGAACTCAGTTCAAGCTCGTCGATCAGCGCCGCAGCGGCCAGCGCGCTCCAGCGGCCCATCATGGCCAGGCGCCGCTGGGTGCGGTAGCTCATCAGGCAGGACGCATGCAGTCCCGAGACATGGAACAACGGCACCGCCAGCAGCGTGCCGGCCTGAGCGGCGGGCGTTGGCGCAGGCTGGCCGGCCACCAGCGCGGCCACCGCAACGTCCAGTTCCCAGGACAGCAGCGCAGAGACGATGTTGCGGTGGCTGGACGGCACGCCTTTGGGGTGGCCGGTGGAGCCCGAGGTGTAGAGCATGGTGGCCAGGTCGTCGGGCGCGATGGTGGCCGGCGGCATGGCCACGGCCACCGACGCATCGCCCAAGGCCTCGGTCAGCGCGGCCAGGCTTTGCAGGCCGGGCGGCAAGGGCTGCTCGCAGCGCACCGCGAGCACCTGCAGGCCGGGCACGGCGGCGTGGCCGTGGTCTTGCTGCGACTGTTGTTCGGCCTGGTGCCAGCGCTGCAGGCGGTCGGCGTCGGCCAGCAGCACGCGGGCGCCGCTGTCGACCAGGCCATAGACCATCTCGTCGGCCTGCCAATGCGCGTTCATGGCCACCGCCACCGCGCCGATGGCCGTGATGGCGTTGAAGGCAAACAGCCATTCGGGCAGGTTGCGCATGGAAATCGCCACCCGGTCGCCGGGGCGCACCCCGCATTGCCGCACCAGCACCTGGCCGATGCGCGAGGCCGCGGCCCAGCTCTGGGCAAAGCTGTAGCGCTCGGCCTCGTAGCTCAGAAACGGCAGGTCGCTGGCCGTGGCCTCGAACAGCGCGCGCAGCGATGGCGGCGCGTGCCTGAACACCCGCAAGCTGCGCCCGGCCACCACCGCGTC
Organism: Betaproteobacteria bacterium; assembly: GCA_031417735.1. GTDB lineage: Bacteria > Pseudomonadota > Gammaproteobacteria > Burkholderiales > Burkholderiaceae_C > Pseudaquabacterium. The sequence goes on from JANOWE010000181.1 coordinate 1,813, forward strand.
CACCAGTTCCAGCGGCTGGCCGGGGGCGGAGGCCGCCAGCACCGCCTGCGCGCGGTTCATCGGTCCGGGGTAGACAGTGACTGCCACAGGTCGAGGCAGATCAGCGCGGGCCCGTTGTTCCAGCCGGTTCACCGCCGCCTCGGCCAGGTCCAGCGACTGCAGGATGCCGCGCCGCATCGCCGCCAGGTCGATGCCCTGGCTGCTCTTCTGCCCCAGCAGGTAGCGCGCATGGACACCATGACCGATGGCGGCAGACTTCCAGCGGTTGAAGCCGACGTAATAGTCGAGCCGGCTCAGGTCGCGCCCGGTGCGCTCGGCGTAGCGCTCGGCCAGCACCTGGCGGGGGGCAAAGCCGGGCAGTTGGGTGGCCGGACGCTGGCGTGCCGACGGTGCGTCGCCGGGCTGGGCCCATTGGTTCAGCGCATAGGCCAGGTCGGCCAGCGGGTCGCCCAGGGTCGAGATTTCCCAGTCGACCACCGCCGCGATGCGGCCGTCGTCAGCGACCAGGGTGTTGTGCAGGCCGTAGTCGCCATGAACCAGCCGGGCCGGGCCCTGGTCGGGCAGATGGGCGAGGAAATAGCGCTGCAGTTCATGGGCGCGCGGGTCGTCCAGCCTGGCCGCGGCCATGCTGGCCTGCCAGGATCGGTACCAGGTCTTGAGCTGGCGCTCGATGTAGCCGTCATGCCTGCCCAACGCGCCCAGGCCGATCTGCTCGGGGTCCAGCGCATGCAGGTCGGCCAGCACGTCGATGAAGTGCTCGCCCAGCGTAGCGCGACCGGCTTCGGGCAGCCAGCGCCGCACCTCGTCGGCATCGACCAGCGGCCGGCCGGCCACATGGCCCATGGCATAGAACGGCGCGCCGGTGATGGCCGGGTCGTCGCAGAAGGCCAGCGCCTGCGGCACCGGCACCGCGGTGGCGCCCAGTGCGCTGATCAGCGCCCATTCACGCGCCATGTCATGGGCCTTGGGCAGCAGCTCGCCCTCGGGCGGGCGGCGCACCACCAGGCGCTGGCCACGGGCGTCCTCGATCAGGCAGGTCAGGTTGCTGTGGCCGCCTTCCAGTCGGGTCCAGCGCAGCGGCGCCTGCAGCTGGGGCAGTTGGCGGAGCAACCAGGCCTCGACAGCGGCCACCTTGAATCCCGTCGGGGCGGCTGAGGACGGGGCCTGGGTCATGGCTGAGCCTTCAGGCGGGTCGGACAGGGGATGCTGTGCAGGATCAAGGCGGGGCTCCGAAGCAAGGCGGCCAGATTAGCTGCCGACCGACCGGCATGCTGTCACAGGGCGGACTGATGCGCGCACCCCGCGCTCGCACAATGGCCCGCAACCAACCCCCCAAAGAAGGCAGACCCCATGAGCCAGGCCCTGAACAACAAGGTGGCGATCATCACCGGCGCAGGCTCGGGCATAGGCCGCGCCGCCGCGCTGCGTTTTGCGGCCGAAGGCGCGCGCCTGGTGCTGGGCGACAAGACCGATGCCGTGCATGCCACCGCGCAGGCGGTGATCGACGCCGGTGGCCAGGCCGTGGCGCAGCAAATGGACGCCGGTGTCGAGGCCGACGTTGCCGCGCTGGTGGCGCTGGCCCTGGCGGACTATGGCCAGCTCGACGTGGCCTTTGCCAACGCCGGCATCTCGGGCGGCATGGCCAGCATCTTCGAGGCCACGCCCGAACTGTGGACCGAGGTGCTGCGGGTGAACCTGATCGGCCCCTGGCTGATGGTCAAGCATGCCGGCAAGGCCATGGCCGAGGCCGGGCGCGGCGGGTCGATCATCTGCACCGCGTCGGTCGCCGGTCTGCGCTCTGGCGCGGGCGGGCCGGCGTACTCAGCCAGCAAGGCCGGGGTCATCAACCTGGTCACGGTGGCCGCGCAGCAGCTGTGCGAGAGCGGCGTGCGCGTGAATGCCATCTGCCCGGGCCTGACCGAGACCGGCATGACCCAGCCCACCTTCAACTACGCCAAAGACAAGGGCGTGACCCACAAGCTGGGCCGGCTGAACCCGCTGCGTCGCGCCGCCCAGCCCGAAGAGCTGGCCAATGCGGCGCTGTTTCTGGCCAGCGACCAGGCCAGCTACATCAACGGCCAGGCCATCGTGGTCGACGGTGGGCTGTCCAGCTCCCACCCGGTCACGCGCCAGCTGCCGGGGCAGACGGCGGTGTAGCGCCCTGCCCTTGTTCCCGCCCCACCCCACTCCGACCACAAGGATCCGACATGAGCCTGAACATCAGCAAGCCGTCCATCGACCTGGGCATCGTCACGACCAACGGCGAGGCCATGCTGGCCTTCTACCGCGACCTGCTGGGCCTGAAGCTGCAGGGCCAGATGCCCATGCCCGGCGGCAAGGGCACCATGCATCGGCTGCTGTGCGGCGACAGCCTGATCAAGCTGGTGGTGATGCCCGAGTTGCCGGCGCCGGCCGTGCCGGGCGGCATTGGCGGCAGCGCGGGCTACCGGTACTGGACGATCACGGTGTCCAACCTGAGCGAGATGGTGGCTGCCTGCACCGCCGCGGGCACGCCGGTGGTCTGGTCCGAGCGCGAGATCCGGCCCGGCATCCGCATCGCGATGGTGTCCGACCCGGACGGCAACTGGGTCGAATTTCTGCAGCTGGGCTGAGCTCAGCTGATCTGAACGATCTGCCGTTGCGCCAAGCCGCAGCGGCCTGATCACTTGAGGGCTTGCGGCAGCGGCGCCTGGACTGC
>JANOWE010000182.1:0-8748 GCA_031417735.1 Betaproteobacteria bacterium
CACTTCCGCACCCTGATCGGCGCCGGCTGCAACCCCAACGTCGCGGCCGTGGTCGTCATCGGCATCGAAGACGGCTGGACGCAGAAGGTCGTCGACGGCATCAAGGCGACCGGCAAACCGGTGGTGGGCTTCGGCATCGAACAGCATGGCGACCACGACACCATCATGCGAGCCAGCAAGGCCGCGCGTGAATACGTGCAGTGGGCCAGCGAGAAGCAGCGTGAAGAGTGCCCGATTTCCGAGCTGTGGGTCAGCACCAAGTGCGGTGAGAGCGACACCACCAGCGGCTGCGGCGCCAATCCCACCGTGGGCAGCGCGTTCGACCGCCTGCACCCGCTGGGTGCCACGCTGTGCTTCGGTGAAACCACCGAGCTGACGGGCGGTGAGCACATCGTCGCCGCGCGCTGCGCAACCGACCAGATCCGCACCGACTTCATGAAGATGTTCGACCGCTACCAGGAAGTCATCAACCGCCACAAGACCAGCGACCTGGCCGACAGCCAGCCGACCAAGGGCAACATCGCCGGTGGCCTGACCACCATCGAAGAGAAAGCGCTGGGCAACATCCAGAAAATCGGCAAGGTCTGCACCGTGGACGGCGTGCTCGACAAGGCCGAGATGCCCACCCACCCGGGCCTGTGGTTCATGGACAGTTCTTCCGCGGCGGCCGAGATGGTCACGCTGTGCGCCGCCGCTGGCTTCGTCGTGCACCTGTTCCCCACCGGCCAGGGCAACGTCATCGGCAACGCCATCGTGCCGGTGATCAAGCTCTGCGCCAACCCGCGTACCGTGCGCACGATGAGCGAGCACATCGACGTCGACGTCACCGGCCTTCTGCAGCGCGAACTGTCGCTGGACGACGCGGGCGACAAGGCGCTCGACGTGATGCTGCGCACCTGCAACGGCCGCTTCACCGCCGCCGAGGCGCTGGGCCACCGCGAGTTCGTGATGACCCGGCTGTACGAAAGCGCCTGATTGCCAGGCGCGCAGCCGGCCTGGCGCGCAAGCGCCGGTCGGCTTTTTTCATGCGCCCGAGGGCGGGCTTGGGTGCGGCTGGTGAGCACTTTGGCCGGGCCGGCCAGCCAGGGTGACGATGGCCAGCCGTGGCAGCCGTGGCAGCCGCGCTGGTGCAAGGCGGTTCAGTGGTCTGGTGCCAAACTCGAGCTACAGACCCAGCACGGCACAGCGCGCGCCTGGCCTTCACCATCCAGCCCCCGGGCGCCTGCGCCGGGGACACCATCTTCGATCAAGAGAACATCCGCATGCGCATAGTCATCACCGAATTCATGGACCCGCCCGCCGTGGCCGAGCTGTCGGCCCGACATGAGGTGCACTACGACCCGGCCCTGGTCGACGACACGGCCCGGCTGCTGGCTGAAGCCGCCAGCGCCGATGCGCTGATCGTGCGCAATCGCACCCAGGTGCGGGGCGCCTTGCTGGCGGCGATGCAGCGCTGCAAGGTCGTGGGTCGTCTGGGCGTGGGGCTGGACAACATCGACGTGCCGGCCTGTGAAACCGCTGGCATACAGGTCATTCCGGCCACCGGTGCGAATGCCTTGTCGGTGGCCGAGTATGTGGTGGGCACGGCGATGCTGCTGCTGCGCGGCGTCTACACCAGCAGCGGCGCCGTGGCCGCTGGCCGCTGGCCGCGCGCCACGCTGTCTGAGGGCCGCGAGGTCGGTGGCCGCACGCTGGGTCTGTTGGGTTTTGGCGGCATCGGTCAGCTGACCGCACGGCTGGCCCTGGGCCTGGGCATGGAGGTCATCGCCTTCGACGCGATGATGGACGATGAACATCCGGTGTTCGCCGAGATGGGCGTGCGCTGCGTCGGACTGGACGAGTTGATCCGCACCGCCGACGTGGTCAGCCTGCATGTGCCGCTGGTGGATTCAACCCGTGGCATGTTCAACGCCGAGCGCATCGCGCAGATGAAGCCGGGTGCGGTGCTGATCAACACCGCCCGTGGCCACATCGTGGACGAGGTGGCACTGGCCGCGTCCTTGCGCGCCGGGCATCTGGGCGGCGCGGCGATCGACGTGTTTGCAGTCGAGCCTGTGGCGGCTTCACCGCACTTTGCGGATTGCCCCAATCTGCTGTTGACGCCGCATATCGCTGGGGTCACCACCGAGTCCAACCAGCGTGTCAGCACGCTGATCGCGGCCAAAGTGCTGGCCGCGCTGGAAGGGTCTGCCACATGAGCCGCATCTCCGTCGACGAACTGAGCGCATTGGTCGCTGCCGCCTTGCAAAGCGCAGGTGCCACTGGCGACATGGCGCGTTGCACCGCGAATGCCCTGGTGCTGGCCGAGGCCCAGGGCCTGGGCTCACATGGCCTGAGCCGGGTCGGGCAATACAGCACGCATTTGCGCAACGGGCGAGCCAACGGCGCTGCGGTGGCGCAGGTGGTCAAGCGCAAGGGCGGCGCGCTGTTGGTGGATGCGCAGCAGGGCCTGGCCGTCCCGGCCTGCGCGCTGGCCGTGCAAGAGGCGGTGGCCACCGCGCGTGAGCAAGGCGTGGCCCTTGTCGGCGTGGTCAACAGCCACCACTGCGGCGTGGTCGTCGACCACCTGCGCCCGGTGGCCGAGGCCGGCATGGTCGGCCTGGGTTTTGCCAACTCGCCAGCGGCCATGCCTGCTGCCGGTGGCAAGCACGCCATCTTCGGTACCAACCCGGTGGCGGCGGTGTTTCCGCGCCGCGCCGCCGACCCGCTGCTGGTCGACCTGAGCCTGAGCGAGGTGGCACGCGGCAAGTTGATGGTCGCGGCCAAGGCGGGCAAGCCCATTCCATTGGGGTGGGCGCTGGACGCACAAGGTCAGCCCACCACCGACGCTCAGGCCGGCCTGGCCGGCTCGATGTTGCCGCTGGGTGCGGCCAGCAGCCCCAAGGGCGCGATGCTGGCGCTGGTGGTGGAACTGCTGGTCACCGCGCTGATCGGTGCGCAGTTCGGCTTCCAGGCCTCGAGCTTCTTTGTCGACGAGGGCAATGCGCCGCGCATCGGCCAGGCCTTCATCGTCATCGATCCGGGAGCGCTGGGCGGCGTCGAAGGCTTCTTCGACCGCATGGAAGTGCTGATGACCGAGATGCTCAGTGACGACGGTGTGCGCCTTCCCGGCGTCCGGCGCGAGGCGCTGCGCCGCCAGGCCCTGGCCGAAGGCCTGGAGGTGGCAGACGCGGTGCTGGCCGCGCTGAGGTCTTCAGCCTGACCTGCCCAAAGGCCTGGTGCTCCGAGTCGGCAGCGCCCCGTCAAGCGCGGGCCAGGGCGCGGCTTGCGGATTCATGCTGTGACCGCTGACGTCTTCTTCTGCGGCCGGTACGGCGGCGCGGTCGAGCCGCGCACGACCAGTTCGACCTCGATTTCCTGTTGCAGGGGCAGGTCGGTCGTGCCGTCCAGGCGCTGCACCAGGTATTGGGCAGCCAGCGACCACATGCTTTCGATGGGTACGCGAATGGTCGTCAGCGCCGGCCGCCAGTGGCGCGACAGATCGAGATCGTCGAAGCCCACCACCGACAGCTTCTCGGGCACCGCCAGGCCTTGGGCCTGGGCTTCCAGCACCGCGCCGTAAGCCAGCACATCATTGCCACACAGCAGCGCGGTGGGTGGCCTGGCCTGGGCCAGCAGGCGGCGCGTGGCCTCGCGAGCGGCCTGCAGTTCATAGGCCGACTCGGCCACAGCGGCTGGCGGCAGTGACAGGCCGGCCTCGTGCAAGGCCTGCCGTACGCCGGCCAGGCGCTCGCTGGCGCGGTCGTTGCCGCTGGTCCGCCCGGCCAGCATGGCGAAGCGGCGATGGCCCAGTTGCAGCAGGTAGCGCACGGCCCGCATGATCGCCTCGCGGTTGCGAAAGCCGACGCAGGCGTGGCCAACCGGCGCTGGAAAACTGACGCAGTGCACCCATGGCAGGCCACGCTGAGCCAGGCGCTCGGTCAGCCCGGCTTCCTGGCTGATGCCGGTGAAGGCCAGCGCGTCCACGCCGCGCGCGATCAGGTTGTTGACCTGGGCCGATTCCTGCGCCGGCTCGTAGTCGCTGACGGCCAGCAACACATGCCGGCCATGGGTCACCATGCAGCGCTGGAAGGCCTGCACGCCACGGGCAAAGATGGCGTTGTCGATGGTGGGCACCACCAGGCCCACGGTGCCGCTGCGGCGCAGGCTCATGGCACGTGCGCCGGCATGCGGAACATAGCCCAGGCGCGCCACGGCGTTCAGCACCCGGGCCCGCAGGGCAGGACGCACGCTGTCAGGCTGGTTCAGCGCGCGTGACACCGTTGCAGTGGACACGCCGGCGGCCAGCGCCACATCCTGCAGCGTGGGGGTCGGGGCATTTCGGCTCATGCGATGACTGTAATGGCTTGCATCCGATTGGCTGTGCGGCCCTGGTCTCTGGCCTAGGGAAAACACCGAAATCGCAAGAGATATGCCTTATTGACCGCTGCAGAGTCGATTGAGATCATTCTGTAAGAGCTTACAAAGACAGTCGCTTACCGATCACCCATCTCCAGATCGCACCGCCCGCCATGCAACTTTCCCGCCTTGGAAGTCTGGCCTACCGCCTGAGCGCCCTGCTGGCCGTGGCCTACGCGGTGTATGTCATGGCCCTGAAGGCCATGAACAAGGTGCTGGGCGGCCCGCTGGGTGACTTGGGTGAATGCTTGCTCGTGCTGGCCGCCGTATCCGCCTTTGTCATTGGCTTGTTCGTCGACGAAGCCTTGCGCGATCGCCAAGATCCTTGAGCCTGGTGCAGCGCACCTGGCTCGACCTGGAACGGTCGAGCTGACCCGACCAGGCACTCGCCAAGCATCCCAGGGATGCGCCCATTGTTCCCGCCATCAAGAGGAGACCAGCCATGAATGATCACCAGACCAAGCCGCTGCATGCATCGATCGAGCCCGGCAGCTCGCCGCGCCGCGAGTTCCTGCGCGCCAGCTGCCGCTACGGCTTCACCGCTGCGGTCATGGGCCTGGCCGGCGGCTACCTCCTCGATGGCGTGGCCATGGCCCAGACCGCTGCCGATGAAGAGCGCAAGCACAAGGCCGCCAAGGTGCAGATGCTGTTCGCCACCGAGTACAAGATCGAGGACGTGGTGAAGTACCCGATCCTGCAGGCCCGGTACAAGGAAAACGTCGAAGCCCAGTCCAAGGGTCAGATCTACGTCAAGCTGCACCCGGCCGGACAACTGGGCGTGGGCGCCGCGCTGGCGCAGAAGATCCAGGGCGGCACGGTGCAGGGTGGTGCGCTGTCACTGTCGAACTTCTCGCCCTACACGCCGGTGGTGGACCTGATCAACATCCCCTACTGGTGCGGCGACAACCAGCGCTTTGCCAACCTGGTCAGCAGCAAGGTCTGGAACGACGAGATCACGCCCAAGGTCATGGCCAAGGGCTACAAGCCATTGTTCTATTTCACGGTCGATCCGCGCACGATTGCCAGCCGCAAGGGCTACAAGGCGATCAAGACGCCGTCCGACATGCAGGGCATGAAGATGCGTGTGCCGCCTTCCAAGCTGCTGCAGACCTTCTACCGCCTGGCCGGTGCCAACCCGACGGTGGTGCCCTGGGGCGAGACCGCCACCGCCATCAAGCAGGGTGTGGCCGACGGTCTTGACCCGGCCATCGCCGCACTGGCCACCTTTGGCTTCCACGATCTGCTGGGCAACATCAGCTACATCCGCTCGGTGCCCGACGCGCAGATGTTTGCTGCCAACGCCGCCTGGTACCAGCAGTTGCCGGCCGAGCTTCGCGCCGCCTTCGATACCGCCAACGAGCAGACCCAGATCGAGACCTTTGCCCAGATCGAGCCCGCGCGCACCGAGTCGATGCGCATCCTGCGTGAAGGTGGCTGTGTCTTCCACAACCCCAGCGACGCCGAGATGAAGCAGTGGATGGATGCCTGCGGCGAGCAGCGCAAGGAGTACGACGAGTTCAAGCTGCAGTTTGCCGGCTCGATGGCCGCGTTCGACGGCTTCAAGAAGGCGGCCGGCACCAAGGGATCGATCACGGTCCCCGACTTCAAGCTCTGACCCGTTGCCTCCCCCTGCGCAGGGAGAGGGCTGGGCGGGGGGGATAGCAGGCCCCCGCGCCATGCATCTGCCTCATTGCCTGAGTGCCGAGACCACTGACACCATGAAGCGTTTTCTCCAAGCCCTTGACCGCGACGCCGAACGCTGGCTGATGCTGGTGTTCTACAGCTTCTGCTGCATCGTCATCGTGCAGGAGGTCGTGCGCCGATTTGTCTTCAACTTCTCCTCGGCCTGGGGTGAAGAGGCTGCGCGCTATGCCTTCATCTACCTGGGCTGGATTGGTGCGGCCTACGCGGTACGCGAGCGGGCGCACATCCGTTTCGACGTGCTGCAGCATCGCCTGGGGCCCAGGGGTCAGGGCCTGGCGATGGTCTTTGCCGAGCTGGCCACCATCGCCTTCGCCTGCATCGCCTTGTACTGGAGCATGCACACCATCTTCCAACTGCTGCAGTTCGACGGCCTGGCGCCGGTCCTGCGCATCAACAAGGCCTGGTTCGAGGCCGCCGTGCCGATCGGCTTTGCGCTGATCATCTTTCGCAGCGCACAAGGCATATGGCGTGATGTGGGCGACCTGCGTGCGGGCCGCGAGGTTTATGCCGGCAAGGCGATGTTCGACGAATGAGCAGCGCGTCAGCGCCCTCCTGGGCGGGCCATCAATGGCCAGTCCCGTTCATTTCGACCCGGTTCTGATCAAGGCGAATCTCCATGTCTCCCGTTGTCTATTCGGTCATCGGCCTGATCGCGCTGCTGCTGGTGGGCGTGCCGTTCTGGGTCGCCATGGGTCTTGGCACTTTCGCCATGCTGTGGGGCACTCAGGCGTTGCCGCTCACCCTCATTGGGGAAGCACTGTTCGAGGGCGTCGACTCCTTCGCGCTGATCGCCATCCCCTTGTTTGTGCTCACCGGTGACGCGATGGTGCGGACCGGACTGGGCGAGAAGCTGCTCAATTTTGCCGAGGCCAGCTTTGGTTCCTGGCGCTCGGGCTTCGGCTCGTCCACGGTGATGGGCTGCGGCCTGTTCGCCTGCATCTCGGGCTCGGACGCGGCCGACGCCGCAGCAGTGGGCCGGCTGACGATGGACCGCCTGGTCGAGCGCGGCTACCCCAAGCCCTATGCCTGCGCGCTGGTGGCCTCGGGCGCCTGCACGGGCATCCTGATCCCGCCGTCCATCGCCTACATCATCATCGGTCTGGTGCTCGGCGTGTCCAGTTCCACGCTGTTTCTGGCCGCCTTTGTGCCTGGCGTGATCGTGCTGATGTCGGTGTTGCTGACCAATGTGGTGATCAACCGGCTGCGCGGCTACGAAGACTCCGGCCAGGCCTTCAGCATGTCGCGCTGGACGAGGTCGCTTTGGGAGGCACGTTTTGCGCTGGCTATCCCCGTGATCATCCTGGGCGGCATCTACAGCGGCGTGTTCACGCCCACCGAGTCGGCGGCGATAGCGGTCGCTGTGGCCATTGGCACGGGCCTGGCCCAGGGTCGGTTGGCGCTGGCCGACTTTCCGGCCATGCTCGGCACCTCGGCCCGTGTCTGCGGCGTGGTGCTGCCGATCATTGCGGTGGCGCTGCTGTTCTCGCAGGCACTCACCGTGCTGGGTGTGCCGCAGGCCTTTGTCGCCTGGGTGATGAGCTTCGGCACCAGCCGCACGGCCGTCGTGTTGCTGTTCCTGGCGGTCTGGATCGTCGCCGGCATGTTCATGGAAACGGGGCCCAACATCGTCGTCTTCGGCCCACTGCTGTGGCCGCTGGGTCAGGCCGTGGGCATGGACCAGGTGCATTTCTGCGTCTTCATGATCACCACCTTGGGCCTGGGCTTCATCACCCCGCCGTTTGGTCTGAACCTGTTCGTGATGTCAGGCCTGACGCGCACGCCGGTGGCGTCGATTGCGTTCTACGCCGCGCCGTTCGCGCTGGTGATGGTCGGTGTGGCCGCGCTGATCGGCTTCGTGCCTTGGCTGTCGCTGTTCATGATCGGGCGCTGACGGCCGGCGCCCCTTGCGCTGCGGCCCGGCGTCCGCGCACTCCCGTCCTCATCGGAAAGGAATTCCATGACCATCACCTACCTCAAGCGCGCCACCAGGACGCCGGAAACAGAGACCGCCACCGCGCAAAAAGTGGTGATGGACATGCTCGCCACGATCGAAGCCGGCGGCGAGCAGGCCGTGCGCGACTACGCCCTGAAACTGGACAAGTGGGACGGCGACATCGTGCTGAGCGCGGCCCGGATCGACGCGGTGGTGGCCCAGGTTCCGGCGCAGGTGCGTGCCGACATCGACTTTGCGGTCAAGCAGGTGCATGACTTCGCCACCGCCCAGCGGGCGTCGTTGACCGAGTTCTCGGTGCCGCTGCACCCGGGCGTGGTGGCCGGCCAGCGCGTGCTGCCGGTCAATGTGGTGGGTTGTTACGCCCCGGCCGGGCGCTATGCCCACATTGCCTCGGCCTACATGACGGTGACCACCGCCAAGGCCGCTGGCGTGAAAACGGTGGTCGCCTGTTCTTCACCGTTCCGGGGCGAGGGCATGCACCCCTATGTGCTCTACGCCTTCAAGGCCGCCGGTGCCGACGTGATCATGACCCTGGGCGGCGTGCAGGCCATCGCCGCCATGGCACTGGGTTTGTTCACCGGGCAGGCGGCCGACGTGGTGGTGGGGCCGGGCAACAAGTTCGTCGCCGAGGCCAAGCGCAGCTTTTTCGGCAAGGTCGGCATCGATGTCTTTGCCGGCCCGTCCGAGGTGGC
>JANOWE010000183.1:0-56847 GCA_031417735.1 Betaproteobacteria bacterium
CGAATCCAAAGAACTTCGGTTGTGTGGCGATGGGGCCCACCAAGCCTGCAAAGTCCTCGGTGGCGCCGATGCCATTGAGGAATATCGCTGCTCCTTCAAAGCCCGCCGTAGCAGCGAAGATGGCCAACACTAAAGCGGCTAAGCGCGCGGCCGATCCAATTGCAAAGCCCAGGGCAAAGCCTACCGTCACAGCCGTGCCCAGGGGCGGGCGCAAGCCCACCGCGGCGAAGAAGGCCGTCACGGCGAGCTGAGCACTGCCACCGTGCAAATCGGTGGTCTCTTGGGGAGAAGGTCGTGCCGGTGTTTTGAGTGGCCACCGGCTCAGAGGTCGCGATGTAAGGGAAAGCAGCACTCTGATGGCCGACGACAAGTGGCCGCTTTCGCTGCTCTGCGGCCATCCACATGGAAGTGCTAGGGGACTTTTTCGGGCTGGGTTCCGCACGAACGGCCGGCCCGCCCCAGCAACGATTCCGTGGGCGAAACCAACCCAGCCGAAGCCCCGCCCGACTGTCTTGGTGGCTTGGCTGCAGCTCCTACCCCTAGAGGCCCACCGTCGACGGGCCGCGTCGCTGCCGTGTTCACGACTTTTATGACCTGTTTGCGAGTATTTCTGGTCGGAACACTGCCCCACCAGCCCACGCCGGTCATTCGACCGTCACCGACTTGGCAAGGTTGCGCGGCTTGTCCACATCGGTACCCCGCGCGCAAGCCGTGTGATAGGCCAGCAGCTGCAGCGGCACCACATGCAGGATGGCGGACAGCGCGCCGTAGTGCTCGGGCATGCGGATGACCTGCATGCCGGGCTCACTCTCGATCTGGCTGTCGCCGTCGGCGAAGACGTAGAGCTCGCCGCCACGAGCGCGCACTTCCTGCAGGTTGCTTTTCAGCTTTTCAAGCAGCTCGTCGTTGGGCGCCACGGTGACCACCGGCATGGCGCTGGTGACCAGGGCCAGCGGGCCATGCTTGAGTTCACCGGCGGGGTAGGCCTCGGCGTGGATGTAGCTGATCTCCTTCAGCTTGAGCGCGCCTTCCAGTGCCACCGGGTAATGCAGGCCTCGGCCCAGGAACAGCGCATTTTCCTTGCGCGCGAATTCTTCCGACCAGGCGATGACCTGGGGCTCCAGCGCCAGCACGGCCTGCACGGCCACCGGCAGGTGGCGCAGCGCGGTCATGTGCCTGGCCTCCTGCTCTTCGCTGAGCTTGCCGCGCATCTGGGCCAGCGTCAGCGTCAGCAGGAACAGCGCGACCAGCTGCGTGGTGAAGGCCTTGGTCGACGCCACACCGATCTCGACCCCGGCGCGGGTGATGAAGTGCAGCGCACATTCACGCACCATGGCGCTGGTTTCCACGTTGCAGATGGTCAGCGTGTGCTGCATGCCCAGGCTGCGCGCATGTTTCAGCGCGGCCAGGGTGTCGGCGGTCTCGCCGCTCTGGCTGATGGTGACCACCAGCGTGCGGGGGTCGGGCACGCTGCTGCGGTAGCGGTACTCGCTGGCCACTTCCACGTTGCAGGGGATGCCGGCAATGGCTTCCAGCCAGTATTTGGCCGTGCAGCCCGAGTAATAGCTGGTGCCGCAGGCCAGGATCAGCACCCGGTCGACTTGGCTGAACACCTTGTGGGCGCCGTCGCCAAACAGCTCGGGCGTGATGCCGGCCACGGCTTCCAGCGTGTCCGCAATGGCGCGTGGCTGCTCGAAGATTTCTTTCTGCATGTAGTGGCGGTAAGGGCCCAGCTCGGCCGCGCCGGTGTGCGCATGCACGGTGCGCACCTCGCGCTGCACGCGGGTAAAGCTGCCGTCGACTTGCCGCGCGCTGATCCAGTGCTTGCCCAGCTGCAGGTCGACCACGTCGCCCTCTTCGAGGTAGACGATCTGGTCGGTGACGCCGGCCAGGGCCATGGCGTCGGAGGCGAGAAAGGTTTCACCCTCGCCCACACCCAGCACCAGCGGTGAGCCTTCACGCGCACCCACCACGCGGTGCGGCTCGTCGCGGCTGAACACGGCGATGGCGTAGGCGCCCTTCAGGCGGGCGGTGGCGGCCTGCACGGCCTCGAACAGGTCACCGTCGTAATTCAGATGCACCAGGTGGGCGATGACCTCGGTGTCGGTCTGGCTTTCGAAGACATAGCCCTTCTTTTTCAGCTCGTTGCGCAGTAGGTCATGGTTTTCGATGATGCCGTTGTGCACCAGCGCGATGCGATCGCCCGAAAAATGCGGGTGGGCGTTGTGCACCAGTGGCGCGCCATGGGTGGCCCAGCGGGTGTGGGCGATGCCGGTGCCGCCGAAGACCTCGTCGCTGGCGACCTGGCTTTCGAGCTCGGCCACGCGTGAGGTGCTGCGGGTTCGGCGCAGCTGGCCGTTCTGGTGCACGGCCACGCCGCAGCTGTCGTAACCACGGTATTCAAGCCGCTTGAGGCCCTCGACCAGAACGGGGACGATGTTGCGGTTGCTGACGGCGCCGACGATGCCACACATGGTTGCTGCTTTCAGATGGGAAGGTGGCGAATGCTAGCCAAGCTGGCGCGCAAGATGCGTGCAAATTTCCCCGGTCCATGCAATTCATCGACGTTGAATTGACGGCAAGCAACAATGTTGCAAGAATTGATTACATATGACCACTTCAAACAACGGCGACGCACTGGACGAGGTCGACCTGCGCTTGCTGAACCTGCTGCAGGCCGACGCATCACGCTCGAACCAGGCCCTGGCCGAGGCGGCCCGTGTCTCGCCGGCCACCGCGCTGCGCCGGGTGCGGCGGCTGGTGGAATCGGGCGTCATCGAGCGCCAGGTGGCCATCGTGCAGCCGGCGCGGGTGGGCGGGCTGACGGCGCTGGTGGAGTTGTCGCTGGACCAGCAGGGTGCGGAGCACCTGGCCAGGTTCGAGGCCCGTGCGGTGGCCGACGCGGCGGTGCAGCAGTGCTACCGCGTCTCGCCCGGGCCCGACTTTGTGCTGGTGCTGTGGCTGGCCGACATGCCGGCCTACCACGCGCTGGTGCAGCGCCTGTTCACACAAGACGCCAATGTGCGCAATGTGAAGACGTTTTTTGCCACCCACCGGGCGAAGTTTGAACCGGCGGTGAGCTTGGGGTGAAGGCTTGGTCTGGCCGCCAGACCAGGGGATTGGGGTGGCGGTGAGCAGTTGCCCATGCTCTGGCATCGTGACCCCATCCCGGCCTGCCCGCTTGAAGGGGGCAGGCGTGGTCAGACCTTCAGCAGCGCCAGGCCCTTCAGGTACTCCCCTTCGGGAAACTCCAGCGTCGTGGGGTGGTCGGGCGCGGCCTCCAGGCGCTGCAGGATCAGCGCATTGACGCCGGCATCGGCCCCGGCGCCGGCCAGGATCTTGTGGAACAGGTCGGCGCTGATGCCGCCCGAGCAGCTGAAGCTCAGCAGCAGGCCGCCCGGGGCCAGCAGCATCAGCGCCAGGCGGTTGATGTCCTTGTAGGCCCTGGCCGCGCGCTCGGCATGCGCCGCCGTGGGCGCGAACTTGGGCGGGTCGAGCACGATGGCGTCGAACTTGCGCCCGGCGGATTGGGCCTGGCGCAGGAAGGTGTTGACGTCGGCGTCGGCGTACTGGCAGGCGCTGGAGTCCAGGCCCGTGTCCCGCGCATTCGCCAGGATGTTCTCGCGCGCCAGGGCCAGCGCTGGCGCTGAAGAATCCACGCTGGTGACCTCCGTCGCGCCGCCGGCCAGTGCAGCCACGCTGAAACCGCCCGTGTAGCTGTAGCAGTTGAGCACGCTGCGGCAGCCCAGCTGGCGCACCAGTTGGCCAAAGCGGTGGCGGTTGTCGCGCTGGTCAAGGTAGTAGCCGGTCTTGTGGCCCAGCGCCACGTCCAGGCCCAATTGCCAGCCATGTTCGGCGATGCTGCAGGCAGTGCTGCCCTCACCTCGCAGCCAGCCGGTGCGCAGGGCCAGGCCTTCGCGCTCGCGGCTGCTGGCGTCCGATCGCTCGTACACACGCGCCAGCCCGGTGGCCTGGCACAGCGCGTCCAGGATGGGCTCGCGCCAGCGTTCGACGGCCACGCTGAGGAACTGCACGCAGAGCAGATCGCCATAGCGGTCGACCACCAGGCCGGGCAGGCCGTCGGCCTCGCCATGCACCAGGCGCTGGCCGTCGCTGGCGATGGCCATGCGCGCGCGCAGCGCCACGGCGGCGCTCACGCGCTGCTGGAGCAAGGCCGCGTCTATGCGCTGGGTCTCGTCAAAGCTCCAGGCCCTAACCCGGATCATCGAGGCCGGGCTGTAGGCGCCCCAGGCCAGAAACTGGCCCTCGGCCGATTCCACGCGCACGGTCTCACCGGCGTCGGCGCTGCCCCGGGCGATGCTGCCCTCGAAGACCCAGGGATGGCGGCGCTGCAGCGAGCGCTCTTTGCCGGCACGAAGGCGAATGGATTTCATCGCCGGATTGTGGCCGCCGGCTGTGACAGCCTGAAGTCGGCACCGTTCGAGCCTTGGCCCGTGCTACTTGCGCCTGGCGCGCGGGTGCGCCGCGTCGTAGATCTTGGCCAGGTGCTGAAAATCGAGCTTGGTGTAGATCTGCGTCGTGCTGATGCTGGCGTGGCCCAGCAGCTCTTGCACGGCGCGCAGGTCACCGCTGCTTTGCAGCAGATGCGACGCATAACTGTGGCGCAGCATGTGCGGATGCACGCTGGTGTGCAGGCCGGCGGCCTGGCCCATGGCCTGCAGCCGGGTGCGCACCTGGCTGGACGACAAGCGCGTGCCCTGGCGGCTGACGATCAGCGCCGGCTCCTGCGGCCGGGCCAGTTCCGCGCGGCAGGCCAGCCAGTCGCCCAGGGCCTTCAGCGCCGGCCCGCCCATGGGCACGCTGCGCCGTTTGCTGCCCTTGCCCAGCACATGGGCGGTGGCGTCGGCCGCGTCCAGCCAACCGGCCGCAGCAGGCCCTGGCGCCAGGTCCAGACCCACCAGTTCACCCACGCGCAGGCCGCAGCCGTAAAGCAGTTCAACGATGCAATGGTCACGCGCGCTCAGCGCCGGATGTTCGGCCTGCGGCGCCTGCTCGGCCAGCGCCACGGCCTGGTCAACGCTCAGCGCCTTGGGCAGGGGCTTGGGCGCCTTGGGCGGGCGTATGCCTTCGACCGGGTTGTGCTGCAGCAGGCCCTCACGGCCCCAGTACTTGTACAGACCGCGCCAGGCCGCCAATGCGATGGCGATGCTGCGCGAGCCCAGGCCCCGTTCACGCAGCTGCGTGGTCCAGCGCCGAAGGTGATGGCCCTGGGCCTCGGCCAGCGGCACGCTGTCGTCAAGCGCGGCCTGGCACAGCCAGCCCAGCGCGTCCTGGTACAGGGTCAGCGTGCGCTGGGCCAGCCGGCGCTCGACCCGCAGGTGCTGCAAAAAGCGCTGCACCTGGGCGTCGGGGGCCTGGCCCGGCGCCGCAGGTGCTGGCGCGTCAGCGGCCATGGTCGGTCAGCGCCCCGGCAACAGCCGCGACAGGCCGGCCGCAGCCACCTCGCCAATGCGCTGCAAAAATTCGGTGCCCATTTCGGCGGTGTAGCGCGTGGGGTCGGGTGAGCCCAGCACCAGCAGGCCGAAGGGTGCGGCACCGCCAGCCATGCGCAGCGGCACCAGGGCGGTGGACAGCACAGGGGCAGCGTCATCGAGCCAGCCCACGGGCTCAAAGCCGGTGTTGACGCCACAGTAGGGCATGGCCAGGCTGGTGACGAAGGCTTTGGTGTCGTCGCTCACACCCTGGGTGAAGGGCAGGCCTTCGTATTGGTCGTCGATGGCCCACAGCCGCAACGCCGCCTGCGGGATCATGAATTCATGGCGCAGCGCGGCCACCAGCACCCCGGGCAGGCCCACGGCCGACGACGCCAGCAGGATGTCCCGCGTGAAGCGGTGCAGGCGGTCAGCAATGGCCAGATTCTCCTGACCATGGCGGATCATCTCCATGATCTTCTGCTCCAGGCCCTTGATCTTCTCGCGCAGCATTTCCATCTGCCGCTCTTGCAGCGACACGGCGCGCTGGCCATGCGGGCTGGTGAGCTGGATGCTGGCCAGCAACTCGGCCTGTCGCTCGAAGAAGGCCGGTGTGTTGGCCAGGTAGTTGGCCAGGTCGGCCTCGGTGATGGCGCCTTGGATGCTCACAGTTCAATCTCTCCTTCAAAAACGGTTTCTGCCGGCCCGGTCATCAGCACGCTGGCCTGGTCGTCGGGCCATTCCACGGTGAGCAGGCCGCCTCGGGACTGCACGTCTACTTTGCGGTCGAGCCAACCCAGGCGGATGCCGGCCACCACCGCCGCGCAGGCGCCAGTGCCGCAGGCCAGGGTTTCTCCAGCGTCACGCTCGAAGACCCGCAGCGCAATCTGGCTGCGCGACAGCACTTGCATGAAGCCGGCGTTGACACCGCGCGCAAAGCGCGGGTGGCGCTCGATGAGCGGACCCAGTTCGGCCACCGGCGCCTGCAGCAGGTCGACCACCCGCTGCACCGCATGCGGGTTGCCCATCGACAGCACGGCCACCGGCACCGACCGCCCTTCGCCCACGTTCAGCGGCCACAAGTCGAAGCCGCCCTCTGGCTGAGGCACCAGGCCGGCCGCGTCAAACGGCAACTGGTCATGCTCGAAGACCGGGCGGTTCATGTCCACCGTGACCCGGCCGTCGTCCTGCAGGCGCAGCACCAGGCGCTTGTTGACGGTGTCCACCGTCACCACCGAGCGGCTGCTCAGCCCCCGGTCGTGCACAAAGCGCAGAAAGCAGCGCGCGCCATTGCCGCAATGCTCCACCTCGTTGCCGTTGCTGTTGAAGATGCGGTAGCGAAAATCGGCCCCGGCGCTGGTCGCCGGTTCAACGACCAAAATCTGGTCGGCGCCCACGCCAAAGCGGCGGTCGCCCAATCGGCGCAGTTGCTGCTGCGTCAGGGCCAGGGGCGCACGGGTGGCGTCGAGCACCACGAAGTCGTTGCCGGCGCCCTGCATCTTGGTGAATGTCAATCGCATGACGGGGATTATCGGGGCCGCCGGGTCGGCGGCAGCATGTGGCAGGGGCTTGTGGCGGGCAGCGGCGGCGGCCGGGCCTCAATACAGGCTGGGTTCGCCCTCGGGCCGGGTCTTGAAGCGCTTGTGCACCCACAGGTACTGTGCCGGGTTCAGCCGCACCTGCTCGGCAATCCAGCGGTTCATGCGCGTGGCGGCAGCCACATCGTCGTCCAGGCCGGGAAAGTCGGTCCAGGGCGGCAGGAAACGCACCCGCCAGCCCTGGCCGCCGGGCAAGACCTCGGCCACCACCGGCTGCACCACCATGCCCAGACTGCGGGCCATGCGGGCCGGCGCCAGCAGCGTGGCCGCAGGCACGTTGAAGAAGGGTACAAAGGCCGCGTCACGCGCGCCGAAGTCCATGTCGGGCAGGTTGAAGAACACGTCGCCCCGGCGAATGGCACGCACCAGCGGTAGCGCACGCTCGCTGCGCGAAAAGATCTTCGCCAGGCCGAAGCGCATGCGACCGCGCTTCATTGCGGCGTCGAACACCGGGTTGCTCTGGCTCTGGTAGATCGACGCCACGGTGCGGCCCTGAAACAGCTGCGTCGCCACCCCCGCCACGTCCAAGGCCACGAAGTGCGGCACCAGCCACATCACCGGCTTGTCGCTGCGCTCGGCAAAGCCCACCTCGCCTTCAACCCGGATCAGCCGCCTCAGGCGCTGGGGCGACGCATTCCAGAGCAGGCCACGCTCCAGCAGGCTGCGCGCCAGCCAGCCGAAATGCTCACGCACCAGGGCCCGGCGCGCCGGCTCGTCCAGTTCGGGCAGGCACAGTGCCACATTGCGCAGGGCCACTCTCCTGCGCTTGCCGGCCAGCCCATGCAGCAAGCAGCCCAGGCCACGGCCCAGCATGGCCTGCAGCGCCAAGGGCAGCAGCTGGAACAGCGCCAGCAAGCACAGCACGGCGCGGGCCACGGCGCCGCTCACGAGGCCTCGGCCGCGCGCGGCTGCTTGTAGCGGTGGTAACCCCAGAGGTATTGGCTGGGCTTCTGGCAAATGAGTGATTCCATGTCCTGGTTCAAGGCAGTGGCCTGGGCCTGCTGAGCCTCACTGTCCACGCTGGTGGCGGTGGCGTTGGTCGTGGCCTGGCTGACGCGCAGCACATAGCCCGCGCCCCGCGGCAAACGCTCGGCCCAGATCAGCAGCAGGGCCGCGCCGGTCTGCTGCACCAGGCGCTGGGCCAGGGTCATGGTGTAGGCCGGCTGGCCAAAGAACGGCGCCCAGACACCCATGCCCTCGGGCGGCACCTGGTCGGGCAGCAGGCCCACGGCCTCACCCCGGCGCAGCGCGCGCAGCATCTGCCGGATGCCGGCCACCGAGGCCGGCGCGGTGGCCAGACCGGGCCGGGCGCGGGCGGTTTCTTCCAGGCTGCGCAGCCAGGCCTGGCGGGCCGGGCGGTACATCGCGGTCAAGGTGCTGCGCTGACCAAAGCGCTCGGCAATGGCCTGCGCGCAGACCTCGAAGCAGCCCAGGTGCGGTGTCAGCAGCAACAGGCCCAGGCCCTGGTCCAGCGCCCGGGCGATCAAGTCGTCGCCCTGCCAGCGCACGCTCTGACCCAGCGGCTTGTCGGCCGGGCGCAGCCACAGCCACGGCAGTTCGGCCACCATGCGGCCGGCCTCGGCCACGGCTTGTCGGCGAAGGTCGGCGCCCAGCGCGGCCTGGGCCGCGTTGTGCTGCAGCCGACCGCGGTAGGTCGAGGAAAGCAGATAGGCCAGCCAACCCAGAACAGCGCCCAAGGCGTGCAAAGTGGACAGCTGGCTGTGCGCCAGCCAGCGCATGAGCCAGAGCATGGTTTGTATAATTGGCAGATCGCCGAGTTAAAGGACAACTTGCGGGGCGACGCGTGATGAGAGTTCACGCCCGGTCTGTTGGCGCTGCACCGCAGCGTCAAAGCCGGTGCAAATGCCGCTAAAGCGTTCGCCGCACCTGTCAGATTGCTGCATCGGCGACGCAGTTTTCAATCTCAACAGGAGTGTATTCAAGTGGCGAACGACTTTCTCTTTACGTCTGAATCGGTCTCTGAAGGCCATCCCGACAAGGTTTCCGACCAGATCTCGGACGCGATCCTGGACGCGATCTTCGAGCAAGACCCGCTGAGCCGGGTGGCTGCCGAGACGCTGTGCAACACCGGTCTGGTGGTGCTGGCGGGCGAGATCACCACCAACGCGCATGTCGACTACATCCAGGTCGCGCGCGACACGCTCAAGCGCATCGGCTACGACAACACCGACTACGGCATCGACTACAAGGGCTGCGCGGTGCTGGTGGCCTACGACAAGCAAAGCAACGACATCGCCCAGGGCGTTGACCACGCCAGCGACGACCACCTGAACATCGGTGCCGGCGACCAGGGCCTGATGTTCGGCTATGCCTGCGACGAGACGCCCGAGCTGATGCCCGCGCCGATCTACTACGCCCACCGTCTGGTCGAGCGCCAGGCCCAGTTGCGCAAGGACGGCCGCCTGCCCTTCCTGCGGCCCGATGCCAAGAGCCAGGTCACGATGCGCTATGTGGACGGCAAGCCGCATTCCATCGACACCGTGGTGCTGTCGACCCAGCACAGCCCCGACCAGAGCGAGACGCCGAAGAAGATGAAGGCCTCGTTCAACGAAGCCATCATCGAAGAGCTCATCCGCCCGGTGCTGCCGGCCGAGTGGCTGAAGGACACCAAGTTTTTGATCAACCCGACCGGCCGCTTCGTCATCGGCGTCCCGCAGGGTGACTGCGGCCTGACCGGCCGCAAGATCATCGTCGACACCTACGGCGGTGCCTGCCCGCATGGCGGCGGTGCCTTCAGCGGCAAGGACCCGAGCAAGGTCGACCGCTCGGCTGCCTATGCCGCACGTTACGTGGCCAAGAACATCGTCGCCGCCGGTCTGGCACGCCAATGCCAGATCCAGGTCGCCTACGCCATCGGCGTGGCCCGGCCGATGAACATCACGGTCTACACCGAAGGCACGGGCGTGATCAGCGACGAGAAACTGGCCCAGTTGGTCGCCGAGCACTTCGACCTGCGGCCCAAGGGCATCATCCAGATGCTGGACCTGCTGCGCCCGATCTACCAGAAGACCGCCGCCTACGGCCACTTCGGCCGCGAAGAACCCGAGTTCACTTGGGAGAGGACCGATAAAGCTGCAGCCCTGCGGGCTGCAGCCGGGCTGTAAGCCCGCCGCGCGCAGCGCGGGGTTTGTCCGTGGATCGGCGAAGGCTGACTTCGCGCAGCGAAGTCAAGGCCCGAAGGGCCGGCCGAAGCCACAAGGCGGCTGCGCTGCGTGCAGCGGCCGGGCTGTAGGGCCAGCGGACGCCGCTGGCGGCCCATCCGCCCTGCCGCACTGGCCTGTTCAGGCTGCCGCCAGCCCACCCCGCATCAAGGCCACAGCGGCCAGGTCGCTCAGCAGCCTGGGCAGATCCAGCGGTTTGGTCCAGAAGTCGTCAAAGCCCGCGCGCCTGGCGGCTTCCACCGTGGCCGGCATCGCGTCGGCAGAAACTGCGATGCAGCGCGTACCTGAAAACCTGGGCTCGGCACGTACCAGCTCAAGCAGTTCGAACCCGGTGGTGCCCGGCAGGTGCAGATCCAGCAGCAGCAGGTCGGGCAGCCCCTGCTGCAGGGCAGGCATGAGTTGTTGTGGCTCGCCCAGAACCTGCAGTTTCCATTCACTGCATTGCTCGAAGAACGAGCTCATCAGCAAGGCGTTGACCGGATCGTCTTCCACATACAACGCCTTCCAGCGGCGCTTTTCGTTTCGCGTCGGCGAGGCGGGCGATGGGAGGATGTTCGGCAGCGGCTCAGGCTGCGGCAGCAAGGGCAAGGGCAAGGGCAAGGGCAAGGGCAAGGGCAAGGGCAAGGGCCGGGGCGCAGCCGTCACTGGCAGACCGATGGTGATCTGCATGCCACCGGTCGCTGGGCATTCGGCCTGGACCGTGCCGCCGATCGCCTCGATCAACTGCTTGGCAATGGCCAGGCCCAGTCCGGTACCCGACACGCCGCCCATCTCGGCACCCAGACGCTCGAAGGGCATGAACAGGCGCGCCAGCTTTTCAGCGGCAATACCCGGCCCCTCGTCTCGCACCTGCAGCAGCCAGTTCAGGCCCTCGCGCCGTACAGCGCAGAACACGCCGCCGCCGCGCTGGTTGTACTTGACGGCATTGGCCAGCACATTGGTCAAGGCCTGCCGCAGGCCACGCGCGTCGGCCAGTGCCCAGCAAGCCGAGGGCAGCGCCGGGGGCAACAGGCGCACACCGGCCTGTTCGGCCAGCGGCTGCAGCATGGCCAGGCAGTCGCCCAGGGTCTGGCCCAGATCGACCGGTAGCCGCTGCAGGCTTTGCGGCGCTTCGGTGGTGCGCGACAGGACCAGCACGTCGTCGATCAGTGACAGCAGGTGCTGCCCGCCTTTCTGCACATGGTCGAGCCAACGCTGCTGGTGGTCTGCCAGCGCGCTGCGGCTGTCGGTGAGCAGCAGGTAGGTGAATCCGATGATCGCGTTCATCGGCGTGCGCAGCTCATGGCTGACCCGCGACAGGAAGGCGTTGTGCTCCTGCCGACGGGCATCGGCCGAGGCCGCCTCGCGCTGCAACTGATCGGCACGCTCGAACACCGTGATGTCGCGGCACACCGCCGTCAACGCGCTGCTGGGCTGCTGGCGGTCAAGCTGCATTTCGATGCGTTGCCCGGCCTGGGCACCGCGCAAGGTGTAGACCACGCGCACCCGCTCGCCGCCGGGCTGGCTGGACAGGGCCAGCGCCTGACGCACCGCCGGGTGGTCCTGGTCGTCGATCAGCGCAAGCCAGTGCTGCAGCGCGCGGGGCTCGTGGCCAGCGTCCTGCCCATGGTCGTGCGCGGCCACGTCGTCCAGCACCACGGTGCCTGCATCCAGATCGATCTGCAGCACGCCCAGCCCGCTGATGGCCATGGCCAGGTTCAGACTTTGGCGGGTCAGCGACAACTGGTGCTCGGTGACGCAGCGTGCCGTCACGTCGGCCATGAAGCCGTGCCACAGCACTGTTCCGTGTTCGGTGCGTTCAGGCGTGGCCCGGCCTTCCAGCCAGCGCGTGCCCCGGCCCGGCAACACCACGCGGAACAGGCCGGACCAGATGCTGAGCTCGCGCGCTGAGGTGCACACCTCGTCCAGCAGCCGCCGCTGATCGGCACGGTGCACCCGGTCGACCAGGGTCAGGCTTTCGCGGACCAGATCATCTGCCGTCAGCCCCAGCAGGGCCTTCGCGCCGTCACTGGCATAGGGCATGCGGAAACGGCCATCCTCCAACTGCTCCAACTGGTAGATCATGCCCGGCACCTGCCGCGCAATCTGGTGCAGTTGCTCGGTCTGCCTTCGCCCCTGGCGTGCCGCAGCCACCGCCGCGCTGCAGTCGGCCCCGGTGCCGCGCCAGCCGATGCACCGGCCCGCCGTGTCAAGCACCGGCTTGGACGTCAGTTGCAGCACCAGGCGCCGCGCACCGATGGCGAGGTCCACCGTGTAGCGGCCCGGACCGGTGGCCCTGGACAAGGTCTGAGCCAGGCTTTGACTGGGCAGCAGTGGCAGCCCCAGGGTGTCCGTCAATGCACCGTCCCACAAGGGCTCGCCGACCCAGCCCGCCGCCGGCCCGTTCAGCACCGATTCAACACCCCGGCTGACCCAGGTCAGCCGCAGGCGGGCGTCGCACTCCCAGGCGAATTCGGACGACGCCAGCAAGAAGTCCTCCAGGCGGGCTTCCTTCAGCCGCAGCGAGCGCAATTCCTGGTCGCGCAACAGGCAGACCTCGACCGCCTGGGCCAGGCGACGCAGCGCAACGGCATGCTGCGCGGTGAACCTGCGCGGCCGGTGGTCGATGACACACAGCGTGCCAATGCGGTGGCCCATCAGCGTCAGCGGCTGGCCGGCATAGAACCGCAGTTGCAAGGGCCCGGTGACCAGCGGGTTGTCGGCGAACCTCGCATCGGCCATGGCGTCCTCCAGCACCAGCGGCGCATCGTCCAGGATGGCATGGGCGCAGAACGACGACCAGCCTGGGGTCTCGGGTGTGTCAAGGCCATGGCGCGATTTGAACCATTGCCGGTCTGCGTCGACCAGACTGACCAGGGCGATCGGGCAGTCGAGCAAGCCGGCCAGGGCCTGGGTAATGGCGTCCAGCGCGGGGTCCGGCGGCGTGTCGAGCACCTCGAGGGAGCGCAGGCATCGGAGGCGACCGACTTCGTCGGTGGGGTTGGCAGCAGTGATCATGGTCCCAGTGTGGCCAGAGCGGGCCTTGGCCACCATCGGGCGGCCCTGGGTTTTCCCTGGGGGATTCCCTGAGCCCGGCGCTGCGCCCAAGCCGGCATCGCAGCGTAAAGTGCGGTCGCCATGGATGCCAGCCCGCCCGAAGCACCACCGCCCGCGGCCAGCGCCTCCGGGCGATGGACATCTCGTCTGGCCCTGCTGGGGGCGCTGTTGGGCGCCCTGCTGCTGGCCGGAGGCGGACTGTACGGGCTGCGCCTGATGGAAGGCCTGGAGCGGCAGAACCAATGGGTCAGCCACACACAGCAGGTGCAGCTTCAGGTCGAGCGGGTGCGCGCCGACCTGCGTGGCGCAGGGCGTGCGGTGCTGGACGACCTGCTCGCCGTGCAAGCCCTGTCTGCGGCCGGTGCGGCGCCCGAGGCGACTCCCGAGGCGGCAACGCGCCAGGCCAGGCTCAGCACAGCCCTGCTCAGCCTGTCGCAACTGGTGATGGACAACCCGCTTCAGTCCGCCGAACTCACCGGCGTCGTGGCGGCCATAGAAGTGCATCTGCGCCAATTGCAGGACCTGGCGCGCTCAAGCCCGACCGAGCGGGCCGGCCAGCTGACCCAGCGGCGCGACCATGCGGCCGCGCTCGAACAGCGGCTCGACCAGTTCAGCGCCACCGAGGCCGGCCTGCTGTCCGAGCGCCAGCAGGGTGTGGCATCGAGCCTGCAGCGCGAGCGCTGGCGCATTGGGGTGGTGACCATCTCGGGGCTGGTGTTGTTGATGGCCGCCGTGCTGATGGCGGTCCATGAGGCCAGGCTTCGGCGCCTGGCCGAAGCCCAGGCCTGGCAGGCCGCGCGCGACCTCCAGCTGGCCAACCAGACACTGGAGGCCCGGGTCCGGCAGCGTACGGCCAAGCTGCAGCTGGCCTCGCACGCCCAACTGCTGCGCAACGATGCGACGCAGGGCCTGATGGCCGCGCTGGACGATGCCGACGAACTGCCGGCACTGCTGGCCTGGCGCCAGCGCCTGCTGGACAGTGGCCTGGTCACACAGCTGCAGCTGCAACTGGTCGACCATGAGCCGATCGGCACGCTCGACAGCACCGGGCTGGCGCCAGAACTGCGGGTGTGCGTGGACCTGCCGCTGGCCCTGGGCCGGGTGTTGCTCACCCGCCGCCAGGTGCCTGCCGACGAACAGGCCGCGGCCATGCACCGAGACCAGATGGCCAACGACCTGGCGAGCTGGCTGGAGCTGCGTCGGCGGCACCGCCGACGCGAGCAGGCCGAGCGGCAACGCGACCGCATGCAAGCCCAGCTGTTGGCACTGTTCGAGCAGTCACCGGTGGGCCTGGCCCTGCTCGATCCGTCGCTGAGCTTTCTGCGCGTGAACCAGGCCATGGCCGACTTTGATGGCGCCAAGGCCTCGCAGCTGATCGGCCGCACCGTGGACGAGGTCCTTGGCGACGAGCCCGGCCAGCGCCGGCGGGTCGTGATGCCGGCGTTGCGGCAGGTCCAGGGCGGCGGCCCGGCCGTGTTGCAGCGCAGCCTGCGCATGCCGATGGCCTCGCATGGCAACCGTGCCGGACACCTGTTGCTGTCGGCGCTGCCGTTGCGTGATCCCGGTACCGCACCGGGCGGCGCCATCTTCGGCATTGCGCTGATCGGCCAGGACATCACCGAGCAGGACCAGGCCCGCGAGCGTCTGGCGCAGCTGACCCGCCAGCTGATGGAGGCGACCGAGAACGAGCGCCGCAGCCTGGCGCGCGAGCTGCATGACGACCTGGGCCAGCAGATGGCCGCGCTGAAGATGAACCTGCAGTTGCTGCGGCCGTCGGTCGCTGCGCTGCCGGCACAGGCCGACATGCTGGCCGACAGCGTGCAGATCGTCGAGGCTGTGATCGGGCAATTGCGCCAGCGCGCGGCCAGTTTGCGCCCGCCGCAGCTGGACGAACTGGGTCTGGCCGCCGCGCTGCGCGACCACGCGCAGCAGCAGGCGCTGCGCGCTGGCGTGACGGTTCAGGTGCAGGTCAAGCTGCCCGAGCAGGGCCTGCGCGACGAGTGGTGCAGCCACGTTTTCCGCATCGTGCAGGAGGCACTGCGCAACGCGATCGAACATGGCCGCCCACAGCAGGTGCGGATCAGCCTGCAAGCCACGGACGGGGGCTTTGGCCTGAGCGTGTGCGACGACGGCCATGGCGGCGAGAAAGCGGGGCCCGCACGGCCCCCGCCGCAGCGCGGCATGGGGCTGCTGAACATGCGCGAGCGCACCGAACTGCTGGGCGGCAGCTTCTGGTTCGAGCTGGGCGCGGCTGGTGGGGCGCAATTGCGCTGCCACTGGCCCTTGTCGGCGGTGCTGGTCGACGCGGCCGACGATGCCACAACCCAGGCGAAGGACATGCCGGCCATGCAGGCCGCCGACCTACCGCCCCAGGCCGGCGTGGCCTGAGGCACTGACCCGAGAGCGCAAGCAGTGGACGCCATGCATGTGATGATCGTTGACGACCATGCCCTGGTGCGCAGCGGGCTGCGCCTGATCCTGGGCCAGATCGATGTCGACATCCGCGTCAGCGAGGCCACCAACGGGCGCGATGCGATTGCCAAAGCGCGACGCGAGCAGCCTGGGCTGTGCCTGATGGACATCTCCATGCCGGGCCTGAACGGCATCGACGCCATACCGCTGCTGCTGCAAGCCTCGCCGCAGACCCAGGTGCTGATGCTGTCCATGCACACCGACCGCCAGTACGTGAATGAGGCGCTGCGCGCCGGCGCACGTGGCTACCTGCTCAAGGACTCGGCGGTGGATGAACTGGCCGATGCGCTGCGCGCCCTGCGCGAAGGCCGGCCCTTTCTGAGTCGGCGTGTGGCCGACGATCTGCTCAGCGACTTTGCCCGCCAGTCGCCGGCAGCCGCCAACTCGCCACGCGGCCAGGAGCCCGTGGCGATGCTCACGGCACGTCAGCGCGAGGTGCTGCAGCGCATCGCCGAGGGCCAGAGCACGCGCGACATCGCCCTGAGCCTGCACCTGAGCGTGAAGACCGTGGAGACCCACCGCGCCGAGCTGATGCGCCGGCTGGACATCCACGACGTGGCCGGCCTGACCCGCTACGCGCTGCGCCACGGCCTGGTCACGCTGGACCGCTGAGGCGCATCAACCGACCACCGCCAACCGGCATGCGCCTGCGGCGCGGTGGTTCAGCCCTTGGCCGGGTCGGGCGCCTGGGCCAGCTTCTGGTACAGCGTGGCCCGCGCAATGCCCAGCAGCTGCGCCGCGGCGTGCTTGTTGCCACCGGTGGCCAGCAGGGCCTGGGCAATGGCGCGCTGCTCCAGCTCGGCCACGGCCTGGGGCAGCCTGGGCACCAGGGGCTGGGCCGGCAAGGGCAGTGGCTGGATCGACCGCACCGGATGTGGCAGCTGGCGCCGGACCGGCACCGCTGGCGGTGGCGGGCGGCCAGACATCGGCAGGGCGTCGCCCAGCGCGGCGGCCATGTCGCTGACGTCCAGCACCAGGCCGTCGGTCATCAGCGCGGCCTGTTCCAGCACATTGCGCAGCTCGCGGATGTTGCCCGGCCAGTGGTGGGCGGCCAGCCGGTCCAGCGCGGCCGAACTCAGCCCCTTGTGCGCCAGCCCGCTGCGGCGGGCGATGTCGTCGAGCAAGGCTTCGGCCAGAGCCTCGATGTCGGCCAGGCGTTCACGCAGCGCGGGCAAGCGGATCGGCAGCACATGCAGGCGGTAGTAGAGGTCGGCGCGGAAGCTGCCGGCCGCAACCATCGCCTCCAGGTCGCGGCTGGTGGCGGCAATCACCCGCACATCCACCTTCTGCACCTGGTTGCTGCCCAGCGGCTCCAGTTCCTGCTCTTGCAGCACCCGCAGCAGCTTGGCCTGCAGCGCCAGCGGCATGTCGCCGATCTCGTCCAGGAACAGCGTGCCGCCATCGGCCACCTTGAACTTGCCGTCACGGCCCTTGCGCTCGGCGCCGGTGTAGGCGCCGGGGGCGACGCCGAAGAACTCGGCCTCGAGCAAGGTGTCGGGCACGGCGGCGATGTTCAGCCCGACAAAGGCTTTGGCCGAGCGCAGTGACGCGGCATGGATGGCATGGGCCAGCAGTTCCTTGCCGCTGCCGGTCTCGCCCAGCAGCAGCACGGTGGAATCGGTGCCGGCCACGCGCCGGGCCTGGCGCTTGACCTCCAGCGCCGCCGGGCTGGCGCCGATGTAGGCGGCGATGGTGTATTTGGGCCGGCGGCTGCGCGTCTGCTCGGCGGCCAGTTCACGCTGGGTGCTGGCCAGTTCATGCTGCAGCCGCCCGAACTTGGCCATCAGCGGCTGCATGGTGCTTTCGGGGTGGTCCATCAGCACCATGCCCAGCGCGCCGATGACCTGGCCGTCAGCATCGCGCAGCGGCACCCGGCTGACCAGAAAGGTGCCGGCCTTGTTGCTCAGCAGGTCGACCATGATCGGCCGGCCGCTGTCGATGACCTGGGCCAGCAAGGTGTTGGGCACCACCTCTTCAACCCGCCGGCCGACAAAGTCGGCCTCGCTGTCGAAGCCCAGCGCGGGCAGAAAGCGCTTGTAGCCCTCGCTGATCCAGACCACCCGGTGCTCGCGGTCGACCACCATCATGCCCTGCACGGTCTGGGCGTAGAGGTCGAACATCGATTGCGCGGCCAGTTGCAGCAGGCTGTGCGCGTCTTGCGGCAACTGGCCAGGGCCCGGCTGCGCCGGCCGCTCGGGCTTGGCTGCGGCCGCAGGAATGGCGGGCAGTTGGCTGGCGGACGGGTCGGTTGCAAGTGGCATGTGCTGGCGGCCATGAGGCCAGCCCGGCGGGCTGGCCGGGCAGATGGCAGCACTGTACGGCAGGCCCGCTCAGCTTCTGTCGCGTGGGCGCGGCGGCTTCGCCGGGTCGGTTTGAGGCGTTGCGTCGGCATCGGCATCGGCCATGACGGGCTGTGACGGCGGGTCCAGCCGCAAGTCACTGCCGCGGTCCTGATCGGCTGCGGCGGCGCAGCGCGGGGCCAGGGCCTGGGTTTCGCTGGCCAGGGCATCCAGATCGGCGCGTCGCCCGCCGCCCCGCGCGGCCTGCACCGTGGCGTTCAATGCCAGCAACTGGGCCCGCATGGCCATGTCCTGCGCGCGCTGGGCAGCGCGCCGGGCCGGGGCTGGCGCGGCTTGGTCGTCTGGCGCCCGGGCATCGCTCTTGACCGTGCTTGACTGACCCTGGCGGCGCCCGGCCATGGCCTGCTGCACCAGGCCCAGGAGCAGGCCCGAAAGCAGCAGAACCATGGCCAGCAGCGCCAGCCGCAGGCACAGCACGGCCTGGCTGCGGGATTGCTGGGCCGCGCCGGCGGGGTCAGCGTCCTGCTGGCGCCACCAGGTCTCCAGTGCGTCGATCACCGCCCGGTAGCGGTCTTGCGAGCTGCCATTGAGCAGGGCCTGGGCCTGCGGCACCAGGCTGGCCTTGAGCAAGGCCGATCGGGATGCCTGCAACAACTGGTCCTGCACCTGCCAGTAGGCGCCCAGGCGGATGGCCACCGCGTCCAGGCAGGCCTGCTCCTGCACGCTGCGCCCGGTGCTGGCGGCCTTCAGCCTGGCCTGCAGGCGCTGGCGCTGGCGCAGCAGTTCAGCCTCCAGCGCACGCTGTTGCGCCGGGCTGTCCTGCGCCAGGTGCAAGGCCTCCAGGCCCCGCCCGTCGTCGACCATGCGGGTCAGACCATGAACCAGGCTGGCGCTGTCCTGTGCGCCCAGCTGTTCCTGGTCGGCCTGGCGGCCCAGGCGGTCGGCCTGCAGCAGCGCCACGGCCGCCAGCGAGGCCAGCAGCAGCAGGGCCAGCCGGTGCAGGCTGGCCAGGCCTTGGCCGGGCTGCAGGGGACGGAAGAATTTCATCGGCGTGGGTTGGCGCGGGCGGGCCCGGCCAAGCCGGACGCCCAGGGCCATGGTGCCGCGATGCCGGCTCGGCGTCTTGCCGATCAGACCGTGGAACGGCGCCCTGATCGCCGCATTGGCGGGGCCGAGTGCGGGGCCCGCGCCGCGTCGATCACCGCATTGGCATCAGCCACGATGCGCGCCAGCCGGTCGGCCAGCTTCTCGGTGCTGAGCTGCTCGCGAAAGCGCTCGACCATCAGCGCCAGCGCCAGCGGGCTGGGCACGGCCAGGTCCACCAGCATCAGCTTGAGGTCGCGCATGCGGGCCAGGCTGCTGGCCAGGCGTTGCAGGTCCAGCTCTTGCGCCAGCACCTCGGCGTCGGCCTGGTCGAGCAGGCGGTTCTGCGGGTCGTACTGGCGAAACACCTGGTAGAACAGGCCGGCCGAGGCCTGCAGCTGCTTGCTGCTCTTGGGCGCACCGGGGTAGCCACTGAAGACCAGTCCGGCGACCCGAGCAATCTCGCGAAAACGCCGCTGCGACAGTTCGCTGCTGTTCAGGCTGGCCAGCAGCTCGCTCATCAAGGACGGCCCAGCGTCGGACCCGTGACCGGCGCTGAACAAGCGGCCGTCGTGCAGCATGGCCAGGTCCAGCGGCTCGGCGGCGAGAAGCTCGAAGCCGTAGTCGTTGCTGCTGATGCTGAAGGTGTTGGGCCGCGCCTGCGCCAGCCGCCAGCCGAGCAGGCTGGCCAGGCCCAGGTGCACCAGCCGGCCGGCAAAGGGGTAGAAGAACAGGTGGTGGCCTTCACGCGAGCGGTGCTGCTCGACCAGCAGGCTGTGGGCGTCGGGCAGGCGCGACAGGGTCTGTTGCGCCAGCAGCATGGGCGCGGCGGCGCGCAGCTCAGGTTCAGGCGATGTCGCGCCGGGGGCCAGCCCGCCGGCCTCGACCAGCACCGCCAGCGTGGCCTGCGCCAGCTCGCTGGACAGGGGCATCTTGCTGCCGGCCCAGCTGGGCACCACACCGCGCTTGGCTGTGGCCTTGCGCACATAGGCCACCATGTCCTGCAGGCGCACGAATTCAAGCACCCGGCCACCGAAGACAAAGCAATCGCCTTCGTTCAGCCGGGCGATGAAGCTTTCCTCGATCTGGCCCAGCGTGCCGCCGCCGAGCCACTTCACCGACATCGACGACTCGCTGACGATGGTGCCCACCTGCAGCCGGTGGCGCAGCGCAATGCCCCGGTCGGGCACGGTGTAGACCCCGTCCTTCTCGGCCACGCGGTGGTACTCGGCATAGGCGCCCAGGCTCTGGCCACCGTGGCTGACAAAGGCCAGTGCCCAGTCGAAGGCCTCGCGCGTCAAAGCGCGGTAGCTCCAGGTCCGGCGCAGCTCATCGAACAGCGCGTCGGCGCGAAAGCCCCCGCCCAGCGCCACCGTGACCAGGTGCTGCACCAGCACGTCCAAAGGGGCCTCGGGCGCGACACGCGGCTCGACCTGGCCGGCCAGCGCGGCGCGGCGCGCGGCCAGGGCCTCAATGAGTTCCAGCGTGTTCGTGGGGACCAGGCTGATGCGGCTGGCCCGGCCGGGCTGGTGGCCCGAGCGACCGGCGCGCTGCAGCAAGCGGGCGATGCCCTTGGCCGAGCCGAGTTGCAGCACGCGGTCCACCGGCAAGAAGTCCACCCCCAGGTCGAGCGACGAGGTGGCGACCACCGCCAGCAGCGTGCCGGCCTTCAGCCCGGCCTCGACCCATTCACGCACCGACTTGTCCAGCGAGCCATGGTGCAGCGCGATGCGGCCGGCCCACTCTGGCCGCTGGCCCAGCAGCAGCTGGTACCAGGCCTCGGCCTGCGAGCGCACATTGGTGAACACCAGCGCGCTGCCGCCTTCGGCGTCGCAGCGCTCGATCTCCTGCACCACCGGGCCCAGCATCTGGCTGCCAAGATGGCCGGCCCAGGCAAAGCGGCCGGGCTCGGCCGGCAGCAGGGTGTCGATCAGCAGTGCCTTGTCGATCCGCCCGCGCACCAGGCTGGGCGCGGGCCGCCGCCGTGCCGGCCCCAGCAGCATGGCCATGGCCTGGTTCAGGTTGCCCAGCGTGGCCGACAGACCCCAGACCACCAGCCCCGGGTTCCAGCGCGCCAGCCGGGCCAGCGCCAGCTGCACCTGCACGCCGCGCTTGTTGGCCACCAGCTCATGCCATTCGTCGACCACCACCACCTGCAGCGCGCCCAACCGGGCCCGGGCGTCGGGCCGGGTCAGCAGCAGCGTGGCCGATTCGGGCGTGGTCACCAGCGCGGTGGGCAGGCGCCGGTCTTGGCGCCCGCGCTCGGCCGACGGCGTGTCACCGGTGCGCAGACCCAGCGTCCAGCCCGGCGCCAGGTCGGCCAGCGGCAGCGCCAGGGCGCGCTGGCTGTCGGCCGCCAGCGCGCGCATGGGCGTCAGCCAGAGCAGGGTCAGCGGCGGTGCGGCCGTGGCCTTTTCCAAGGCCACGCCGCGCAGGGCGGCTCGGGTCAGCGCGCCCAGGGCCACGGCATACGTCTTGCCGACGCCGGTGGTGGCATGCAGCAGGCCGCTGCGACCTTCAGTCATCGCCGCCCAGACCTCGCGCTGGAAGTCGAATGGCGTCCAGCCACGTTGCAAAAACCAGCCCTCGGCTTCCGGCGGATGGAGCGGCGAGCGAGCGGGGCGAGGCATGGCCGGCATTGTGCTGGGCCTGGGTCGGTCTGAAATTGACCGGGGATTTGACCAGGCAGCTCGCCTTCGGCCCCAGGCAAAGCAGCACTCACAATGGACAGATATCTTTTTCCACCACCAGCATGGCCACCCGACACCCCCACACCGGCGCGCCCCGCACCCTGCACTCGCTGCTGGAATTGCGTTCGCTGGGCGAAATGGCCTTGCTGCCTTTGAGCTGGCCGCTGATCAGCAGCGCACCCAAGGGCGACGGCCACCCGGTGCTGCTGCTGCCCGGCTTCATGGCCGACGAAGGCTCGCTGGTGGCCTTGCAGACCTTTCTGCGCGGCCGGGGCTACAAGGTGCAGACCTGGGGTCTGGGCCGCAATGTGGGCTTTCAGCGCCGCCATGCCGACGCGCTGGTGGACAAGCTGCGCCACCTGCAGCACCAGACCGGACAGAAGGTGAGCCTGGTCGGTTGGAGCCTGGGCGGCGTGTTTGCGCTCTACGGCGCGCACCAGGCGCCCGACTGTGTGCGCCAGCTGATCACCCTGGGCAGCCCGGTCAGCGTGGACGAGGCGGGCAGCCAGTCACCGCCGCTGGTCAAGGCGCTGTACCGGCTGGTCGCTCACCCGATGGGGCCCGAAGTCCATGTGATGCAGCCCAGGGTCAAAAAACTGCGTCAGCGTGAGCTGCCACCGGTGCCCATCAGTTGCCTGTACTCGCTCAGCGACGGTGTGGTGCCGCCGCAGGAGGCCACCATCGACGGTGACCCCAAGCGCTGCGAGAACATCCGCGTGGCGGGCAGCCACACCGGGCTGGGCTTCAACCCGCTGGTGCTGCGCATCGTAGCCGACCGGCTGGTCCAGCCCGAAGGCGGCTGGACGCCGTTCAAGCCGCAGGGCGCTTTCGGCGTGAGCTACCGGATGCTGACGCACCAGCGCCTGCCGCTGTAAGTCGGCGCGCAGCGCCGGGCTCGGCGGTCGTGGACGGCTTGGCGCCGGGCTTGGCCCTGAGCTTGACCACCCGGCGACTGCGCGCTGGGGCCGCCTGGGGCTTGGTCGGGGTGACCACCGCCACGGCCTTGCCTTGTGCCAAGGCCAGCAGGTCCTGAAAACTGTCGCGCAGGCATTGCGCCAGCAGGTCGGGGTCGGGCAGCAGTTCACGGCAGCTGGTGGGCGAGATCACCAGCAGTCCGTCGTAGCGGTTGACGGCAAAGGCCAGGCCCAGGCCATCCTGAATCGGCAGGATGGCCGAGACGTAGCACAGGCGTGCGCCGCACAAATACAAGGGCTCGGCCTGGGCCGGCAGCATGGTGATGCGGGCATTGGCCAGGGTCAGCGGCAGGCCAGCGGGTTGACCCGGCTTGCTGCAAGCCGGCGCCAGCCATTGGCGGGCCTTGCTCAGCAGGCTGCTGCTGGCTGCCGGGGTGCGGGCATCGGCCAGGCGTTGGCGCTTGACCGCGCTCAAGCCTTGCACCGGGTCTGGCAGCGTGGTGGCCAGTGTGACCTGGCGCCGCTGCGCCGCAGCGCCGGCCTGTGGCCAGTGCACCTGGGCCTGCAGGTCCAGCGTGGGCGGCAGTTCATGCTGGACCAGGAGGTAGCGGCGCAGTGCATCGCCACACAGTGTCAGCACCACGTCGTCGACGGTGGCGCCAGGCACCAGGCCGGCAATGGCCATGATGTCGGATTCGGCAAAGCGCCGGGTCTCGAACACCCGGTGCGGCGAGACCACCGAACTGAAGCGCGTGACCGGCAGGCCTGGTGGCTGCAGCAACAGCCCACCGGCGCGCGACAGGGTGGCCGGCGCGGCACGCCAGGCCTGTTGGAGCAGCGGCGTGGCCAGCCGCAGCGGCGAGCGAAGCGCGCGCCAGGCACCACGCCGCGCCAGCCTCAGCGGCCCGGGTGTGGCCTGGGCAAACCAGGGCTCGGGCGGTGCGGGCGGCATGCGGCTGGCCGCGCTGTCGTCCAGCAGGTCGGCGCTCAGCTCGGCCAGCAGGCCCAGATCAACCGCAGCCTGGTGGGTCTTGAGCAGCAGCGCAAAGCTGCCCGCCGGCAGGTCCAGAAAACTGTCCAGCCCTTCGATCACATAGACCTCCCACAGCGGGCGGTCGAGGTCGAGCGGGCGGGCATGCAGGCGCGAGGCCTGGATGCAGAACTGGCGCCAGTCACCCGGCTTGGGCAGGGCGATGTGGCGCACATGGTATTCAAGGTCGAAATTCGCGTCGTCGACCCAGTACGGCCGGTCGAGCCCCAACGGCACCCCTTGCAGCCGCTGACGGAACAGCGGTGAACGGTGCAGCCGACGCTGGATCTGGGCCAGGATCGCCTTGAAGCGCACCACCCCGCCCGGCGCCGTGGCCTGGTCGAAGATGTGCAGCAGGCTGACGTTGTGGTTGCTGTGCACCGTGTCGGTGTACAGGCAGGCAGCATCTTGCCGGCTGAGTTGGCGCATGGGCGAGGTCCGGTGAAGCAAACCGGGCAAGCCTATCAGGCCTGCCCGGCAAGCCGGACCCATCAGGCCTTGGCAGCGGTCTTGTCGGCCGCGTCCTGCACCGACCGAGCGGCCTTGGACACCGACTTGGCGGCCGCCTTCACCGCAGGGCGGCGAACCTGGACGGCGGCGACCTTGGGCGCCGGGGCATTGGCCACCGCGCGCTTGACGCTGCGCGGCACGCGCTTGCCGGCACTGACCGTCTCGGCCTGCACGCCGGCCGCGCCACGCTTGACGGCCTTCACCACCTTGGCGGCCTCGTCGACCACGGTCTTCTGCACCTTGGCGGCGGGCTTGGCGGCGGGCTTGCGCACGCTGGTGGCCGCGCGCTTGACGCTCTTGCGGCCGCTGGCGGCCTTGGCGCGAACGCTGCGTTTGCCGGCGGTGACGGTCTCCAGCTTGTCGGCGCCGTTGGCGATTTTCTCCGACAGGGTCAGCGCAAGCTGCGCGCCGGGCAGGCTGATGCGGGCCACGGCGTCCAGGCCATTGGCGACCAGGCTGTTGTCAAGGTCGGCGGCAAGCTTGGCGACGCGGCTGAACTGGGCGGTGATGCCAGCCGAGCTGACCTCGATCGCGCGCTCGGTGCCCTTGCTGACCATCTCCAGGCCCTTGCCGGCATAGCCGTTGACATTGCTGTTGGCACGTCGCAGCGCGGCGGCCAGTCGCGGCGCAATGCGGCCGGCGCCCAGATGGGCGGCCTGGTCCAGACGCTGGCTGATCACGGCCAGCAGGCGGTGTCCGCCGACACGGTAGGCGCCCACCACATGCTCGGCGGCCTGGCGGTAGTTGGCGACGGTCTGCAGCGTGACGCTGTGCAGCTTGGTTTGGTTCATGGTCGGACTCCTCAATGCACGGTTGAACGTGGCGGTGGTCTAAAGAACTTGATTGGTGTGTGTTCACACCCGGACCGCCAGTGTGTGCGGGGATGTCTAGGGGGTGAAACCCAAAACCACGTCAAAACCCTAGGGTGATCACTCCAACCCGACACGGCAAGACCAAGGGCAGCGGGACGCTGCATGGCCGCCCCTCCGCCTGCGGCAGCCAGGCCAAAAGGCCGCAGAATCAGCCCATGACCGCCGAACGCCCGGACGACGACCCGACCCATGCGCTGGACGACTTTGTGCGCCGCATGCGCTCAAACCCGGCGCCGCCAGCGGGGCGTGAGACCGACCTGAACAGCCTGGACGGTGTACCGCAAGCTGGCCACGGCAAGCCCTCCGACAGCGGCGCAGCGGGCCGTGGCACACCCAGGACCGGCCGCCGCTGGCAGGCCGGCGACATCGAAGACGCGGTCGACATCAGCAGCCTGCGCCAGCACACCCGGCCGCCCGTCGATACCGGCCGGCCCGACGTGCATCTGCCGCCCGTGGACCTGGTGGCCGAGACCAGCCAGGCCTCGGTGCTGCCCGGCATCGCCCTGCCCGCCGTGGACATGCCCAAGCCCACCGACTTGCGCGCGCTGGACAGAAGCATGCGCCAGGCCGGCCACCAGGCCGCCGAGCAGTGGCAGACCGATGCCGACGCTGCAGCCGCTCCGGTCTGGCAGCCCGACGCGCAAAGCCTGCAGCTGCGCCCGGCGATCGACCCGCGCCTGCCGGCCCATTGGGTCAGCGGCGCCTGGGTTGGCGTGCTGCGCCAGGTGCTGGACAGCCGAACCGAATTTGTCAGCACCGCCGGCCAGGCCGCACCGGTGGTCGAAACCTATGCGCCGCTGCTGCTGCTGTTGCTGTGGCCACCCCAGCGCACCGGGCAGCCACTGCCCGACCGCTGGCCGCAGCAGGTGCGCCTGAGCGCCCTGCCGCGTGATCAGGCCGTGCAAGCCCTGCTCAGCGCCGTGCCCAACGCCGCCCCGCTGTGGCTGATGGATCAGATCGAGCAGGTCGAGCAGGTCGACTGGGCCCTGGCGGCCGAGATTGCACTGCACCACCAGGCCGCACTGCGCCCGTTCCAGATCGACGGCCTGCGCGAGTTCATCGCCGCCGAACGCGAGGTCAGCTTCAGCCGCGTCAATGCCGCCTACGCCGCCAGCACCGAGGCCGCCAGCCATGGCGCCATCGTCCGGCGCTGACGCACACGATGCGGCTGCGCTGGCCGCGCTGAAACGTGCCGCGCATGCCGGCCGCATCCACAGCGTGGCGCCACGCTTTCACGGCATGCCCACCAACCGCAGCCAGCGCGTCAGCCTGGACCAGGACGCGCCCGAGATCGTGGCCCGCTGCCTGGCCGACGGTGTGCACGCGGTGCTGCTGGTGGCCAACTGCCCGGTCTGCCACCAGAGCCTGGCCATCGCCGCCCATGCACTGGAAGCCGCCGGCCTGCCCAGCGTGCTGCTGGGCTGCGCCCGCGACATCGCCGAACACGTGGCTGTGCCCCGGCTGCTGTTCAGCGACTTTCCGCTGGACAACGCCGCCGGCCGGCCGGGCGATGTGGCGTCGCAGGATCAGATGCTGGAGCTGGCATGGCAACTTCTGGTCAGCGCAACCCGGTCGCGCAGCACGCTGGCGTCGCCACTTCGCTGGCAGGGCGCGGCCAATTGGCAGCAGGATCACTGCAAGGTCGAGCGGCTGAATACACAGCAGATCGCCCTTCTGCGCGCCGAGTTCGAGCGCGCTGGCGACCAGGCCCGGGCGCTGCGCGCGGCAGCGCCCACCGGCAGCGCCTCGGTCGCGTCACCCACGCCGGCCAAAGCGGGCTGAGCTGCATGGCTTGCCGGTACACCCTAATTTGGGGGGATGGCCGACCGGCCCGGATCGCTCAGCGGGCTGTATAACCCGACAACCCAGACATGCCCCTGATGCTGGCCCGCATCACCGGACAACGCGCCGGTCACAACAAGCAGCACAGCCATGCCAAAGCCAACAAGCACTTCACGTCGCCTCAGCACCCTCGCACTTTGCCTTTCGGCAATGGCGCCCGGCGTAGCGCAGGCCGGTCTGATCACGGGCGCCTGGGATCCCGTCTTCGGCAGCTACCTGCCGGGTCTGTCCTGGCAGGTGCAGGCCAGCTTCTATGTGCCCGACGCCTGCATCAACCAGGGCAATGGCGACTACTCGACCTCCCCTGCCGGCCTGTGCGCCGGCGTCAGCGTGAACAGCGCCTACCTGCGCCTGTACGACACCGGTCTGGCCGACCCCAATGACTTCTTTCAGCTCAGCGCCAACTCGACCAACATCGATTTCCATTTCGCCGGAGGAGTCAGCCCGGGTTATGGCGTGAACAACATCAGGATCACCAACGGGCAGGTTGTGGGCTTCGATGCGGGCCGACAGGACGGTGGATTCCTGGGCCTGAACCTGTACCTCACGCCGGTGTATGGCTGGTACACCACACCCGCTTCAGCGGTGAACAACCTGTTCGGCATGGTCTTTCGCCTGGCCGGGCCCGAGGTCGAGTGCGCCTTCTGCGACAACGTCTTTGGCTACCCGACGGGCAACAACAACGGCAATCCATCGGTCGCGGCCGACAAGGCCCAGCTGCAGCAGTTTCTGGTCAGCTACAACGACAACGGTACTGCCAGGCTGACGGATGCGAGTGGTCTGCCTGTAGGGGCTCGGCTGGACGGCGCAGGCAACTACCTCGGCCTGGGCACCAGCGCCACCACGCCACTGCCCGAGCCGGGTGGCCCGGCCCTGGTACTGGCCGCGCTGGCCGCGCTGGTCGTGAGCCGCAGGCTGCGCCGCAGCGTTTGAACGCGCTGCCGGGGGCCGGCAGTCAGGCGCGGGCCAGCGGCGCCGCTTCCAC
The DNA here is from genome assembly GCA_031417735.1 of Betaproteobacteria bacterium. Taxonomy (GTDB): domain Bacteria; phylum Pseudomonadota; class Gammaproteobacteria; order Burkholderiales; family Burkholderiaceae_C; genus Pseudaquabacterium. The sequence goes on from JANOWE010000183.1 coordinate 27,947, forward strand.
GGCCAAGGCCTGGCGCCTGGTCTGGCCACTGTCCCATTGCCGGGCGTCTTGCGTCAGCCTGTCCATTGCCGATCGACCCAGCGCGGCCAGCAGCAGGGGCTGCAGGGCCTGCCAGCGTCCTTCGGCCTGGGGCGATCGGGCCAGGTAGGCGCTGTCACGCAGGCGCTGCGCGGCGGCCCGCAACCCGGCGGCCGAGGCGGCATCACCGCCGGCCCAGGCCAGTTCAGCGATGTCCTCGATACAGCCCGCCCAAGGCCCGCGCATGTCGAAGTTGTCGAAGTCGACCATGGCCTGGCGCAACAGGGGCAGCGCCTGGGCGTGCTCGCCGGCGTGGACTGCCAGCCGCCCCAGGGCCCAGCATGCGTCGGCCACACCGCGCCGGTCACCCGCCGCGCTGCACACGGACAGCGCGCGCTGGTAGTGTGACTCGGCCTGCTCGGGTCGACCGGCCTCGACCTCGACATTGCCCAGTGCCAGTTCGGCATCGCCTTCGGTTTCCGGGTGCTTGATCTCACGCTCGATGGCCAGCGCCGCAGCCAGGTGTTGGCGCGCTTCGTCCAGTTGGCCACGATGGGTCTGCACCCCGCCCAACTGCACCAGCGCGATGGCCTCGCCGACCCGGTTGCCGCACGAGCGCAGCAGGGCCACGGCCTCGGTACCGGCAAGGTGCGCGCCGTCGACATCGCCACGGCTGAGCAGGGCCACAGCCAAGGTGGACAGCGTGGCCGCCAGGTCTTCGGGTGCGGCCAGTTTGCGGCGCAGCTGCAGGCAGCCGTGCAGCATGTCCAGCGCCTCGGGCAGGTCGCCCTGTGTCAGGGCCAGTGCAGCGCCGACGTAGAGCGCATGGGCATGGGCCATGGGCATGGCCAACACTTCGGGCCGGGTCAGCATGCTGCGCGCCACGGCCCGGCCTTCACCGGCGCTGCCGCGCATGATCCAGAAATTCTGCAGCGCCACCGCCATCTTCAGTGCCACGAAGCCGGTGGCCAGCTCGCCGTCCTGCTGGGCCAAGGACATCGCCGCGCGCAGGTTGTCGTGTTCCAGGTCCAGGCGGTCCAGCCATTCGCGCTGCTGGGGCCCGTGCATGCCCTCACGGCCCTGCTTGGCCAGGTCAAAGAAATGCTGGCAATGCCGGGTCAAGGTGCCCCGCGCGTCGCCAACGGGCTCGTCGCCCGAGTCCAGCTTGGCCCTGGCGTACTCGCGCAGGGTTTCCAGCATGCGAAAGCGCGCCTCGCTGCCGTCAAACTCGGTCATCACCAGCGACTTGTCCACCAGCGAGCCCAGCAGGTCCAGCACGTCCAGGCTGTCGAGATCGTCATCGGCACACACCGCTTCGGCCGCCTCCAGTGCAAAGCCGCCGACGAAGACGCCCAGACGCTGGAACAGCAGTTGCTCGGGCGGCTGCAGCAGCTCGTAGGACCAGTCGACCAGCGCGCGCAGCGTTTGCTGGCGCTGCTGCAGCACCCGGCTGCCGCCGGTGAGCAGTTTGTAGCGGTCGTTCAACCGCTTGTTGATGTCGGCCACCGACAGGCTGCGCACCCGCGCTGCGGCCAGTTCCAGCGCCAGCGGAATGCCCTCCAACCGACGCACCAGCTCGGCCACGGCCGGCGCGTCCTGCTCGGTCAGCAGCCAGTCGGCCTTCTGCGCCTGGGCCCGTTCGATGAACAAACGCACAGCCGCCGAGCCCAGCAGCTCGGCCAGACCGGCGCCGCTGTCCGGCAGCGGCAGCGGGTGGATGGGGTAGGCATGCTCGCCGGGCACCCGCAGCAACTCACGGCTGGAGGCCATCAAACGCAGGCCCGGCGCGGCCTTGACCAGGGCATGGGCCAGCGCGGCCGAGGCAGCGATCAGGTGCTCGCAGTTGTCGAACACCAGCAGCATGCGCCTGCTCGCCAGGTGGGCCGCCAGCGTCTGCAGCAGCGGCCGGCCGGGCTCTTCACGCAGGCCCAGCACCTGGGCCGTCTCGCTGGCCACCAGGGCGTCGTCACGCAGTGGCGACAGGTCGATGAACCAGACGCCGTCGGCAAACTCTGCCCGCAGCTCGGCGGCCACCTGCAGCGAAAGCCGGGTCTTGCCCAAGCCGCCCATACCGAGCAGGGTCACCAGTCGCTTGTCGACCAGCAGGGCCTTGACCTCGTCGATCTCACGCTCGCGGCCAATGAAGCTGCTGGCCTGTTCCGGCAGATTGTTCGGCACCTCGCGTACCGGCAGCCAGCGCCCGCCAGCAGCGACCACCCGGTAAGCCTTGTCGGCATCGGCCGGCGTGGCGAACTCGGCCGGGTCGCGGCCGGCTTCGAACAGCTCCACCGGCGTGGCCACGCCCTTGAGCAGCCAGTGGCCATGCGACTGCAGGTGCACGGCAGCGCCAGGCTGGGGCGTCGCGGCCAGGGCCGCGCGGGCCTCGGCGGTCAACAGCGTCTGTCCGCCCGCGGCCACCGACATCACCCGCGCCGCCGTGGGCTTGGCCAGGCCGTCCACCTCCAGGGGCTTGGCGCCGCGCGCCACGTCTTCGGGCGAGTTCTCGCGCAACACCACCGGGCCCACATGCAGGCCGGCGCGGGCGCGGAACGGCCACGGCAGCGCAAAAGGCAGCGCCTGGGCCAGGCCGGCCAGACCGTCGTGGTAGGCCAGCGCGTACTGCAAGGCGTCGTGCGCACGGTCGAACATCAGCAGCATGCCGTCGGTCTTGTCGATCTCCCGGCCCTGGTGCAGTGGCAGCAGGTCGCGGGCCAGACGGTCATGCGCCGACCACAGCGTGGCCAGGACCTCGTCGTCAAGGTGCACGGACAACTTGGTACTGTCCACCACGTCGGTCAACAGCAGGGCGCGACTGGCGGCGGACAGCATGTGTTCGGGGGTCCTTTCGGGCGGTGGGCGCGGGCGGTGGGCTTGGGTGCCGAGGCGCTCTGCGAGGCAAATGCAGGGTGCCAAGGGCAGCCAGGACCTCACCTTAACCCAGGCGACGGTCGTCGCGATGGCCCTTTGGCGCCACAGACAGGCCAAGGCTGCGGTGCGTGGTTTCCACACCGCAATGATGGGCCACTGACGGCACACTGAAAGGCTGAACATGCCTGCCCTTGCCCTTGCCCGTGCCCGTGCCCCCTGCACTGGCCCTTGCCAGGCGCGGAACCCCTTGACCTGACCCAGAGACGTTCGCCATGAGCACCCACCTGCGCCGCCCGTTCTGCCTGTCCAGCGCCACACTGGCGCTGGCCGGCCTGCTGTTTTCGGCCCAGGCCCAGGCCCAGGCTTGGCCGACCAAAGGCCCGATCAAGCTGGTGGCGGTGTTCCCGCCCGGTGGTTCGGTCGACCAGGTGGCGCGCATCCTGGCGCCGGTGCTGCAGCAGCGACTGGGCCAGACCGTGGTGGTCGACAACAAGGGCGGTGCGTCGGGCTCGATCGGCACCGGCGCGGTGGCCGCGTCGCCGGCCGACGGCTACACCTTCGCGGTGGTCTTCGACACCCATGGTGTGAATCCGAGCCTGATCCCCAGCCTGCCCTTCGACACCAGGCGCGACCTGACCGCCGTGTCGCTGATCGGCACCAGCGCGATGGTCATCACCACCGTGGCCAGTTCGCCCTACAAGACCTTTGCCGACCTGGTGGCGGCGGCACGCGGCGGCAAGAACGTGGCCTACGGCAGCATCGGCTCGGGCAGCCTGGGCCACCTGGCGGTGACCATGCTGGCCAGGAACGCCAAGCTCTACCTGACCCATGTGCCCTACCGCGGCGGCGGCCCGCTGATGAGCGACGCCATCGCCGGCCATGTGCCGGTGGCCATCGGCTCGGTCTTCGTGTCCAAGCCGCACATCGACAGCCAGCGCCTGCGGCCGCTGGCGGTGACCACCAGCCAGCGCAGCGTCACCCTGCCCGACGTGCCCACGGTGGCTGAAAGTGGCTTTGCCGGCTTCGACGCGCCGGCCTGGTGGGCGGTGCTGGCGCCGGCCAAGACGCCGGTCGACATCGTCAAGCGCATGAACGACGAGATCAACGCCGCGCTGAAACTGCCCGAGGTGGCGCAGAAACTGGCCGCGCAGGGCATCGTCGTCAACACCGGCACGCCGGCCGCTGCGCAGGCCTTCATCGAGGGCCAGATCGACACCTGGGCCAAGGTCGTCAAGGCCAACAACATCGTGGCCGATTGAATGGCCGCGCAGGCCGAGCCACCGCCGCCGCTGGGCGCGCCAGACCTGCGCCGGCTGCCGCCCGCCTCAGTCTGGCCGGCGCACTGTGCCTGTGCGCGCTTGCGCTGCGCGGGTTGGGAGTCGGTGAGCGCGCCACTGGGCCCGCCAGCGCTGCGCCTGCTGGGCAGCCTGCGTCCGCCGGGCGAGGACGAGCCGACGCTGACCGAGAGCCCCGGCAGCCGCTACTGGGCTGCCGAAGCGCCGGTGGACCCGGCCTGCTTCCCGTACAACCGCTGCAGCGTCTGGGCCTGCACCGCCTGCGGCCGGGGCTTTTTGCAGTACACCGAGTTCGGTGGCTACTACGTGGACCACCGGCTGCGCCAGGTCGACCCCGCGTTGGTGCTCTGAGCCGCCGCGCTCAGGCCCGGTCAGCATGGCGCCGGTGCCAGGCGCGACGACCAGGCAGCCTTGGCGCCTCAGCCTCTGGCCAGGGCTCGCGCCAGCGCCGGGCGGGCGTAGCAGGCATCGGCCCAGCGCTGCACATTGGCATGCTCGGCGTAGTCGAACGACAGGCCCTTGAGCAAATGCATCACCGAGGCCACGTTCAGGTCGGCCACGCTGAACTGTGCACCCACCAACCAGTCGCGGCCGGCCAGCGCCGCGTCCAGCACCCGCAGCGGCCGCTGCAAGGCTTTGGTGGCACCGGGGACGACCTTGGGGTTGCGCTTGTCTTCGGGTGTGAAGTAGGTCTGCACCACAATCTGCATCTGCAGCGGCTCGATCTCGCTGATGGCCCAGACGCTCCATTGCCAGGCCATGGCCTCATTGGCGGCATCGGCCGGATAGAGCGCGCCGCCGTAGCGCTTGGCCAGGTAGAGATTGATCGCCATCGACTCGAACAAGCGCAGATCACCATCGATCAGGGTCGGGATGCGGCCATTCGGGTTGACCGCCAGGTATTCGGCGGTCTTGGATTCAGGCCCGTAGTGGACGGGCAGGTGCTCGTAGGCGATGCCCACTTCTTCGATGCCCCAGACCGCACGCAGGGCGCGTGACTTGGAGGTGCCGTAAAGCCGGGGCAGGTTCATGCCGATCAACGCCTTTTGTCTGTGCTGCGCTTGGCCCGGCCGAGCCGTGCCGGGGCAGTGGGAGCCTGGTTCAGGTCGCACCTTGGCGCAGCGCGCGCACCAGCGCGCCACTGACCCGGCGCAACAGCCATTTCGGGGTGGCCCGCGCCGACAGGATGCCGGCCTGGTTCAGCACGCCTGGCACCTGGATCACGCGACCCGCCATGCAGGCCTTGTAGCCTTCTTCGGCCGCATGGTCGGCGTCACCGACGAGAAATTTGGGCAGCTTGCCCAGCTCCGAGCTGCTGGCTGCGGCGCTGCTGAGCATGGGGGTGGCGGTGATGCCCGGGCACAGCGCGGTGACCGTCACGCCCTTGCCCTTGAGCTCTTCGGACAGCGATTCGGTCAGCGACAGCACATAAGCCTTGGTCGCGGCATAGGTGGCCAGGCTGGGCACCGGCTGGAAGGCCGCGATCGAGGCCACATTGAGCACCCGGCCGCTGCCGCGCTTGACCATGGGCGGCACAAAGTGGGCCAGCATCGCGGTCAGGCCGGCCACGTTCAGCGCGATCAGCTGCTGGTGCCGCGCCGGGTCCATGGCCACAAAGTCGCCATGTTCGAGCACACCGGCGTTGTTGACCAGGATCTCGATGGGCCGCCGCGCGCGCTTCATCGCCGCGAGCAACTGGGCCGGTGCGTCGGGCTGGGTCAGATCGGTCGGCGCGACCCAGGCCTTGACGCCGAACTGCGCGCTCAGAGATTTTGACAATGCCTTGAGTTTGTCCTCGCTGCGTGCGACCAGCACCAGGTCATGGCCGGCGCGGGCAAAGCGCGCCGCCAGCGCTTCGCCGATGCCCGACGAGGCTCCGGTGATCAGCGCGGTACCGGTTGCGGGCTTGCTGGTTTCTGCCATCCTCATTCCTGGGTCGTGGTCAAGGGTCGACTCATTGTGCTTGGTCTGGGCTGCGCCGCCACCGGCGCCGTTCCGCCCACACCACCACCAGCAGGCCGGCCAGCACCAGCGCGCCGCCAGCATAGGCCGGCAATGCCGGCCTCTCGTTGACGACCAGGATGGCGAGCAGGAACGCCGTCACCGGCTCGACCAGTGCCAGCGTGACACCGGTGGCGGCGGCGATGTGGCGCAGCGCATGGCTGAACAACAGGTAGGCCACGCCGGTGGTGACCACGCCCAGGTAGACCACCACCGCCCAGCCCATGGCGCCAGAAACCGATTGACCGCCGCTGGCCAGAGCCACCGGCAGCGCCACGGCAGCGGCCACGGTGAAAACCCAGCGCGTGACCAGGGTGGGCGAAGCGGCGGCCACCAGTTGCTGGCAGATCAGGGTGTAGAGCGCATAGCTGAAGCCAGCCGTCAGGCACAAGGCCAGTCCATGGGCGCTCAGCCCCTGAGCAGGGCTGGTGCCGCCGCTGCTGGCCAGCAGCGCGCCACCGGCCACCGCCAGCAGCGTGCCGGCCCACCAAAACGCTTCAGGTGCGCGCCGGGTCCACAGCCATTGCAGCAGCCCGGCCCAGACCGGGCCGCTGCCGATGGCCACCGCCGTGCCCACGGCCACACCACTGGCCTTGACGCCGGCAAAAAAGGCCAGGTTGTACAGCGCCATGCTGCCACCGGCCAGTGCAATGCCCGGCCACAGCGCGCGCACCGGCAGCAGCGGCTCGGCCGGTGCCGATCCGCCCCCCGCCCAGCGCCGGCCATGCTCCAGCAGTGCGAAAAAGAGCGCCGCGCCAGCCAACCGCAGCGCCGCCACCCACAGTGGCGAGGTGGCCGACGGCAGCAGGCTTTGCGCCGTGCCGGTGCTGCCCCACAGCATGGCTGCGGCCAGAGCCATCAGCATGCCGGTGGCGGGGTCGGGTTCGGCAACAGGCCATCGTGAGCGCATGGCGCGATGCTGCCATGCGCAGATCGCGCCCGCTGCCGGCGGACGGCTCAGCGCGCCGGAGCCGGCGCCACCCGCTGGCCGCGCCGTGACCCCGCCTGATGGGCATAGACCCAGGTGAACTCGGCCCCCAGCAGAAAGATCTGCGCCGCGTAATAAACCCACACCAGCACCACCACCAGCGCCCCGGCGGCGCCAAAGCCGCTGTCCACGGCGGCGCTTTCCAGGTACCAGCCAATCAGCCAGCGACCCACTGCAAACAAGGCCGAAGTGGACAAGGCGCCAACCCACACATCCGACCAGGCGATGCGCACACGGGGCATCAGTTTGTAGATCATCGCGAACATCAGCGTCGTCAGCACGAAGCCGCTGACCAGGTTGATCGCCTGCAGCGCCACCGCCCAGCCCGCCAACTTGGTCGACCACCAGGCCTGCAGCGCGGCCACTGCGGCACCGAACAGCATCGACACGATGAGCAGAAAGCCCAGTCCCAGCACCAGGCCGAAGGACAGCACCCGCGTCTTCAGCAACTGCCACAGTCCATTGCCCCGGCGCGGCGGTGCGCGCCAGATGTGGTCGAGCGCGTCCTGCAGTTCGGCAAACACGGTGGTGGCACCGACCAGCAGCAGCGCCACGCCGAGCAGGCCGGTGAGCAGGCCGTCGGCAGGCTTGTTCACGCTGTCGAGCAAGCCCTGCACAGCGAGCGCTCCCGTCTCACCGACCAGACCGCGCAGCTGGCCGAAGATCTCGCCCCGGGCGGCGTCTGCGCCGAACACCAGGCCAGCGACCGAGACCGCGATCAGCAGCAGCGGCGCCAGCGAGAACAGGGTGTAGTAGGACAGCGCAGCGCCCATGCTCGGTGCGCGGTCGTCGAGCCAGGCGGTGGCGGCCGCACGCCACATTGCCAGCCAGGTCTTGTCGGCGTCGGCGTCGGCGTCGGCGTCGGCGTCTGTGGTCGGCACGGCGGATGGCGGCTGGTTCATCTCAATGGCCTGCTGTGGATGGTCTTGTGGCGCTTGGCTTCAGGCCGCCGCGCTGCCCGCGGTCCAGGCGCTGGACAGGCCGGCACCGACCCGAGATCGGCACCGGGACGGGCCGCCGCGCCCTGCCCGATCTGGCAGTCGTCGCTGACCAGCGAGACCATCGCCAGCGGCATGTTGACGACGTCTGAGGCGCGCTGGGCGGCACGGTCGAACATGTCGCGCAAGGCCGGTTCCAGCGCGCCGCTCAGGGCCAGCGCGCGCAGGCGGTCCCTGTCCTGCGGGCCCACCGGCGCGTCCTGGGCCGGCCGGACCAGCGCAGCGTCCTCGCCGTGCACCATGCGCGCCACGGCCTCGCCCAGGGTGTGCGCCACGGCGCTCACCCCCAGCTGCTGTGTCGCCTGCGGCAGCAGCAACTCGGGTGGCGCATTCCACAGCGCCACCAGCACCTGCAGGTCGGGTTGTCGACGCATCAGCCGCCGCGCCACATAGCGCACCTGGGCCTGCGGCGCCGTGCTGAAACTGCACAGGCAGGGCACAAAGCGCAGCAGCGCTGCCAGCAGGCTCCACAGCAGCGCACCCGGCACGCCAATGAGCCACAGGCCAAAGCCCAGGTTCGCCAGCAGCTGCATGCCCAGGTATTTGCAGACGCGCTCGCCCGCTTCGCCCACCGCGTCGGTGGCGCGGTGCAGGTCGCCGCCGACGAGCTGCATCAGGCGGTCGCGCATGCTGCTGCGCTCGAGCGGCAGAAACATCGCCAACACCAGCCCGGCCATGCGGGCCGCCCCAGCACCGGCTCGGCCCAGTCGACCAGGGTCTGCCATGCGCCGCGGGGCTCGGGTTCGATCTGCACACGCATCGCCGAGCGCAGCTTTGCACGCTTGACGGCAGTGTCAAGCTCTTGCTTGGCGGCATTGAGCTCGCCGCTGACGGCGTCGATCATGCGCGTGGCATTGTCCAGCACCTCGTGCTTGGTGCTGGTCTGGCGCAACCCGCGCAGTTTGGCTTGAACGTTTGATTGGTAGACGGGCAACTGCTTGCCCAGCGTGACCTCCTGGCCGCCGATGAGCATCGACGCCGCCCCCAGCAGCACCAGCGTGGCCAGCAACACAGCGGCCACCGCGCCGACCCGCGGCAGGCCCAGGCGGCGCAGGGCCGACACCAGAGGGTCGAGCACAAAACCCAGCAGCGCTGCCACGGCGAAGGGCAAGAAGATGTCGCGCCCGAAGTACAGCATCGCCACCGCCGCCAGCACGGCGATGAGTTTGAGCGCGCCGGCCGCCGATTCGATCGCTGCCACGCCTGGCATGGCGCTCGCCTGCGGCCAGCGCGCCTGCCAGGGGTCGACGCTTTGCGCGGCGGCCAGGTCGGGCACCGTGGCGGGTTTCAGTTCGGCGGGTTCTGCTGGGCTCATGGCGGGTTCGGGGCGAGCGGTCGGTGCCAGCATCGCCGGCGCCAGCAGCACCGATTTGACCGCCCTGGCCCGCGCCCCGCTGTGGGTGACTGCCGACTTGCCGTGTAGGACGCCGACCGCTCAGCCGCCAACCACCGGCACCGCCACGGCCGCCTCGGCCGTGGTCACCGGGCCCTTGCCACTGAAGCGGTCGAGCGCGAGATAGATCACAGGGGTGATGTACAGCGTGATGGCCTGCGAGAAGACCAGCCCGCCGACCACCGCCAGGCCCAGCGGCTGGCGCAGCTCGGCCCCCGCACCCAGGCCCAAGGCGATGGGCACCGCGCCCATCAGCGCGGCCAGGGTGGTCATCATGATCGGGCGGAAGCGCAGGATGCAGGCCTGGCGGATCGCCACCTCGGGCGCCATGCCGCCATGGCGCTGCGCGTCCAGTGCAAAGTCGATCATCATGATTGCGTTCTTCTTGACGATGCCGATCAGCAGCAGGATGCCGATGGTGGCGATCAGCGTCAGGTCCATGCCGAAGATCTGCAGCGTCAGCAGCGCGCCCACCGCCGCCGACGGCAGGCCGGCCAGGATGGTGATGGGGTGGATGAAGCTCTCGTACAGCACGCCCAGCAGCACATAGATGACCAGCAGCGCGCCCACGATCAACACCACCTGGCTGCCCTGCGAGCTTTTGAATACCGCCGCGTCACCGCCCCAGGCGGTGATGACCGAGGCCGGCAGGGCAATCTTCTGCCGCAGCTCGTCGATCCGCCCGGTGGCCTGGCCCAGCGCCGCGCCCGGCGCCAGGTTGAAGCTCACCGTCACCGCCTGCAGTTGGCCGACATGGTTGATCGAGGTCGGGCCCACAGTGCGCTTGACGGTGGTGAAGGCGGTGAGCGGCACCAGCGCGCCGGTGGACGCCCGCACATAAACCCCGCCCAGGCCCGACTCGTCGGCCTTGGCCTCGGGCGCCAGTTCCATGATCACCTGGTAGCTGTCGGCGGTGGTGAAGATGGTCGACACCTGGCGCTCACCGAAGGCCGAGTACAGCGCCGAGCGGATGGCGTCGATGTTCACGCCCAGCGCGGCGGCGCGGGTGCGGTCGATGTCCAGGCTGGCCTGCAGGCCACGCAGCTGGGCGTCGCTGGTGACGTCGCGGAACAGCGGGTCGTCGCGCATTTGTTCCTGCAGCTTCTGCGCCCACTGGTTCAGCTCGCCGGCCTGCACGCTCTGCAGGATGTACTGGTACTGGGCCTTGCTGGGCCGCCCACCCAGCTGCAGGTTCTGCGTCGGCCGCATGAACACGCTGATGCCGGCCACGCTGCGGGTCGACTTGCGCAGGCCCTCGATCACCTGCTTCATCGGCAGGCGTTCAGCGCGAGGTTTGAGGTTGATGAACATGCGCCCGGTGTTCTGCGCACCCTGGCCACCGTTGAAGGAGCTGACGGTGGCCACCGCCGGGTCGGCGCGCACCAGTGCGGCCACACGGTCCTGCAGCCTGAGCATCTGCTCGAAGGACACGTCTTCGGCGGCCTCGGTGCTGATGTTCATCTGGCCGATGTCTTCTTCCGGGAAAAAGCCCTTCGGGATGGTGTTGAACAACCAGCCCGTGGCACCCACCGTGGCCAGCGCCAGCAGCAGCATCAGCTTGCGCCAGCGCAGCGCCGCGTCCAGCGAGCGCGTGTAGCCGCGCAGCATGGCGTTGAAGGCGCGCTCGAAGCCCCGCACCAGCAGGCCCGGCGGCTTGGCGTGGGCCTGGTCTTTCAGAAAGCGGCTGGCCATCATCGGCACCAAGGTCAGCGAGACGAAGGCCGAGGCCACGATGGCCAGCGAGACGATCACCGCAAACTCGTGGAACAGCAGGCCGATGACGCCCGGCATGAAGAAGATCGGGATGAACACCGCCACCAGCGAGGTCGAGATCGAGATGATGGTGAAGCCCACCTCGCGTGAGCCTTTCAACGCGGCCTCGAACGGTGGCACGCCATTCTCGACATGGCGCATGATGTTTTCCAGCATCACGATGGCGTCGTCCACGACCAGGCCCACGGCCAGCGTCAGCCCGAGCAGCGAGATGTTGTCGATGGTGTAGCCGAAGGCCCAGAGCATGGCCAGCGCGCCCAGCAGCGACACCGGCAGGCTCAACGTGGGGATGGCCGTGGCCATGAAGCGGCGCAGGAACAGGAAGATGACCAGCACCACCAGCGCGATGGTGCCCATCATCGTCAGCGTCACGTCGTGCACGGCGGCGCGGATCGACACCGAGCGGTCGTTGACCACGTCCAGCCGCACCGACTGCGGCAGCTGCTCGCGAAAGCCGGGCACGGCCGCGCGCACCGCGTCCACCACCGACACCGTGTTGGCATTGGGCTGGCGGAACACAGCCAACGAGATCGAGGCTTCGCCGTTGAAGGTGGCCGCGCTCTTGAGTGACTCCAGGCTGTCCAGCACCTCGGCCACGTCGCGCAGTCGCACCGGGTTGCCGCCCTTGACGCTGACGATCAGGTCGGCGAACTCGGCCGCGTTGCGCAGCTGCTTGTTGGCCTGCAGCGTCAAGGTCTGGCGCGGGCCTTCCAGCGTGCCCACCGGGGTGTTGGCATTGGCTGCGGCCAGCGCGGCGCGCAGCTCGTCCAGGCTCAGGTTGCGCGCGGCCAGGGCCTGCGGGTCCACGCGCACGCGCACCGCATAGCGCTTGGCGCCGAAGATGTTGACCTGGGCCACGCCGGCCAGCGTGGCCAGGCTGGGCGCGATCAGGTGCTCGGCATAGTCCTGCAGGTCGGATGGGCTCATCGCCGGTGAGGTCAGCGCGATGAACAGCACCGGTGAATCGGCCGGGTTGACCTTGCGGTAGCTGGGCGTGGACGTCATTTCCACCGGCAGCTGGCGCTGGGCGCGCAGCAGCGCGGCCTGCACGTCAACCGCCGCCGCGTCGATGTCGCGGCCCTGGTCGAATTCCAGCGTCACCGAGGTGCTGCCCTGGGTGCTGGACGAGCTGATCAGGGCCAGGCCGGGGATGGTCTGAAACTGCTTCTCGAGCGCCAGCGCCACCGAGCTGGCCATGGTCTCGGGGCTGGCGCCAGCCAGGTTGGCCGAGACGTTGATCACCGGCGTGTTGTAGCTGGGCAGCGCGGCCACCGGCAGCTTGCCCAAGGCAATGACACCGGCGGCGACGATGGCCATGTTCAGCAGCACCGTCATCACCGGCCGGCGAATGAACAGCTCGGACAGGTTCATGGTGCGCTCCTGGCGCCGCCGCCCGAGGCCGGGCGCTGGCCGCCTGGCGCGGCAGCGGGGTCGTTCTGCGAAGCGCCGCCGCCAGGGGCCGAAGCGGCGCCGCCCGGCCCGCCGGCGCGGCGCCCGCCTTCGGCCGGGCGCTCGACCAAGCTGCTGCCCGGGCGCAAGTTCTGCCGCCCGTCCAGCACCACGCGCTCACCCGGCTTCAGGCCCGAGACCACGGCCTCGGTGCCGGCCGAGGCCAGCAGCTTGACCGGCCGTGCGGCGGCCCGGTTGTCCTTGTCGGCGACAAACACGATGGTGCCGCGCGCGCTCTGCACGATGGCCGCCTGCGGCACGACGATGGCGCCGGGCAGGGTCTGCAGCGCCATCGACACGTTGACGAAAGCGCCGGGCCACAGCGCCAGGTCCTTGTTGTCGAAGCGGGCCTTGACCTTGACCGTGCCCGACGCGGCGTCGACCGTGCTGTCAACAAAGATCAGACGGCCCTGCAGCAGCACGGGCGTGGCGCCGGGGTTGGCCGGCAGGGTGGCGGTGACCAGGCTGGCGCCGCCGCCCGACATGCCGGCCTTTTTGCCACCGGCCTTGGCCGGGTCGCCACCCGCGCCGGGTCGGACGCCGGCAGCCGGTTCAGCGGCCTTCTCTGCGCGCTTGTCGGCGCCCTTGTCGCCGCCCTTGTCGGCCGCTTTGTCGGCGGCCGGCGGGCGCTTGCCACTGGCCGACGGCGGTTTGCCAGCGCCACTGCCTGCACCCAGCGCGGCCAGGGCATCGGCCAGGTTGCGCTGCGGCAGGCTGAAGGCCACCGCCACCGGGTCGATCTGGGTGATGGTCAGCAGCGCCGGGCCGCTGGGCGAGACGCTGCTGCCGACGAACACCGCCACCGGGCCGATGCGCCCGGCACCGGGCGCGCTGATGCGGCTGTAGGACAGCTGGGCCCTGACCGCGTCGATGGCGGCGCGGTCGGCGGCCAGCACCGCCTGCTGCGCGTCGACATTGGCCTGCGCGGTGTCGACCGCGACCTGAGAGATGAAGTTCTGCGCCACCAGTTCCTTGCTGCGCGCGAGCTGGCGTCGCGCATCGGCCAGCGTGGTCTCGTCCTTGAGCAACTGGGCCTGGGCCTTTTTCAGGTTGGCCTCTTCCACCCGCGCGTCCAGCGTGAACAGCAGCTGGCCGGCCTTGACGAACTGGCCTTCCTTGACATGCACCTGCAGCAGCTGGCTGCTGACCTGGGGCTTGACCTCCACGCTGCTCAGCGGCACCACGGTGCCGCTGGCCTCCAGCGTGATGGTGAAGTCGCGCGGCGCGGCGCGCACCAGGGTCACGCTGACCGGGGGTGCCGAGGCGGCTGCTGAAGGCGCAGAGGCCGCCGTGGAGGCCGCCGCCCCGGCTGAGGCAGAAGCGCCAGCGGCCGTGGGTTCGGCCGCCTGCAGCGTGGCGCTGGCCAGGCCGGCGAGCAGGGCCGCGACGGTGCTCAGGGCCAGCGTGGTGGGCAGGGTGCGCAGCAGCGCCGTCAGAGGGGAATGCCGGGTCAACTCATGCTCCGATTCAGCCAGGGTGGGGGCAGGCACTCAAGACCGACAGCGCTGTGCAGAGGTGCGGTGCAGCAGTCAGGGCCAAAGGCATGCCCGCAGGCAGCGTCAGGGAGTCTGTCGCTGCAACTGATCATCATACGAAAGTGCGCCTCTGGATGTCGTGTAGGTGTTCCCCAGTCAGCGCTGCCCACATGGCAATTCAGGCGGTTCAGGCGCTGGTGATCCAGCCCTCCAGCGGGTCCACGCCCGGCGGCAGGCCCCAGCCTGGCTGACGCACGGCCCAGCCGGCCTGCAGCAGGCACAGCACGGCGTCGAGTGCGTCGCCGCTGGGGTCGGCCGCGAGGGTGTCGCGCTGCGCCGCGCTCAGGCGCAGGCGCAGACCCAGCCGGGTGCGGCCCTGCTCCACGGCCTCGACGATGTCCTTGCGCGCGATCAGCCTGTCGGCAGTCTGTTTGGCCTTGTCGTCGCTCTTGTAAGGCCGGCGGCCGATCAGCTCGCGTGCCAGCAGGCCAGGGTAGGCCTCCAGCGCGACCCGGGCCGTCGCATCTGGCGTGGGCGGCGGCAGTTGGTGCGCGGGCAGCCACAGGCCGGACCCGCGCAACAGCGGCAGGCCGGCGTGCAGCATCCAGGCCACCGGCGGGTTGACCCATTTCATCGACGGGCTGGACCCGGCCGGACCGTCACAGGCTCGGTGGGCAAACTTGCCGCCGGCCGGGCGTGCGTCGCAGAACGCGGCGAACAGGTCGCGGATGGCGGGCCGTTCCAGCGCGGCGTAGTGGTCCATGCAAGCCGACCAGTCGGCCGGCCAGCCCAGGGCCTGCACCAGCTCGCGCGGCAGGCCGAACGGCAGGTCGAAGCCGCCGACCCAGGGCCCGGGCATGGCCAGCAGTTCGGCCAAGGCCGCCAGGGTGGGCAGACGCTGCAGCGCTGTGAGTTGCACGGCCGCGCCCTGCAGCCGGCCCTGGGCCAGCACGATGGGCTTGCGCGGGCTGGGCCGGCTGGAGAAGTCCACCCCCAGCAGGGCTTGGCTGTCGGCGGCCATCAGTAGTGCGGCGGCAATTCGTCGCGCGGGTCGTGCGACGCGCCGACCTCGTCGGCAGGCAGCTGCCGGCGCAGCCTGGCGATCTCGCGCAGCAACAGGTCGATCTGGTCCTGCTGCTGCGCCACCTGGCGGTTCAGGTGGTCGAGCAGGTCGTCGGCAAAACTGGCCTTGATTTCCAGCGCAGTCAGGCGCTGGTCAGTGGCTGCTGATGGGTTCATTGGCCACGATTGTTGGCGATCCGGCTCGCCGCCCGCGAATCACCACGCCAGCAACACCACACCCGTGGCCATGCAGGCCGCGCCCAGCAGCCGCGGGCCACGGTCGGCCTCGCCCAGCAAATGCCCGCCCAGCAGCGCAGCGAACAACATCGAGACCTCGCGCGCCGGCGCCACATGCGACAGCGGTGCCATCTGCACCGCATACAGCACCATCGCATAGGCCACAGGGCTGAAGGTGGCCAGCACCAGCGCGGCCTTCCACTGCGTGCGCAGGTCGCGCATGAAGCCGGCGCGGTCGGCCAGCGCGCCGGGCAGCAGCAGCGGAATACGCAGCACATTGCCCAGGTAGTCGACCAGGATGGGCGAGATCAGCAGCACCTTGACCGCATAACCGTCGATCAGCGTGTAGCAGGCGATCAGCAGGCCGGTGGCGCTGCCCCAGCGCACACCGGCCAGCACGCGCTGGCGCTGCGCCGGCTCTTGGGCCCGGCCCAGCAAGGCCGGCCCGCCGGCGATCAGGAACACGCCACCGGTGATGGCCAGCACGCCGGCCATGCCCAATGCGCTGATGGATTCACCGAACCACAGCACCGCCCCGGCCGAGCTCACCAGCGGCCCGCTGCCACGCGCCACCGGGTAGACCACGGTCAGGTCGGACGCGCGGTAACCCGCCAGCAGCACCTTGAAATACAGCACATGGACCAGCGCGCTGGCGGCCAGGAAGACCCAGGGCAACAGGCCCCAGGCAGGCGCGTCGCGCCAGCTCAGCCACAGGCCCAGTGGCGCCCACAGCAGCACGATCATCACTGCGCCCATCAGCACAAAGTGGCGGCCACCGCCGGCCTTCTTGGCCACGATGTTCCAGCCCGCGTGCAGCAGCCCGGCCAGCAGAACCAGGGCAATGGCGGTGGGCGGCATGGGGTGATTGTGCCGTCGCCACCTGCGGCTGGCGGCGGGCGCTACAGTGGCGCTCCACTCCCGCCGAGCCACCGTGAACAGCCTGAACCCCGATCTGGTCAACGTGCTGCGTGGCAGCACGATCGAGTCCTTCCACCGTGGCGCGCTGGCCATCGTCGACGGTGACGGCAGCCTGGTGCTGGCCCTGGGCGACGTGGACCGGCCGGTGTTTCCGCGCTCGGCCGTCAAGGTCTTGCAGGCGCTGCCGCTGGTGGCCAGTGGCGCGGCCGAAGCGCTGGGCCTGAACGACGACGAACTGGCGCTGGCATGCGCCTCACACGGCGGCGAGCCACGCCACGCCAGCACCGCCGCGGCGATGCTGGCCAAGGCCGGGCTGGACGCGGGCGCCCTGGAATGCGGCGCCCACTGGCCCTACAACGACGCCGCGATCAAGGCCATGGCGGCGACCGGCGGCCAACCCAGCGCGCTGAACAACAACTGCTCGGGCAAGCATGCCGGTTTTGTCTGCCTGGGCTGTTTGCTGGCACGCCAGGCGGGCCTGGACCCGGCGGCTTTTGTGCGTGGCTACATCGGCGCGCAACACCCGGTGATGCGCGAGGTCACGGCCGCGCTGGCCGCAGCCACCGGCACCGACCTGGCCCATGCGCCGGTGGGCATTGACGGCTGCTCGATCCCCACCTATGCCATGCCGCTGCGCGCGCTGGCGCTGGGCTTTGCCCGTGTGGCGGGCGGCGCCGGTCTGTCGGGGGAGCATGCCCGCGCCGCGCTGCGGCTGCGCCAGGCGGTGGCCAACGCGCCGTTTTTTGTCGCCGGCACGGGCCGTTTTGATACCCGGGTGATGGAGCGTCTGGGCCAGCGCGTGTTCTGCAAGGTCGGCGCCGAGGGCGTTTATTGCGCCGCCCTGCCCGAGGCCGACCTGGGCGTGGCGATCAAGCTCGACGACGGCAACAACGCCCGTGCGGCCGAAGTGGTGATGGCCGCCGTGATCGCCGCCAAAGTGCGGCTCGACGAGGCTGAAGCGGGCTTCGTCGCCGACCTGCTCGATGTGCCGCTGCGCAACTGGAACGGCACCCTGGTCGGCCGCTTGCAGGCCAGCGCGCTGTTGCGCCAGGCGCTGGGCGGGCGGGTGCTGGCATGAAGCGCCACCGCCGAGCGCTGCTGATCGGCACCACGCTGAGCTGGGTGTTGGCGCCGGCCGGCGCCACCGAACCTGTGGCCGCCGCCGACGCCAGCGCGATCCGCGCACTGGTCGAAGCCCAGCTGCAGGCCATGGCCCAGGGTGACGCCCGGCGGGCCTTCTCGTACGCCTCTGCCGACATCCACCGCCAGTTCGGCACGGCCGAGAATTTCATGGCCATGGTCCGCCTGGGCTACCCGATGGTGTTGGCGCCGGCCAGCACCGCGTTCTTTGTGCCCGTGCCGGACGACCAGCCCGGCCTGGTGCTGCAGGTGGTGCAGCTGACCGACCGCGGCGGCCGGCGCTGGCTGGCGACCTACCAGTTGCAGCGCCAGCCCGACGGCAGCTGGCGCATCAACGGCTGCGCGGTCGTGGCCGGCAGCGGCGCATCAACCACCTGACCCTGCCGCTGGCGCAGCGGCGTTGCCGCGACGTCCGTGTGCTGCCCACGACCCTGCTGAAAGCCCCCAATGAGCCACGTCGAAATCCCCAACGACACTGCCCCGGCTGCCGCCGCCCCTCCGGCCCTGATGACCGGCGCCGACTTCCGCGAATCGCTGCGCCGCTACAGGCCGCGCGTGTTTGTCGACGGCCGGGCCGTGGCCAGCGTGGCCGATGAGCGCGCGCTGCAACCCGGCATCAACGCGCTGGCGCTGACCTATGACTTTGCCCAGCAGCCGCGCTACGCGCCGCTGATGACCGCCGTGCAGCTCAGCAGCGGCCAGCGGGTGAACCGCTTCACCCACATCAACACCAACAGCGCCGACCTGCTGAACAAGCTGGAGGCGGTGCGCCTGGTCTGCCAGGAAAGCGGCTGTGCGCAGCGCTACCTGACGCAGGACGGGCTCAACGCCGTCGGCCAGCTGGCCGCGCGCCTGGACGACGCCGCCGGCCGGCCGCGGGGCCAGGGCGAGGCCAGCGGCCGCTGGCTGGACTACCTGCACCGCGTGCAGCGCGAAGACCTGAGCCTGGGTGTGGCCATGACCGACGCCAAGGGCGACCGCAGCCGCCGCCCGCACCAGCAGGCCAACCCCGACAGCTACCTGCACATCGTCGAGCACCATGCGGTGCACAACGGCGTTCACGGCATCGTCATCAGCGGCACCAAGGCCATCGTCACTGCCGCGCCCTATGTGCACGAACTGCTGGTCATGCCCAGCCGCAACATGACGGCGGCGGATGCCGACTTTGCCGTGTGCTGCGCGGTGCCGATCGACGCACCCGGCCTGACCATCGTCGCCCGCCCCGCCGGCCGCCCCGGCGAGAAGCTGGAGCATGGCGATGCGCTGTTCTCGCGCAAGTTCGGCCAGAGCACGGGCGTGTGCCTGTTCGACCGTGTGTTCGTGCCGATGGACCGTGTGTTCCTGGCCGGCGAATGGGAACACTCGGGCCACCTGACCCACAGCTATGCCACCCACCACCGCCACACCTGCATAGCCGCGCGGGCCGGCTTTGGCGACCTGCTGATCGGCGCGGGCGCGTTGATGTGCGAGGCCAATGGCTTCGACCCCGGCACGCCAGGCCATTTGCGCGAGGAGATGGTGCAGCTGATCAGCATCGTCGAAGGTTTCTTCGCCTGCGGCGTGGCCGCCAGCGTCTACGCCCGGCCCGACGCCGCCAGCGGCATCCTGATGCCCGACCCGGTATTTGCCAACATCGGCAAGCTGCTGCTGGCGACCAAGATCTACGACATGCACCGCCTGGCGCACACTGTCAGCGGCGGGCTGATCGCCACCCTGCCCGGCCCCGACGAAGACCACAACCCCGACACCGCCGCCAGCCTGGCCGAGGTGCTGCGCGCCAACCCCGATGTGCCCTATGCCCAGCGCATCGAGGTGGCGCGCTTCATCGAAGACCTGACCGTGGGCTACCAGGGCGGCTGGACCAGCGTGATCAGCCTGCACGGCGGTGGTTCACCGGCGGCGATGAAGCAGGAGATCTGGCGCCAGTACCCGCTGGGCAACAAGGTCGACCTGGTGGAACGGTTGCTGGAACGTGGCCTGGCTGCCGAAGGCAAAGCCGACGAACCGCGCCCGATCACCCGCAAGCGTCAGCCCGGCCGCTGCTGCGACGCCGGCTGCAGCTCGCCCGGCGCACCGGTGATGGTGGACCTGCCCGAGCTGGCGGCCACACTGCCGTCGCGGCAGGGCCGGGCGGCCTGAGGCCCGTTCAAGCCGCTTGGGTGTGCAGCAGCTTGAGACCCGAGGGCGGCGGCCAGCCTGCGCTCAGCAGGGCAGCCAGCCGCTGCGCCGGCACCGGCCGGCTGAAGTGGAAGCCCTGCAGCAGGTCACAGCCCATCTCGGTCAGCGCCTGGGCCTGGGCCGCCGTCTCCACGCCCTCGGCGGTGACCTGCATGCCCAGGCTGTGGGCCATGGCCAGCACCGCGCGCACGATGGCCGCGCCGTCGCCACCGTCGAGCAGGCCGGTGATAAAGCAGCGGTCGATCTTCAGGTGGCCGATCGGCATGCGCGTGAGGTAGGCCAGTGACGAGTAGCCGGTGCCGAAATCGTCCAGCGCGATGCGCACGCCCAGCGCGCGGATGGCCAGCAGCGTGGCCTGGGTGGCGCTGGTGTTTTCCATCAGCAGGCCCTCGGTGATCTCCAGTTCCAGGCGCTCGGGCGCCAGGCCGGTCTCGGCCAGCACGCGGGCAATGGTCTGGGGCAGGTCTGGCGCGGCAAACTGCAGCGGCGACAGGTTCACCGCCACGCCCAGCGGCGGGTCGGTCACCGGCCACTGCGCTGCGTCGGCGCAGGCGGTGCGCAGCACCCACAGGCCGATCTGCACGATGAGGCCATTTTCTTCGGCCAGCGGAATGAACTGCAGCGGCGAGACCAGACCGCGCGTGGGGTGCTGCCAGCGGATGAGCGCCTCGACCGAGCGCATGCGCCCGCTGCGCGCGTCAACCTGCGGCTGGTAGAGCAGCTGAAACTGCTGACGCTGCAGCGCGCTGCGCAGCTGCGTGTCCATCGCCAGGCGCTGCAGCAGCGCATCGGTGAGCGAGGCGCTGTAGACCTGGGCCTTGTCACGCCCATTGCGCTTGGCGTGGTACATCGCCGTGTCGGCATGCTTGAGCAGGGTGGCGGCGTCAGGCCCGTCGTCGGGGTAGATGGCGATGCCGATGCTGGTGGTCAGCGCGATTTCGCGGCCTTCCAGCACAAAGGGCCGACGCATGTTCTCGCCGATGCGCAGGGCCACCGCCATCGCGTCCTGCGGGTGGTCGATGTCGCGTATCAGCGCAGTGAATTCGTCACCGCCCAGGCGCGCCAGCGCACTGTCGTCGCTCGACTCGGCCACCACCACGTCGTCCAGCGCCATCGGGCGCGACAGCATGTCGGTCGGGCGAATGCCGTCGCGCAGCCGGTCGGCCGCCCACTGCAGCACCAGGTCGCCGGCGGCATGGCCCAGGGTGTCGTTGATGGACTTGAAACCGTCCAGGTCCATGAACAGCACGGCCAGCCGCATGCCATGCCGGCCTGAGCGGCGAATCTCGCGGTCGACCCTGGCCAGAAACGACTGCCGGTTGGGCAGGCCGGTCAGGCTGTCGAAATAGGCCAGGCGCGCGATCTGGGCCTCGGCCAGTTTGCGCTCGGTGACGTCGCGCGCCAGCACGATGAAGTGCGGACCCTCACCGGCCAGCATGGTCTTGCGCGCCACCGACAGCTCGAACCAGCGCCGACCGATGGCCATCTGCAGCTCGAACGGCGCACTGATGGCCGTGCCGTTGATCTGCGCCTGGTGCAGCGCGACCATGGCGGGGTCGACTGCCGCCGCCGGCATCACCTCGTACAGCCTGCGGCCCAGCAGGCGCTGCGGCGTCACACCCAGCGCATTGCCTTGCGGGGCACGGCAATCGACGCAGCGACCGTCGATGTCGATCTCGAACAGCACGTCGGGGATGGCGCTGAGGATGGCTTCGTTGCGGGCCTGCGCCAGTTGCAGGTCTTGCAGCGCCTGCCGGCCCCGGAACAGGTAGCGCACGCGGTGGCCCAGCGTGGCCCAGTTCACCGGCTTGGCGATGAAGTCGGTGGCGCCCTGCCGGTAGGCCACCTCGACCGAATGGATGTCGTCCATGCCGGTGACCATGACGATGGGCAGCAGCGGTCCGGCCTGCGCCCTCAGCATGGCGCAGACCTCATTGCCGCCCAGGCCACCGGGCATGTCGACGTCCAGCATCACCATGTCGGCCGGCAGGGCCGCAAACTGGTCCAGCGCGTCCTGGCCGCCCTCGGCCAGCCGCACCTCGAAGCCGGCCTTGCGCAGCGCGGCACGCATGATCAGCCGCGCGTCGGCATCGTCGTCCACGACCAGAATGCTCAGCCCCTTGTAGTTCATGTCGTCTCAAGCACCAGTTCCTGCAAGGCTCGCAGGGCCAGCTGCTGCGCAGCTCGGGTCGGCGCCAACAGCGCTCGTGCGTCGTCCAGGCGGCCCTGCCGGCCGCACAGTTCCAACTCGCGACAGCAGGCGGCCAAGGTCTCAGCGCCCAGGTTGGCAGCGCCAGACTTCATCGAATGGGCGGTCTGCGCCAGCTGCTTTCCGTCTGAACGGGCCAGCGCCTGACTCAGCAGCGCCAGCTTGGGTTCGGCCTGGGCCGCGAACGAGTCCACCAGCTGCTGCAGCAGCGTGCTGCTGCCGGGATCGTCCAGCTTGCGCAGCGCAGCGATGGCTTTGGCGTTGATGGGCACGGTGTCAGGCGGCAGGCTGACCGGCGACACCGCAGGCCCGCCAGCCGGCGGCATCGGCGCTGCGCTGCTGGCTGGCTGAGGCGCCAGCCAGCGCGACAAACAGGCCCGCAGTGCCGACAAGGTATAGGGCTTGGCCAGAAAGCCGTCCATGCCCGCATCGCGACAACGCTGCTCGTCACCGGGCATGGTGTTGGCGGTCAAGGCCACGATGGGCATCACCCCCGCGTGGCGCCCGGGCAGGTCGCGGATCGCGGCGGTGGCCTCGAAGCCATCCATCACCGGCATCTGGCAGTCCATCAGCACCAGGTCAATGTTCGGACCGAGGGCGGCCTGCGCCAACTGCATCGCCTGCAGGGCCTGAGCGCCGTCGTCTGCGACCTGCCAGCTCAGGCCCAGCTTGGCCAGCATGGCCTTGGCCACACCCTGGTTGATCGGGTTGTCTTCGACCAGCAACACATGACCCTGCAGTTGTTGCAGGCCTTGGCCCAGGACCTGGCCGGTCAGTGCGCCGGCCGCAGTGTCCACACCGCGATGCGCCGTACACCACGCGTCGGTGCCGGCCAGCAGGCCCTGCACCGCACGCAGCAGGTCGGCCCGGCGCGCCGGCTTGTTCAGGTAGCGCGCAATGCCGGCCGCGGCGCGGGTGGCGGCGTCGGCGTTGCAAAAGGTCGAGCTCAGCATCATCAGCCGCGTGGCCGCGAGCGCCGGCTCGGCCTGGATGGCCTGGGCCAGTTGCAGGCCGTCCATCGCCGGCATGTGCATGTCCAGCACGGCCAGCGCAAAGGACCGCTGCTGCCGGGCGGCGTCAGCCATGGCCAGCAGCGCCTGGGCGCCGCCTTCCACGCAGTGCACGTCCATGCCCCAGCCCTGGAGCTGCTGACACAGGATCTCGCGGTTGGTCTGGTTGTCGTCCACCACCAGCACCCGCCGGCCCTGCAGCGTGGCCGTGTCCTGCGGCGCGGGCGTGCCGGCCTGGACCAGCGGCAGCCGCAAGTCGACGATGAAGCTCGCGCCCTGGCCCGGAGGGCTCTCGACCCGGATGCGCCCGCCCATCAGGCCCAGCAGCCGGCGGCAGATGGCCAGGCCCAGGCCGGTGCCGCCATAGCGGCGGGAGGTCGAACCGTCGGCCTGTGAAAAGTGCTCGAAGATCTTGTCGAGCGCGCCGGGCGGCACGCCCATGCCGGTGTCCTCGACCCGAATCTGCACCGCCGCCTGGCCGTCGCTGACGCCCTGCAGCAGCACGCGCACCACCACCTCGCCCTCCTCGGTGAACTTGCAGGCGTTGCTGATCAGGTTGCACACCACCTGGCGCAGACGCAGCGGGTCGCCTCGCAGCGCCAGGTCGGCGTTGGCCGGCAGGACCTGCACCGCCAGCTCCAGGCCCTTGGCCTCGGCGGGTTGGGCGAACATGGCTGCGGCTTCTTCCACCGTGTCGGCCAGGTTGAAGTCGATCTGCTCCAGCTCCAGCTGACCCGACTCGACCTTGGCGTAGTCCAGGATGTCGTTGATCACGCTGAGCAGGTGGCGGCCGGAGCTCTGCACCGCTTCGGCCCAGCCCAGCTGCTGTGGCGACAGCGGGCTGTCGATGAGCAGCTCGTTCATGCCCAGCACGCCGTTCATCGGCGTGCGGATCTCGTGGCTCATGGTGGCCAGAAACTCACTCTTGGCCTGGCTGGCGGCCTCGGCCAGCTCCTTGGCGCGCTGCAGCTGGGCGGTGCGCGCGGCCACCTGCTCTTCCAGATGGTCGCGCTGTGCGGCCAGCCGCTCGTCGCGTTCCTGGATCTGCACCAGCATGGCGTTCAGGCCCTGGCCCAGGCTGTTGAGCTCGGCCACCCTGCCATCAGCGGCGCGGCGGCCATAGTCGCCGTCCTCACCGACCCCTGCCATCAGCCGGGTCAAGGCCTTTAGCGGCGCCAGCACGGCGGCATTGAGCCGGCGCAGCAGCCAGCTGCTGGCCAGCAGCGCTGCCACCGCTGCCGCCAAAGTGGCCAGCAGCAACCAGGCGGTCTGGCGGTACAGCCGGGCCAGGTCGATGCTGAGCATCAGCTGGCCGGCAACGGCCTTGTCAAAAAACACCGGCTGGCGCAGCCGCACCGAGCCCAGGCCGACCTGCAGGCCCTGGGTCTCAGGCTGTGCGACCCACTGGGTGCCGAGCAGGCCGGCCACCGCCGCGGCGCCCTGGCGCTGGAAGCTGGCCAAGAGAGCGCCGTCGCGGCCATGCAGCGCGGCCAGGCCCACGTCGGGTGAGTGTTTCAGCGACGCCAGCAACTCGCCCGCGGCAGCCCGGTCTTGAAAGGCCAAGGGCGCCGCCGCGTTCTCGGCCAGCAACCGGGCCTGGACCTGAGCCGAGGCCAGCAGATCCCACAGGCCCAGGCTGAAACTGCTGACCACCACCACCAGCGCCACGATGCCGGCCGTGGCGGCCAGACCGATCAGGTTGATGCGGCGCAGCAATCGGCTCAGACTCAGCGTTCTGCTCATTGCTGCACCTCGGTGGCCAGGCGCAGCAGCTTGGAGCTCAGGTTCAGGCCGGCACTGCGCGCGGCCAGCAGGTTGGCCTCGAAGCTGACCTTGTCGCCGGCCATGTTCATGTTCAGCATCACACCCTGGCGCATGGCGCCGGGGCTGTCGGCCAGGGTCAGCACCGGGCGTCGGCGCAGGCTGTCCAGTGTTCGCGGCAACGGCGCCATCGCCGAGGCGGCCACGAACACCACATCGCAGTCAGCCAGCGACTCACCCACCGCTTTGCGCAGCACGGTCAGCGTGCGGCCGGCAGCGGCCTTGCCGTTGAGACCGTCGACTTCGGCGCCAAAGGGGTCGGTGCCCTGGATGCACAGGAACAGCTTGTTGGCCGTGCTGGACGGCCATTCGGTGTAGACGATGAAATTGAAGATGAAGGCCGACTTGAGCCGGTACTCGGGCAGGTCGGTGGCGCGGGCACTGGCCGTGAACAACAGCGCCAGGCTCAGACCCAGAGCAGCCAGCAGGCCTTGTAGCGTCGGTCTCATGGCTTGCTGCCTGCGCGCAGGGGCTTCGGCGCGAGGCGCTCGGTGACCGCCGGTGTCGCCGCCGCAGCCGCAGGCACGGCGCGCAGGGTCAGCAAGGCCTCCAGCGGCAGCCGCAGCACGGTCGCCAGGTCCAAGGTCGAGGCCAGACCCGGCAGGGCCGGCACCAGGGCCAGCAGACCCACGGCACAGCGGCGCCGGGTGGTGAGCAAAAGGCTTCTGCGGCGATGGCGCATGGTCGGCGGGTCAGAACCGGTAGCGGGCGGTCAGGCCGACACCGCGGCCATCCTGGGCCAGCGCGTTCTGCCAGTTGGTCTCGGCGCCAGGCTGGGCATAGCGCTTGTTGAACAGGTTCTGCAGGCTCAGCGACAGCGTCAAACCGGGGGCCGGGCCCTGCGCCCGCAGGTGCAGGTTGGACACCGCAAAACCCCCCAACTGGTTGCCGGCCAGCGTCAGGCGTGCCCCGTCGTAGCGCAGCTCGTAGCCCAGCTGCAGTGGTGGCAAGGGCCGGGCCAAGGCCAGCGGGCTGGAAAAGTTCAGCCTGGCCAGAATTTTGGGTGAGTTCAAAGGTGGGTGGCCGTCGGCATAGGTCACGCTCTGAAAACTGGCACTGCCGCGCAGCCGGGCACCACCGCGCCAGGTCTTGTCGGCCGACAGCTCCAGGCCCCGTGCATGCACCGCCTCGCCGGCCTGGTACTGCGGCAAGCCGCTGTCGGGCTCGATGCCCAGCGTGATCAGGCCCTGCATGCGCCACTGGTAGACCGACGCACGCAGGTTCAGGTCGCTGCCCACACGGTGGTCGGCCACCAGCTCGACGGTGCTGATGCGCTCGCCCTTGAGCGCCGGGTTGGCGGTCTGGCTCAGGCCATCGTCGTAGTCGCGCTCATAGACATTGGGCGCACGCTGCGCACGGCCATACAGCGCCTTCAAGGTGGTGGCGGCAGAGGCCTGCCAGATCAGCGCGGCGCGCGGGCTGGTCTGCCTGCCGGTGACGTTGTTGCGGTCCAGGCGCAGGCCCAGCGTGGCGGTGAGCGTGGGCGACAGGCTCCATTCGTCCTGCAGGTACAGGCCGGCGCGAAAACCTGATCGCGCGATGGTCAGCCTGCTGGCCGGGTTGCCGATCTCGTTGACCTGCTGGTCCTGGCGCTGGTTTTGCTGCAGCTCGGTGCCCAGCATCAGCTTGTGGCCGGGCAGCGCTCTGCAGACCAGGCCGAACTCGGCGCCACGCCACGCCCCGATCGATGGAATGTCGAACCATGTACCGTCGTAGCGCAGCGTGCTGCTGAAGTCATAACGACCCATGAACAAGCGGCTGGACAGCTGCAGGCGGTCGTCCAGCAATGCCGTCTGGTGGTGCAGCTGCGCCACGGTGTAGGCGTCACCCTGGTGCTGGCCGGGCACCAGCGGGTCGGACAGCAAGGTGCCAGCGGGATCGTCCTTGCGGTGGCGGCCATGCACCAGGTCGAAGGACCAGCCGCCCCTGGCCGCGCGCAGCAGCAGTTCCTGGTCGCGCCGGCCGTCCTGGCCTCGTGCCGTGCCAGCCATGCCGGTGGCACCAAAATCGAACCAGCGGTCTTGGCCCTGGGCGCGCAGGCCCGACACCGACAGCAGCAGGTCGGTGCCGTCGGCCAGCCGCCGGCCCCAGCTGGCGCGGCCTTCGCGCTGGCCTTGCGGGCGTTGCAGGCCCAGCGCCAGTTCGGTGCCGGCCACTTCAGCCCCGCTGCGGGTGACCAGGTTGACCACGCCGAACATCGCGTTCTGGCCATACACCGCGCCACCCGGGCCGGGAATGAACTCAATGCGCTCGATCAGGTCGAGGTCGATGGGCAGGGTGCGGCCGAAGGGACCGAAGTCGTAGACCGGGTCGTTGAAACGGTTGCCGTTGATGGTGACCAGCACCCGGGTCGTGAAGTCACCCGGCAGGCCGAAGCCCCGGGTGCTGAGGAAGCGGTACTGGTGGTCGTAGGTGCTGGTCAGCCCGGGCAGGCTGGACAAGGCTTCGTCCAGCGTGCGCCAGCCAAAGGCGCTGATTTCCTGGCGGGTGATCACGCTCACCGCCGCCGCCACCGCCGACTGCTTTTGCTCGTATTTGGACGCACCGACAACGCTGATGTCCATCAGCTGTTCCAGGCTCAGCGCGGTGAGGTCGGCGGGCGCGGCATGGGCACCCAGGCCGCTGGCCAGCAGCAGCGCCGCCAGGCCGGTCAGCCTGGCGCTGACCCGGCCAGCAGGACGGGCCTGGCACTTGACGCGCCGCGCCGCACTGCCCTGTTTTGCCCCAACCGACTTGCCGTGCATCGCCTCACCCCTTCGGAGCGCGGCGCCACACAGATGGCCCCGCTGTCCGTCCGGATATCGGCCCGGTTCAGCGGCAACTTGAATTCAGGGTCGGCAGCACGCTGCGGCGACCGGCTCGGTCGCGGACCCCAAGCCCGACAGGCTTCTAGCCCCGAGCCGCCGCCAGCGCGGCGTTGAAGGTGGCGCTGGGCCGCATCACGGCCTTGCACTTGGCATCGTCGGCCATGTAGTAGCCACCAATGTCGACCGCCTGGCCCTGCACCGCAGAGAACTCCTGCACGATGGCCGCTTCGCCGTCGGCCAGGGCCTTGGCCAGTGGCGCAAAGGCGGCCTGCATTTGCGCATCTTCGGTCTGCCCGGCCAGGGCCTGGGCCCAGTACAGGGCCAGGTAGAACTGGCTGCCCCGGTTGTCGAGCTGCCCGGTCTTGGGGCTCGGGCCTTTGTTGTTGTCGAGCAGCTGGCCGGTGGCCTGATCCAGGGTCCTGGCCAGCAGCATGGCCTTGCCGTTACCGGTCTTGCGCCCCAAGTCCTCCAGACTCACCGCCAGGGCCAGGAACTCGCCCAGCGAGTCCCAGCGCAGGTGGTTTTCTTCCACCAGCTGCTGCACATGCTTGGGCGCCGAGCCGCCAGCGCCAGTCTCGTACATGCCGCCACCGGCCATCAGCGGAACGATGGACAGCATCTTGGCGCTGGTGCCCAGCTCCATGATCGGGAACAGGTCGGTCAGGTAGTCGCGCAGGATGTTGCCGGTGACCGAGATCGTGTCCTGACCGCGCACCACCCGCTCCAGCGTGTAGCGCATGGCCCGCACCTGCGACATGATCTGGATGTCCAGGCCGCTGGTGTCGTGGTCCTTGAGGTAGGTCTCGACCTTCCTGATCAGCTCGGCCTCATGCGGGCGGTATGGGTCGAGCCAGAAGATCGCCGGCATGGCGCCGTTGCGGGCCCGACCCACGGCCAGCTTGACCCAGTCCTGGATCGGCGCGTCCTTGACCTGGCACATGCGCCAGATGTCGCCCGCTTCGACCTGCTGCACCAGCAGCACGTCGCCCGTGGCGTTGTCGACGATGCGCGCCTGCCCGCCCTCGGCCAGCTCGAAGGTCTTGTCGTGGGAGCCGTATTCTTCGGCCTGCTGGGCCATCAGGCCGACATTGGGCACCGTGCCCATGGTCACCGGATCGAAGTTGCCGTTGGTCTTGCAGAAGTTGATCATCTCCTGGTAGATGCGGGCAAAGGTGCTCTCGGGGATCACCGCCTTGGTGTCCTTGGGCCGGCCGTCTGCGCCCCACATCTTGCCGCCGATGCGGATCATGGCCGGCATCGA
>JANOWE010000184.1:0-15501 GCA_031417735.1 Betaproteobacteria bacterium
TGCCTCGGCCATCTTCTTCGCGTCGGCGTCCCAGTAGGTCTGAAACTCGGGGGCGTCCAGGTATTCCACCGGGCTGCCGGCGCGGTTGATGGTGGCCACCACCTGGGGGTCCATGGCCGCCCTGGCGGCGGCGGCGCGCAGGCGCTGCTGCACCGGCTCGGGCGTGCCGGCGGGCACGAACAGCGCCGACCATTGCGCAAACTGCACCGCATGGCCGGACTGGGTCAGGCTGGGCACCTCGGGCATGGACACCAGCGGCTTGGCGCCCCAATGCGCCAGCGCGCGCAGCTTGCCCGCCTTGATCTGCTGCAGCACCGTGGCCGGGCCGCTGGCCACCGCGTCGACCTGGCCGCCCAGCAACGCCAGCACGGCTGGGCCGGCGCCGGTGTAGGGGATGTGCACCATGCTGAAGCCGGCACTCGCCTTGAGCTGTTCCATCGGCACATGCATGGTGCCGTAGTTGCCCGAGCTGCCGTAGTTGAACTTGCCCGGCTGGCGTCGCGCGTCGGCGACGAAGTCGGCCAGGGTCTGCCATGGCGCGTCAGCGCGCACCACCAGCACGGTGGGGTCGGCGGTGAAGCGGGCGATGGGCGCGAATTGCCTGAGCGTGTAGGCCGGCTTGCGCTGCAGCAGCACGTCGGCCTCGGGCAGGATGCTGATCGACGACAGGCTCAGCAGCAGGGTATAGCCGTCGGCGGGCGCACGTGCTGCCGCGCCATTGCCAGTGGCGCCGCCCGCGCCGGCCTTGTTTTCGATCACCACCGGCTGCTTCAGCTCACGCGACAGTGCTTCGGCCAGCGGCCGGGCCACGGTGTCGGCCAGCCCGCCTGGCGGAAACGGCACGATCATGGTGATCGGCTTGTCCGGGTAGCTGCCCTGCGCCAGTGCCGGGGCAACCAACAAGGCTGGCAGCGTCGCCAGCGCGGTGGCGAGCAATCTGCGCACCCGGTTCATGCAGCCTCCAGCTCAAAGCGGTTGACCAGTTCACCCAGGCCGTCGATGGCGATGCGCACCACATCGCCGTGGCCCAGCCAGCGCTGCGGCGTCATGCCCATGCCCACGCCGGCGGCGGTGCCGGTGGCGATGATGTCGCCGGGGTAGAGCGTGATGCCGCGCGAGCAGGTCTCGATCAGCGATGGGATGTCGTGGATCAGGTCGCGGGTGTTGGCGTCCTGGCGCAACTCCTCCGTGCCACCGGCCGGTGTGACCCAGCAGCGCACCTGGGTGCTGCGGCCGTCCAGCTCGTCGGCGGTGACCAGCCAGGGGCCCATCGGGCAGAAGCTGTCGAAGCTCTTGCCCAGGTCCCACTGGCCATGGCGCATCTGCACGTCGCGCGCGGTCACGTCGTTGACGATGGTGTAGCCGAACACATGGCCCATCGCCGCCGCGCGGCCGATGTTGCGGCCGCCCTTGCCGACCACCACCGCCAGTTCGGCCTCGTAGTCGATCTGGCTGGAAATGGTGGCGCCGGGCAGGCGCACCGTGGTGCCGCTGGCCACCACGCATTCCGGCACCTTGGTGAACACCATCGGCCAGCCGGCCGCATGAGGGTCCTTGTCCTTGAACACGCTGGTGCTCAGCTCGCGGGCATGGGCGTGGTAGTTGCGGCCAACGCAAAACAGGTTGCGGCGTGGTTGCGGCAACGGCGCCAACAACTGCACCTCCGCCAAGGTCAGCGCGGGGCCGGCAGCTTGCGGCCAGTCGATGCCCGAGGCTGTCAGTTCGATCAAGGCCAGCGCACCGAGGCGGGCCTGCGCCTCGCTCAAGGCCAGCGGCGTGACCCGGGTGGCGTCGGCGGACATCAGGCCCACAAGCGGGCGGCCTTGGTGGATGAAGCTGGCAATGCGCATGGGTTCTCCTGCTGAATCTGGCACGATCGGAAATCGACCCAAATGCTACCATTCAGGCCCACTTCAGCCAACACGCTTGCCCTCAATGGACGCCACTGCCGCCCTGCGCGAGGCCATCTTTGCCCAGCTGCGCAACCGCCAGTGGCGGGCCGGCCACCGCATCCCGACCGAACGCGCGCTGAGCGAGCAGTTCGGCCTGGCACGGTCCACCGTGCGGCGCGTGCTGCAGGAATTCAAGCAGGTCGGGCTGATCACCCAGACCGTGGGCAGCGGCACCTACGTCAGCGAACAGGCGCCCGCACTGCTGGCCGGCATGGCCTCACCCACGCCCGACCTCGCCGCGCTGGGCACCAGCCCGGCCGAGCTGATGACGGCGCGCTTGGTGATCGAGCCCGCGCTGATCGAGATGGTCACCGGCAATGCCACCGCGGCCGACTTCAGGCGCATGGACGACTGCAATGACCAGGCCGAGGCGGCGACCACGCTGGAAGCCTTCGAGCATTGGGACGGCCAGTTGCACGAAGCGATTGCCGACGCGGCGCACAACGGCTTCATGTCCAGCGTGTTCAGGCTGATGAACCAGGTGCGTGCGCAGGGCGAGTGGGGCATGCTCAAGCGCCGCAGCGCCACGCCCGCGCGGCGCTTGGAATACCAGCAAGAGCACCGCGACCTGGTGGCCGCGCTGAAAGACCGCGACGCTGAGCGCGCGCGGGCGCTGTGCCTGGCCCACCTGGTGCATGTGCGCACCAACATGCTGGGCCATTGAGCCCTGCGGCCGAAGCCGCCTTCGCGCCGGCCGCTGCGACATCCTGAGGCCAGCGGGGCCTGGCAAGCCCGCCTTGACCCTGGCCCGGGCGGCGACTACATTGGTCCGCCACTGGCTGCCTTTGCAACCAATTAGAACCAATTAAGGAGAACTCACCCATGTCCAGCTCGCGCCTGAAGTCG
Organism: Betaproteobacteria bacterium; assembly: GCA_031417735.1. GTDB lineage: Bacteria > Pseudomonadota > Gammaproteobacteria > Burkholderiales > Burkholderiaceae_C > Pseudaquabacterium. Next base: position 2,799 of record JANOWE010000184.1, read on the forward strand.
CCGCTGCGCCGCCTGATGGGCCTGACCGCCGCCGCCCTGTGCCTGTTGGCCGGCGGCGCACTGGCCGACGACTATCCCGGCAAGCCGGTGCGCATCATCGTGCCGTTTGCGCCGGGTGGCTCGGCCGACGTGTTCGGCCGTTTCATCGCCCAGCGCCTGCAGGAAGCGCTGGGCCAGAGCTTCATCATCGACAACCGGCCTGGCGCCGGCTCGGTGATCGGCACCGACGCGGTGGCCAAGAGCGCCCCCGACGGGCACACGCTGCTGCTGATGTCCAACACCCACACCGTCAACGAGTCGCTGATACCGAACAAGCCTTTCCAGCTGATGCGCGACTTCGTGCCCATCGCGCCGATCAACTTTTCCGACCTGGTGCTGGTGGTCAAGGCTGCGCAGCCAATCAACAGCCTGCCCGAACTGTTGCGGGCCGCCAAGGCCAGGCCGGGTGCGCTGAGCTATGCCTCGTCGGGCCCGGGCACGCCTTACCACATGGCCGGCGAGCTGCTCAAGGCCGCAGCCGGCATCGACCTGCTGCATGTGCCCTACAAGGGCAGCGCCGGCGCCCGCACCGACGTGCTGGGCGGCCAGGTCGACTTGATGTTCGACGCCATCCCGACCATGGCCGAGCACATCAAGACCGGCAAGGTGCGCGCGCTGGCCACCACTGGGCGGCAACGCTCGGCCGCGCTGCCAGCGGTGCCCACCGCGTCCGTGGCCGGTGTGCCGGGCTACGAGGCCACGATCTGGCTGGGCCTGATGGCACCCAAGGGCACGCCGGCTGCGGTGGTGAGCAAGCTCAACGCCGAGCTGGCCAAGATCACCGGCAACGCCGAGGTGCAGAAGGCCTGGACCGCACAAGGCAGCACCGCGATGACCATGGGCGTGGACGAATTCAACCGCTACCTGCAGGCCGACATCGCGAAGTGGGCCCACATCGTGAAAGTCTCCGGCGCCAAGGTCGACTGAAGACCGAACAGCCCTCTGCCTCGGGCCGTGCCCACCGCCAAGAAAGCCCGGATGAACAAGACCCTGAACCTGCTCTGTGCCGGCGCCGCCAAAGGCCTGGTCCAGGCCCTGCGTGAGCCTTTCAAAGCGCAGACCGGCGCCGACATCGCCGGCCAATTCGGTGCCGTGGGTGCGATGCGCCAGGCCCTGCTGGACGGCGCCGCCTGCGACCTGATGGTCGTCACCGATGCCATGCTGCACAGCCTGGCCGCAGCAGGCGCGCTGGTCGCCGCCAGCATCACGCCGCTGGGCCGGGTACGCACCGGCGTGGCGGTGCCGCTGGGCACGCCGCTGCCCGACCTGGCCACGCCGCAGGCGCTGAAGGCGGCGCTGCTGGCGTCAGCGGGCATCTACTTCCCAGACCCCGAGCGCGCCACTGCCGGCATCCACTTCGCCAAGGTACTGCGCGAACTGGGCATCTTCGACGCGCTGGCGCCGCGCCTGCACACCTTTCCCAATGGCGCTACCGCGATGCGGGCCATGGCCGACGTCGGCCAGCCCGGTCTGATCGGCTGCACTCAGGTCAGCGAGATCCTCTACACCGAAGGCGTGATGCTGGTGGGCGTGCTGCCGCCGCAGTTCGAGCTGGCCACGCTGTACGGCGCGGCGGTCGCCACCGGCGCAAGCCAAGCCGAATTGGCGCAAGCCCTGCTGGCACTGATGAGCGGGCCCGCCTCGGCCACGCTGCGCGCGGCGGGCGGTTTTGACGAATGACCCGGAGCCCCGCATGACGCCTGCCCTTGCCCCGCGCCTTCAACCACCGACCACCCGGCTGCTGACGGTCTGGTGTGGCCTGGTGCTGGGCTTGTGCGGCCTGCTGGCCGCGGCCAGCCCCGCGCTGGCCCAGGCAACGGTGGCCAGCACCGACTACCCCAACCGGCCGATCAGGGTCATCGTGCCGTTCTCGCCCGGCGGCGCGGTGGACGGGCCGATGCGGGCCATCGCGCAGGAGCTGTCCAGACAGCTGCGCCAGCAGGTGGTGATCGACAACAAGCCGGGTGCGGGCGCCACCATCGGCAGCGAGATGGTGGCCAAGGCCCCGGCCGACGGCTACACACTGCTGCTGGCGTCACAGACCAATGCCATCAGCGCGTCGCTGTACACCCGGCTCAGCTTCAACCCGGTGGAAGACTTTGTGGCCATCTCGCTGCTGGGCCGCGAGCCCGGCGTGCTGGTGGTGCACCCGGCCATGCCGGTCAAGAGCGTGGCCGAGTTGATCGCCTATGCCAAGGCGCGGCCCGGCCAGCTCAACTACGCGTCGTCCGGCAACGGCAGCGGCCAGCATTTGTTCATGGCCATGTTCGCCAGCATGGCCGGGCTGCAGCTGACCCATGTGCCCTACCGTGGCAGCGGCCAGGCCACCACCGACCTGCTGGGCGGCACGGTGACCATGGCCATGCCGGGCACGGCCGGTATGGTGGGCCATGTCCGCGCCGGCAAGCTGCGCGCGCTGGCCACCACCGGCAGCGCACGGTCGACCCAGTTGCCCGACGTGCCCACGCTGGCCGAGGCCGGCCTGGCGGGCTACTCTGCCTATGTCTGGATGGGCCTGCTGGCACCCAAGGGCACATCGCCGGCGATCGTTGATCGGCTGCAGCGTGAGCTGAAAATCGCCCTGGCCGCACCCGAGGTCAAGGCCTTCTTTGCCGAAGCCGGTGTCGAGGCAGTGGGCTCGGGCGCGGCAGAATTCGCAGCCTTCTTCCGCGACGAGCGCGAGCGCTGGTCGCGCGTGGTCAAGGACACCGGCGCCAGGATTGACTGAACAAGGACCCGCATGAGCGACAGCAGCGTGAGCAACTACCCCGTCACCGGCCAGGAACACTGGACCACCAAGACCACCGCCGATGGCGAAGTGCGCCTGTTCCTGTGGGAAAAATTCGTCGGTTCGCCCGGTGGCAAGCCGGCCGTGCTGTTCGTGCACGGCTCGTCGATGGCCAGCCAGCCCACCTTCGATCTGAGCGTGCCGGGTCGGCCCGACTCGTCGGTGATGGACTGGTTTGCGCAGCGCGGCTTTGTCTGCTGGTGCGTGGACATGGAAGGTTACGGCCGCAGCGACAAGCAGCGCGACATCTATTGCGACATCGCCAACGGCGCCGACGATCTGCAGGCCGCCACCGACCACATTTTCGCCACCCGGGGTGTGCGCAGCTTCCTGACCTACGGCATCTCGTCGGGTGCGCTGCGCGCGGCGCTGTTTGCCCAGCGCCGTCCCGAGCGCGTGGCGCGGCTGGCGCTGGACGCCTTTGTCTGGACCGGCGACGGCGCGCCCACGCTGGAACAGCGGCGCAAGAAGCTGCCCGAGTTCATGGCCAGCAAGCGGCGGCCGATCGACCGCGCCTTCGTCCGCTCGATCTTCAACCGCGACCACCCCGATTGCGCCGACAAGACCACCGTGGAAGCCTTTGCCGACGCCATCCTGGCGCTGGACGACTCGATGCCCAACGGCACCTACATCGACATGTGCAGCAAGCTGCCGGTGGTCGACCCGCTGCAGATCCATGCGCCCACGCTGGTGATGCGCGGCCAGTTCGACGGCATCGCGGCGATGGACGACCTGATCGCCTTCTTCTGCCGCCTGCCCAGCGCCGACAAGCAGTTCAGCGTGATGAACGGCATCTCGCATGCCAGCTTCCAGCAGAAGAACTACCGCATGGCCTACCAGATCCTGCATGCCTATTTCACCCAGCCTGCACCGGTGTACACCCACCACAGCGGCCATTGACACCCTCTGAAAGCACAGCACATGACGATGACGATGACACGATGGATCCGCAGCACCCTGCTCGCACTGGCCCTGGCCGGCACCGCGCTGGCCCAGGCCCAGCCGGCCAAGGTGCAGGTGCAATGGCTGGGCCAGGCCGCGTTCAAGATCACCAGCCCGGGCGGCAAGGTGATCGTCATCGACCCCTGGCTGACCAGCAACCCCAAGACGCCCGAGGCCTACAAGAAGCTGGAGGCGCTGGGCAAGGTCGACCTGGTGCTGGTCACGCATGGCCACTTCGACCACATGGCCGATGCGCCGGCGCTGGCCAAGCTGAACAACGCGCCGCTGTGGGCACCGGCCGGGCTGGCACAGTCGATGCAGGTGTTGGGCATCCTGCCCCCGGCGCAGGCCAACCGCATGAACAAGAGCGGCACGGTGACCCCCATCGGCCCGGGCATCAAGGTGACCATGACCCGCGCCGAGCACAGCTCGGAGCTGGTCTGGAAGAACCCGGCCAGCGGCAAGGACGAGCTGCATGTCGGCGGCGAGCCGGCCGGCTTCATGATCGAGCTGGAAAACGGCTTCAAGATCTGGCACCTGGGTGACACCGGCGTGTTCGGCGACATGAAGCTGATCGGCGAGATGTACAGGCCCGATCTGGTGCTGATGCCCATTGGCGGCGGCCAGTTCGTGATGAACCCGGCCGACGCCGCCATGGCCGCGCGCGACCTGATCAGGGCCAGGGCCGTGGTGCCCATGCACTACGGCACCACCCCGGCGCTGCCCGGCACGCCGGAAGAGTTCATCAAGGCCCTGGGCAGCAACAGCGCGGTCAAGGTGATGGTGATGCAGCCGGGCGACACGCTGGAGTTCTGATCGGTCTGACGCTGGCCCGCTGATGTAGGCTGCGGCCATGCCGAGCCCGCGTCTGTCAAAACCTGCCTGTGGACGCACACCGCGCCTCCCGGCCGGGCCGCTGGCCGCGCTCTTGCTGGCAACCCTGCTCGCCGGCTGCAGCAGCCCACCAAGGCCAGGCAGCGATGGCGCAGAGGCCAGGCCGCCGGCCAGGCTGATCCAGGTGCCCGACGCGGTGCCGCGCGTGGAGCCCCAGCGCAGCGGCGGACCGAACAAGCCCTACGCGGTGCTGGGCCAGGCCTACACCCCGCTCACCGGCGACCCGGTGGTGGTCGAGCGTGGCCTGGCGTCCTGGTATGGCCGCAAGTTCCATGGCCAGCCCACATCCAACGGCGAGACCTACGACATGTACGCCATGACCGGCGCGCACAAGACCATGCCGCTGCCCAGTTATGCCCGCGTGCGCAACCCGGCCAATGGCCGCGAGGTGGTGCTGCGCATCAATGACCGCGGCCCCTTTCACCCCGACCGGGTGATCGACCTGAGCTACACCGCCGCGCTCAAGCTCGGCGTGCTCGGCGGCGTGGCGCCGGTGGAGGTCGAGCGCATCACGCACGAGGCCATGCACAGCGGCCATTGGCAGGCTCAGGGTGGGCGGGTGGCCGCCGCACCGCTGGCGGCGCCGCCGGCCAGGACCGAGCCCTTGGCCCTGCCTTCGCCAGCCATGGCGCCAACCGCCATGGGGTCTGACGCGCCAGCGCAAGCGCCCGCCACGCGCCAGGCCAGCGCTGGCTATTGGCTGCAGTTTGGCGCGTTCCGCGACGCCGTGGGCGCTTCGGGGCTGGCCGAGCAGCTGCGCGGGCAGCTGCAGTGGCTGGCACCGCTGCTGGCCATCTTCAGCGAGCATGGACTGCACCGCCTGCAGGCCGGGCCCTATGCCAGCCGGGCCGAAGCCAACACCGTGGCTGAGCGTCTGCGTGCGGCGGAACTGCGCCTGGCGCCGGCCATCGTCGAGCGGCGCTGAACACCAGGCGCTGCCCGGGCAACGCCCGAAATACGGCCGGGTCCGGCCCTTTATCAGGGCCTGAAAGCGTCCACCTGGTAGGCACAATCCGCGCGCAGGCTGCACCTTGGATGGTTGACGCGGCCTGGGCCGGCAACCGCCGCACCCACCCGCCCCCGGCCTGCCGCAGGCCAGCTCTGCCTGCCCTTCGATGAACCACCGCCTGCGTCTTCACCTTGCCAGCCTGGCCCTGCCTGCACTGGTGTTCGCGTTGGGCCTGGCCCTGAGCGTGGCGGCCGCCTGGTCCATGCAGCGCATGGAATCCGAGCGCGCAGATGCCGCTTTTGCACGCACGGTGCAGCGGGTCTCGGACGAGGTCATACGGCGCTTCGGCCAGCCGGTCTACGGCATGAACGGTGCGCGTGGCCTGTTCGCTGCCAACCCACAGGTCAGCCGCGAAGCCTTTAGCGCCTATGTGCTGTCGCGCAATCTGGCGCAGGAGTTTCCGGGGGTGCGCGGCTTCGGCTTCGTCCAGCAGGTGGCGCAGGACGAGCTCGCGGGCTTTGTGGCCGCACAACGCGCCGACCATGCGCCGGGCTTTGCCCTGCGCCAACTGCAGCCGCACGGCCATGCCCAGTCGCTGATCGTGAAGTACATCCAGCCTTTGGCCGCCAACCCCGGCGCGCTGGGTCTGGACCTGGCCTCGGAGCCCCTGCGTCGGGAAGCAGCGCTGCAGGCCATCAGCAGCGGCCGGCCCACGCTCAGCGCACCGATCACCCTGGTGCAAGACCTGCGCCGCACGCCGGGCATGCTGCTGTTCGTGCCGGTCTACAGCCCCGGCCCCGAGCCGGCTGATGCGGCCCAGCGCCAGGCCCGACTGCTGGGCCTGCTGCTCTCACCCATCGTCATCGACGAGTTGCTGGCAGGGCTGATCGATGTGAGCGACCGGGAGATCGACATCGACCTGTTGGACACGGCCGGCAGCGCAACCGACGGCAAGCGCGTCTTTGGCACCACGCAGAGCGATGCCATCACCGCCATCGAGCAGCACGATGCAAAGGGCCGCAGCCACCACACCCGCCAGCGCCTGGCGCTGCCCGGCCGCAGCATGACCCTGCGGGTGCTGAGCACACCACGCTTCGAGGCCCAGTTCAGCAGCCCCACACCCTGGATCGTGCTGGCCGGTGGCCTGCTGGCCAGCGCGCTGCTGGGCCTGCTGCTGTGGACCCAGGCCTCAGGCCGCCGGCGCGCGGAAGCCCTGGCCAGGGCCATGACGGTGGACCTGGAGCGCCTGGCCCAGGTCGTGCGCCACACCTCGAATGCAGTGTCCATCACCGACGCGCAGCAACGCATCACCTGGGTCAACGAAGGCTTTGCGCGCATCAGCGGCTACACCCTGGCCGACGCCGCCGGCAAGTCACATGGCGAACTGCTGAGCAGCGGCCAGAGCGAGCCGCTGGCCTTGCAGCAACTGGCCGACGCTGCGACCGCCGCGCAGGCCTGCCGGGTCGAGGTCGTCAACCGCGCCAAGGACGGCAGCCTGTACTGGCTGGACGCCGAGGTCCAGCCCTTGCACGACGTCCAGGGCCGTTTGACCGGGTTCATGGAAGTGGGCACCGACGTCAGCGAGCGCCACCGCGCCAAGCAGCGGTTGCAGACCGTGCTGGATGAACTCGCGCGCGAGCGCCAACGGCTCAAGGACATCCTGCAGGGCACCCGCGCCGCGACCTGGGAATGGCACGTGCTCAGCGGCGAGCTGATCATCGACAACTCCTGGATCAACCTGATGGGCCGCAGCAGGCAGGAGATGTCGCCGCTGACCATGCAGTCGCTGACGGCCTATGTCCACCCCGATGACCTCGAGCATTCGCGTCGCACCATGCGCGCCCACCTGGCGGGCAAGACCGACTACTTCGAATGCGAGCAGCGCACCCGCCACCGCGATGGCCACTGGGTCTGGGTGCTGGACCGGGGCCGCATTGCCTCGCGCGACACCCAGGGCCAGCCCGAATGGGTGGCCGGCACGCGCATCGACATCAGCGAGCGCAAGCAAGCCGAGGCCGCGCTGCGCTCCAGCGAAGCCTTTCTGGACAAGGCCGGCCGAATCGGTGGCGTCGGCGGCTGGGTGCTGGACCTGGCCAGCAACACCTTGCAGCTCAGCGACCAGAGCTGCCAGCTGATGGACCTGCCCCCAGGCCAACGGCTGAACCTGGCGCAGGCCCTGGCAACGATCGGCCAGAACCAGGCCGAGCCCTTTGCCCAGGCCGTTCGCCAGGCTGTGGGCCGGAATGTGGGCTTTGACATGGAATTGCCGGTGAGGACCAGCACCGGCCGGTCGATCTGGCTGCGCGCAGTGGGTGAACCGGAAAGCGAATGCGGCCAGATCGTGCGCCTGGTCGGTGCCTTCCAGGACATCAGCGACCGGCGGGCACTTGAAAACACCTTGCGCCAGCGCAGCGAGATGATGACCACGGTGCTGGAGAACCTGCCCTGCGGTCTGAGCGTGTTCGACGGCGATTTGAACCTGGTGGCGGTGAACAGCCAGTTCCGCCAATTGCTGGACTTTCCGGACCATCTTTTCCCGGCCGACAGCACACGCTTCGAAGACTTCATCCGCTTCAACGCGGCACGGGGTGAATATGGCAGCGGCGACGTCCAGGCCCAGGTCGAGCGCATCATCGCCAAGGCCCGTGAACCGGCGCAGCCGCACCATTTCGAGCGGGACCGGCCCGACGGCACAGCGCTTGAAGTGCGCGGCGCACCCATGCCCGGCGGCGGTTTTGTCACCACCTATACCGACATCAGCGCGCGCCGCGCGGCCCAGGCCGAGGTTCAGCGCAGCGCGCAACTGCTGCGCACGGCCATCGACGCCATCGACGAGGCCTTTGTGCTCTTCGACGCCGACGACCGGCTGGTGTTCTGCAACGACAAATACCTGCAGACCTATGCCGCCCTGGCCGAGGTGATCAAACCGGGCAACAGCTTCGAGCAGATCATCCGCCATGGCGCCGAGCGAGGCCTTTACCGTGCAGCGAACCAGGATGTCGAGGAATGGGTGGCCCAGCGCATGGCCGCGCACCGCGCCGCCAACAGCAGCCTGATCCAGCGCCAGACCGACGGCCGCAGCATGCGCATCGTCGAGCGCCGATTGGCCGACGGCCACACCGTGGGCTTTCGCATCGACATCAGCGAACTGGTGCGCGCCACCGAAGCGGCTGAAGCCGCGTCCCAGGCCAAGAGCCAGTTCCTGGCCAACATGAGCCACGAGATCCGCACGCCGATGAATGCGATTCTGGGCATGCTGCAGCTGTTGCGCCGCACCGAGCTCAGCGCCCGCCAGGCCGACTACGCGGCCAAGACCGAAGGCGCGGCCCGCTCGCTGCTGCTGCTGCTCAACGATATTCTGGATTTCTCCAAGGTCGAAGCCGGCAAGCTGGCGCTGGAGGCCCATCCGTTCTCGCTCGACCAGCTGCTGCGCGAGCTGGTGGTGATCCTGTCGGCCAACCTCGGCGACAAGCCGGTTGAACTGCTGTTCGACATCGACCCCGCGCTGCCGCGCCAGCTGGTGGGCGACGCGCTTCGGCTGCAGCAGGTGCTGATCAACCTGTGCGGCAACGCCATCAAGTTCACCGTCCAGGGCGAAGTGCGGTTGAGCCTGAGCGCGCTGCGCTGCGAGCAAGGGCAGCTGCGCCTGCAGCTGTCGGTCAGCGACACCGGCATCGGCATCGCGCCCGAGCACCTGGACCAGATCTTCGACGGTTTCGCCCAGGCCGAGGCGTCGACCACCCGGCGCTTCGGTGGCACCGGCCTGGGCCTGTCGATCTGCCGCAAGCTGGTCGCGCTGATGGGCGGCGAGTTGAGCGTGCAAAGCCGACTGGGCGAGGGCAGCTGCTTCCAGTGCCAGATCGACCTGGCCGTGGCCGTGGCCGAGCCCGACGCGCGGGTCAGTCAGCCCGGCGCGCGCCCCCGCGGGCAGCCACAGCGCGTGCTGTGCGTGGACGACAGCGCCGGCGCGCGCGAGGTGTTCGCGCGCATCGGCCAGTCGATCGGCTGGCAGGTCGACCTGGCCCACAGCCTGGCACAGGCGCAGGACCAGCTGGCGCGCCAGGCCGCACAAGGCCGCTGCTACGACGCCGTGTTCGTCGACACCGGGCTGGCGCCGCCCGACGCCACGGTGCTGGCCTGGGCAGGCCACGGCGCCCTGGTGGCCATGGTCGCGACCGCGAACCAGGCGCCGCCTTCGCGTGCCGATGGGGCTGAACAAAGCGACTACGACCGGGTGTTGTTCAAACCACTGACCGCGTCGACGGTCTTCGACGCACTCGTCGACACGCAGACCGGCGTGCGCGCCGCCGCGCTGCTCAGCAGGCCGGCAGCTTCAACCGAGCCCAAGGACTGGCGCCTGGCCGGGCTGCGTGTGCTGCTGGCCGAGGACAACCTGAACAACCAGCAGATCGCCTGTGAGCTGCTGGCCGACGAAGGCGCGCTGGTGCAGGTGGCCGCCGACGGCCAGCAGGCACTGGCAGCGCTGGCCACTGCCGATCCGCCGTTCGACCTGGTGCTGATGGATTTGCAGATGCCGGTGATGGACGGCCTGACCGCCGCGCGCAAGATCCGCCAGGAGTTGGGCCTGACCCGGCTGCCCATCGTGGCCATGACCGCCAATGCGATGGACGCTGACCGCGAGGCCTGCCTGGCCGCAGGCATGAACGCCCATGTGGGCAAGCCTTTCGACATCCACCATCTGGTCGACGTGCTGCGCCAGCAGGCGGGCCTGCAGGACATGGGCGGTGCCACGCCACTACCGCTGGCTTCGACGGACGGCATCGGTCAGGACGGCCGCATCCCGGCCCTCGCCCTGGCCGCCGGTGTGGACCTGGACGGTGCACTGGCACGATTGGGCGGCAAGCTGCCGGCCTACCGGCGTATGCTGGCCAGCATGCTGCACGACCTGCTCGGCCTGCCTGAACAACTGCACGAGGCCCTGGCCCAGCCTGGCAGCCAGAGCGCACCCCGGCTGTTGCACACCCTGCGCGGCGTGGCGGCCACGCTGGGTGCCTCAACCTTGGCCGAGTCCCTGTTGCAGGCCGAGCAGGGGCTGGCGGCCGAGCCCGCTCACCGGGCCACGGCCAGCGCGGGGCCGGGCCGGGTGCCTGCGCCGCTGGCAGCCTGGGCCTCGCAGTTGCTGCGCCAGGTGCAGACCGCCGGCCCTCCGCTGGCCGCGCTGCTGGCCAGCCTTCCCGGCGTCGGGCCGGCGGTGGCCGCCAGTGCCGATGCCCACGCACCAGACCGGGCTGCCCTGCAGCAGGCCCTGCGGACCACCGCGCTGCACCTGGGCAATGCCGACATGGCGGCGATGGAGGCCTTGGCCCGGCTGCAGCAGCAGTTCGGTACCGCGCTCGGGCCACGATTGCAGGCGCTGGACCGGGCCGTGCATGCGCTGGACTTCGACCGTGCCCTGGCGCTGTGCCAGGACCTGATGGCCAGCGCCGAATGAGCACGCCGCAGCCTGGCGACACAGCAGCCGCAGCGCCAGCGCAGCCTCGACCCCGCTTGCTGGTGGTCGACGACCAACCGGTCAACGTGCAGGCCCTGTACCAGACCTTTGCCGCCGACCACCAGGTGCTGATGGCCACCAGCGGCGAGCAGGCGCTGCTGCTGTGCGCCACGCGCCAGCCCGACCTGGTGCTGCTGGACGTGGTGATGGGCGACATGGACGGCCTGACCGTCTGCCGGCAGCTCAAGGCCAACCCCGCCACCTGTGACATCCCGGTGATCTTTGTCACCGCCCACCATGACGAGGCGGCCGAGACGCGGGGTCTGGAAGCCGGTGCGGTGGACTTCATTTCCAAGCCCATCAACCCGGCCATCGTGCGCGCCCGCGTCAAGACCCATCTCACGCTCAAGGCCCAGGCCGACCAGCTGCGGCAATGGGTCTACATCGACGGCCTGACCGGCGTGCACAACCGTCGCCACTTTGACGAACGGCTGCTGATGGAATGCAGCCGCGCGCAGCGCCAGCATGCCGCGCTGAGCGTGCTGCTGATCGACGTCGACCACTTCAAGCATTACAACGACCACTATGGTCACCAGGCCGGCGACCTCTGCCTGCGCCAGATCGCCGTCACGCTCAAGGCTCAACTGGGCCGCAGCACCGACCTGGTGGCACGCTACGGCGGCGAAGAGTTCGTCTGCCTGTTGCCCGACACCGAACTGGCCAGCGCCATGATGCTGGCCCGTCAGATCGGTGTGGCGGTGCAGGCCCAGGCCATCGCCCACCAGGCCTCGCCGGTGGCCGACGTGGTGACCATCAGTGTGGGCGTGTGCAGCAAGCCCGCCGGCGTGGACGGCGATGCGCAACAACTGCTGCGGGGCGCCGACGCCGAGCTCTATGCCGCCAAGGCCCAGGGCCGCAACCGGGCATGCGGCGCCCTGCTCGGCCCGGTGTGAGTGGTGCCCGGGCCGCTGTCAAGACGCCCGGCCCGCCCTACAACGGCCTGACCTGACTCAGGGACGCAGGTAAACGAAAGCTTCCTTGGCCTGCAGCCGGCCGATCTCGGCCACGCCCGAGGGCACGACCCTGGCCTCCAGCACGACCTGGTCTTTGCTGATGTTGCGGCCGACCAGGGTGTTGTTGCAGACCCTGAACTCCACGCCGCGCCCGGCCAGGTCCCCAATGCCGCCGGCAAATGAGCGTCCGTTCGAGTCCTTGGCCCCTTCGAGCAGGAAGTCGATGCCCAGGCCATGGGTGACCACCACGATCTTGGTCCTGGGCTCGGCGTCGAGGTGGTTGCGGATGTTGCCGATGGCCCGTGCCGCCTGCTGCACGCCTTCGTTCAGGTGGTAGACCACCTTGACGCCCTCTTGCGCCCAGGCCGAGGCGGTGCTGGTCAGCAGTGCGGCCAGCAGCAGCGCGCGCCGGGTTGAATGCAAGGGGTGCTTCATGGGTTTTCCTTCAAGTCGGTCGGGCTTGTCGAAGTCGCTGCGGCGCAGCGCTAGTACTGCGACCCGGAAGGATCGAAACATGATGAAAGCGATGGATTCGGCCCGAAGGCTAGGCGCAAACCGCAGCGATACCCGTAGGTATCGCGAGGATTTGCAACGACGCCCTCGGGTCGAAGACGCGGTTTCATGTT
>JANOWE010000185.1:0-21976 GCA_031417735.1 Betaproteobacteria bacterium
AAACGCCGCAAAAGCCGGCTGGTCAGCCGACCAAGTCAGACGATCCATGACCCGTTCCCCTCGTTGTTTTGGCGTTTGACGCCCTGGTCGGAATCAACCCGCGGCGTCCTGACCTCCCGGCGAATGTAGGTGGAGGCCGCCAAAAAGTGCATCCCTCGTTGTGGGGAGGACAACAGAGTGTGTCACGGAACGTGATAAATCGCACCCCCCAGCTTCAGAGCCAGAAGGTGCGACGCCGCGGGCTCAGGCCGTCTTAAGCACCGGCGCGACAAACATCGCTTCCATCTCGCGCCGGGTCTGGTAGGCGCTGGTCGAGGTGTCCACCGCCACGTCGGCCCAGCTCAGGCTCTGGCCTTTCTTGACCGCCCGGGTGAGCTTCACGTTGTGTGCCAGGCCCAGCGGCAACCCGCCCAGGCGCGCCGAGGTGTCGGCCGGCAGCAATTTGCCCCAGACCGTGTAGCCGCCCTCGCCGTCGAGCAGTTCGCCGACGCGCAGGTCGCGCTTGGCAGTGGCCACCACGTCGGCGTTCCAGCATTGGGCCACGCCGGTGGGCTCACCGCGCAGCGCCACGCTGGCCACCGACATGCCCACCTCCAGGCCGATCAAATGCCAGCGCTTGTACAGCGTGAAGTAGCGGCCGCTGGGGTCGGTGTGGGCCTTGTATTCCTCGAAGCAATTCTTGATGTAGTCGTTCTCGGCCTCCACCGTGACCCACACGCCCATGCGGATGTCGTAGGGGATTTTTCGGCCATCGGCTTCCAGCGACGAGATGACCTCGACCATGCCCTTGCGTTCCAGCACGCCGCCTTCGCTGATCGGCCGGGTGACGAAGGGGATGTCTTCGACGCTGGCCGGTGGGTAGAGCAGTCCGTTGGACGGCACGCTCAGGCCAGTGGCATTGGCCACGGCGGTGGACTCGATGGACGGCTTGGAGCCGTCGAGAAAGCTGTTGAACATCTTCGGGTTCAGGCCGCCGCGGTCGGCCTGCTCGGGCGTCAGGCCGTAGTGGCCCCACACCGTCTCGGGCGTGCTTTGCGCAAAGTGCGGCAGCCATTTGTGGCCCCGGCCGGCAGCCACCACCGGAAAGCCGCAGGTGCGGGCCCAGTCGACCAGGTCGCAGATCAGCGCGGGCTGGTCGCCGAAGGCCAGCGAATACAACACACCGGCTTCGGCCGCGCGGCGCGCCAGCAGCGGGCCGCAGAAGGCGTCGGCCTCCACCGTGACGTTGACCACCTGCTTGCCGGCGGCAAACGCGGCCAGGCAATGGTCCACCGCGGCCAGCGGGTGGCCGGTGCATTCGACCACCACGTCGATGGCCGGGTGGCGCACCAGGGCCTGCCAGTCCTCGCCGATGTGGGTGGCGCCAGTGCGCACCGCTTCGTCGATGGACGAGGCCGCCATGCGCTCATCCGACCAGCCCACGCGCGCCAGGTTGCGGCGCGCCTGGGCCGGCGACAGGTCGGCAATGGCCACCAGCTGCACGCCGGGCGTGCGCGGCACCTGGGCCAGGTACATGGAGCCGAACTTGCCGGCGCCGATCAGGCCGATGCGGATGGGCTTTTTGTCGGCCGCACGCTGCTGCAGCTTGGCATACAGGCTCATGGCTCAAACTTCCTCGGTGATCGGTTCTGACGAGGTCACCAGCGCGCTGGCCGGCACACCTTGCTGCCAGGGCAGGTCGACGGGATCGTCGCACAGCAGGCAGTCGTCGCCCAGACAATCGATGGGCGTGAAGTCTCGGTGGGCGATGTATTCCGGCCGCTGGTAGCGCCGGATGTGGTTGCTGGCCGCGCACAGGCTCAGGTAGACGGCGACCCGGTTCCAGGGCGACAGGTTGGGGCTGCTGGCATGGACCAGGCAGCTGTGGAACAGGATCATCGAGCCGGCCGGCCCCAGCGGCGACACGATGCCGCCCTGGCGGCCACCGGCGCGGTCCACCAGCTGGCTGATCAAGGCGTTGTCCACCGTCCACAGCGGGTAACTGGTGGTGGTCAGATCGTGTCTGGCGTCGACCACGCCTGGCCTGTGGCTGCCGGGGATGAACATCAGCGGGCCGTTGAAGGCGTTGACCTCGTCCAGGAAGATGGCCACGTTCATCGCCCGCTCGGTGGGCATCAGGTCGTCGTTCTTCCAGGTGCCGTAGTCCTGGTGCCACTGCCAGACGTCGCCCTCGAAGGCCATCTTGCCGTTGACCTTGAACTGGTGCATGTAGACCGGCTCGTCCAGCAGTTGCTCGACGGGTTTGACCATGCGCGGGTGGCGGGCCAGGCGCGCAAAGGGCGCGCTGACCAGGTGTGCGGCAAAGCTGGTGCGTACCGCGTCCGAGCCGCGCTCACGCACATTGAAGACCTCGCGCCGGGCGTACAGCGCGGGCACGGCCTCGGTCAGGGTGGCGGCTTCCTCGGCGCTGAACAGGCCAGGAAAGAACAGGTAGCCGTCACGGTCAAACCGGGCCAGTTGTTCGGGGCTGAGCTTCATGGGCGTCTCCAGCACAAAGCATCAAGGGTACAAAGTCGGCCCGGTGCTCAGCTCCGGGTTTACCAGCGCAGCGGCGCCCGCCGCGCGCCGTCAGCCCATGCAATGTTGCAGAAAGCCTTCGGTCGACGCGCCCAGCCGTTTGTCGCGCCGCAGGGCAATGGCCAGCCTGCGCGAGGCACGCGGCAGCCGCGTGGGCAGCTCCTTCAACCGACCATCGGCCAGTTCGGTGACCACCGCATGCCGCGACAAGCAGGCCAGGCCGACGCCGGCAGCGGCCAGGCGCTTGATGGCCTCGGTGCTGCCCAGCTCATAGTCCACCTGCAGGGGGCCCAGATGCTCCAGCAGCCAGGCGTCTGCGGCCTGGCGCGTGCCTGAGCCGGGTTCACGCAGGATCCAGGCGGCGCCGGCCAGTTGTTTGGCCGGAATGGTCTTGCCCGGCGCCAGCTCGGCCAGCAGCACATGGTCGGGCGCGGCCACGATGACCAGTTCGTCCTGCAGCCAGCGCCGCAGTTGCAGGTCGGGGTGGGTCATCGGGCCCTCGATGAAGCCCACGTCCACCGTCAGCTCGGCCACCGCGCGTATCACCTCGCTGGTGTTGCCAATCATCAGCCGCACACTGCTGGCCGGGTGCAGGCGCTTCCAGCCGGCGATGCGTTCGGGCAGCAGGTACTCGCCGATGGTCAGGCTGGCCGCCACCCGCAGCGGCGCCTGATGCACGGCGCTGTTCATGGACTGCAGTTCTGCCGCGTGGTCGAGCAACGCGCTGGCGCTAGACAAGAGCATGCGGCCGTTCACGTTCAAGGCCAGGCGGCGGCCCACGCGGTCGAACAAGGCCACGCCCAGTACCGCTTCCAGCTCGGCCAGAGCGGCGCTGGCGGCAGATTGCGAACGCGCCACACGCGCGGCTGCCGCACGGGTGGAGCCGGCGCGCGCGGTGGCCACAAACACCTCCAGCTGGCGCAGGCTCAGCCGCAGGCGGGTGTCTTGTACCGGGTCGGCTGCGAGCTGTTCAGCAGCAACTCTCTGACCTTTTTTATCGATCATATTGATCTGGATTATCCGCTTTTTTTTGTCATCAACCAGGCTTAGCATGACGCCCACACCGAAGCGGGAGACAGCCCTTGAAAACCGTGTCCATCACCCCTCTGCACAAGCCCACGGCCACGGCGCCGCCGGGCTCGCGCGAGGTCAAGAACACCACCTGCTACATGTGCGCCTGCCGCTGCGGCATCCGCGTGCACCTGCAGGATGGCAAGCTGCGCTACATCGACGGCAACCCCGACCACCCGCTGAACGAGGGCGTGATCTGCGCCAAGGGCTCGTCGGGCATCATGAAGCAGTACTCCCCTGCCCGCCTGAGCCAGCCGCTGCGGCGCAAGGCCGGCGCCGAGCGCGGCACAGCCGAGTTCGAGCCCATCAGCTGGGAAGAGGCCTTCAGCACCCTGGCCGATCGGCTGCAAAAAATCCGCGAGACCGACCCGAAACAATTTGCGCTGTTCACCGGCCGCGACCAGATGCAGGCACTGACCGGCATGTTCGCGCGCCAGTTCGGCACGCCCAACTACGCGGCCCACGGCGGCTTCTGCTCGGTGAACATGGCTGCGGGCATGATCTACACCATCGGCGGCTCGTTCTGGGAGTTTGGCGGCCCCGATCTGGACCGGGCCAAGCTGTTCGTGATGATCGGCACCGCCGAAGACCACCACAGCAACCCGCTGAAGGTGGCGATCAGCAAATTCAAACGCGCGGGTGGGCGCTTCATCTCGGTCAACCCGGTGCGCACGGGCTACTCGGCCATTGCCGATGAATGGGTGCCGATACGCCCCGGAACCGACGGCGCGCTGCTGCTGGCACTGATCCATGAGCTGATCCGCACCGGCTTGTACGACCGCGACTTTCTGGTGCGCTACAGCAATGCCGGCCAGCTGATCCATGCCGACGAGGCCAGCGACAACTTCGGCCTGCATGTGAAGGACGAGGCCAACCCGGAAGTCAACGCCATGTACCCGCAGAACAAGCTGTGGTGGGACAGGCTGACCGGCAAGGCCGTGCCCACCCACAGTGAAGGCGCCGACCCGCTGCTGCTGGGCAGCTTCACACTCGACGACGGCAGCAAAGTCAAGCCCGCCTTCGAGCTGCTGGCCGAGCGCGTGCGCCCCTACACACCCGACTGGGCCGAAGGCATCACCGGCATTCCGGCCGACACCATCCGCCGCCTGGCCCATGAAATGGGCATGACCGCGCGCGACCAGAAGATCGAGCTGCCGATCTCGTGGACCGACTGCTGGGGCAAGGAACATGACACCGTCACCGGCAACCCGGTGGCCTTTCACGCCATGCGCGGCCTGGCAGCGCACAGCAACGGCTTTCAGACGATCCGGGCGCTGTCGATATTGATGTCCATCCTGGGCACCATCGACCGGCCGGGCGGCTTCCGCCACAAGGCGCCCTTCCCGCGCGCGATTCCGCCCAGCGCCAAACCACCGAACTCCCCCAACGCGGTGCAGCCGGGCAAGCCCTTGGCTGGCTTGCCGATGGGTTGGCCCGCCTCACCCGACGACCTGTTCATCGACGACGCGGGCCAGCCGGTGCGGCTGGACAAGGGCTTCAGCTGGGAGCATCCGCTGTCGGTGCACGGGTTGATGCACAACGCCATCACCAATGCCTGGCGCGGCGACCCCTACCGCATCGACACGCTGATGATCTTCATGGCCAACATGGCCTGGAACTCGACGATGAACACGTCCGAGGTCCGCAAGATGCTCAACGACAAGCGCGAGGATGGTGAATACAAGATTCCGTTCATCGTCGTCAGCGACGCCTTCCAGAGCGAGATGACGGCCTTTGCCGACTTGATCCTGCCCGATACCACCTATCTTGAGCGACATGACGCGATGTCGATGCTGGACCGGCCGATCAGCGGATTTGACGGCCCGGTCGACGCCGTGCGGGTGCCGGTACTGCCGGTCACCGGCGATGTCAAGCCCTTCCAGGAGGTGCTGATCGAGCTGGCCTCGCGGCTGAAGTTTCCGGCCTTCACCAAGCCTGACGGTAGCCGCAAGTTCCGCGACTACCCCGACTTCATCGTCAACTACGAAACCGAGCCCGGCTCGGGCATCGGCTTCCTGGCCGGCTGGCGCGGCGCGGACGGCACCAAGTTCATGCAGGGCGAGCCCAACCCGCGCCAGTGGGAGATGTACGCCAAGAACAACTGCGTCTTCCACTACGAACTGCCCAAGAGCTACCAGTACATGCGCAACTGGAACAAGGGCTACATGGAATGGGCCCAGCGCACGCGCTTGCGCCGCTTTGCCGAGCCGGTGCTGATCCAGCTGTGGAGCGAAGAGCTGCAGAGCTTTCGCTCGGCCGCGCAGGGCAAGCGCGCCGGCCGCCAGCCGCCCGAGCACCTGCGTGAGCGCGTGGCGCGCCACTTCGACCCGCTGCCCTTCTTCAGCCTGCCGCTGGAGGTGCAGGCCACCGACCTGCACAAATACCCGCTGGCCGCCGTCACCCAGCGGCCGATGGCGATGTACCACAGCTGGGACTCGCAGAACGCCTGGCTGCGCCAGATCCACGCCCACAACTACCTGATGGTCAACCCCAAGACTGCGCGTGCCGCCGGCATCAAGGACGACGACTGGATTTGGGTGGAATCGCAATGGGGCAAGGTGCGCTGCCAATGCCGCACCACCGAAGCGGTGGAGCCCGGCACGGTGTGGACCTGGAACGCGATCGGCAAGGCCCAAGGCGCCTGGCAACTCAGCGACGATGCGAACGAGTCGCGCCGGGGCTTTTTGCTCAACCACCTGATCAGCGACGAGCTGAAGCTGGGCAATCGAACCATCTCCAACTCCGACCCGATCACCGGCCAGGCCGGCTGGTACGACGTGCGGGTGCGCATCTACCCCGCCACCGCCGACGAGCCCCAAGAGACCTGGCCGCAGTTTGCGCCCATGAAGTCGCTGCCCGGCGTGGCCGGCGGCGCGCGCAAGCTGTGGCAGACCTTCTTTGCCGGCCGCATTGAATCCAAATAAGTCAGGAGCCAAGCACATGACTCAACTGGCCCTGGTCATCGACCTGAACGTCTGTGTGGGCTGCCACGCCTGCGTCACCTCCTGCAAGGAATGGAACACCTCGGGCGCGGCCGGCACGCTGGCCGACTTCAACCCCTACGACAAAGACCCCACCGGCACCTTTTTCAACCGGGTGCAGACCTTCGAGGTCGGTAAATTCCCCAACACCCAGACCGTGCATTTCCCGAAAAGCTGTCTGCACTGCGAAGACCCGCCCTGCGTGCCGGTGTGCCCCACTGGCGCGTCGTACAAGCGGGCCGAGGACGGCATCGTGCTGGTCGACTACGACAAGTGCATCGGCTGCAAGTACTGCAGCTGGGCCTGCCCCTACGGCGCGCGTGAGCTGGACGAAGAGCAGAAGGTGATGAAGAAGTGCACCTTGTGCGTGGACCGCATCTACGACCAGAGCATGGCCGAGCGTGACCGAAAGCCGGCCTGCGTGATGGCCTGCCCAACCAATGCACGGCTGTTCGGCGATGTGCACGACGCCGACTCGGAGGTCTCAAAAGCCATCCGCGACCGGGGCGGTTACCAGTTGATGCCCGAGTGGGGAACCAACCCGGCCAACCACTACCTGCCACGCCGGCGCACCGACATGGCCGCCCAGCCCGACCAGTTGCAGCGCTCGGACAACCCGCTGAAAAAAGACGGCAAGCTGCCCAAGCCGGCCCAATCCGACCCTTCACTGGACGACGTCACGTCCTGG
This sequence comes from Betaproteobacteria bacterium, assembly GCA_031417735.1. Taxonomy (GTDB): domain Bacteria; phylum Pseudomonadota; class Gammaproteobacteria; order Burkholderiales; family Burkholderiaceae_C; genus Pseudaquabacterium. The sequence continues at coordinate 7,258 of JANOWE010000185.1, forward strand.
TAGATGCGAGGAGCCCCGACCATGAACCCCGCACTTTCCGTCGTCTTTCTCACCACTCTGGCCGGTGCCGCTCAGGGCCTGGCGCTGGCGCTGTTCTTTGCCGAATGGTTCAGCGACCGGCATTGGCTGGGCGCCACGCCGGGCGACAGCTTTTTCGTCACCGGCGGCCTGCTGGCGGCGACGCTGGCCGGCGCCGGTCTGCTGGCCTCGTTCTTTCACCTCGGCCGGCCCGAGCGCGCCTGGCGCTCGGCGGCGATGTGGCGCACCTCGTGGCTGTCGCGCGAGGTCATCGTGTTGCCGGCCTTCATCGCCCTGGCGCTGGCCTATGCGGCCACCCACCAATGGTGGCCCGATCAGAGCCTGATCGTGGGCGTGCTGTTGGCGCTGTCGGCACTGGCGCTGTTCATCTGCACCGGCATGATCTATGCCGCCATCCGCTTCTTGCGCGAATGGGCCACGCCGCTGACGCCCATCAATTTCACGCTGCTGGGTTGCGCCCATGGCTTCACGCTGGCCGCCGCGCTGGCGTCGATGCTGGCGGGCGATCTGCTGCGCTTCTTCGCGCTGGGCGCGGTGGGCTTTGCGCTGGCCGGGCTGGTCGGCAGGCTGGCGGCCTGGCAACGCAATGCCACGCTGGCCCAGTCGCCCAAGTCCACCTTGCAGACGGCCATCGGCATCAAGCATGGCCGCATCGTGCAGACCAGCCAGGGCTTCATGGGCATGTCATTCAACAACCGCGAGTTCTTCCATGGCCGCAGCCTGAAGACGCTGACCCTGCTGCGCGGCATCTGCCTGGCCGGCGCCTTTGTGCTGCCGCTGGTGCTGCTGCCGCTGGGCCTGGCTGCGGCCAGCACGGCACTGCTGCTGGCCGCCGGGGCGCTGCAGTACGCCGGCATGATGGCCGAGCGCTGGCTGTTCTTTGCCGAGGCCAACCACCCGCAAAACCTGTACTACCAGCGCATGGCCTGAGCGCCAGTCCGCTTCGCGCCAGACAGCGCTCTGGACCAGTGCGCCACGCTTGCCCGACACTGGGCGCATGAGCTCAGACCCTGAAACCGGCCCGTCGGCCGCCGAACCGGCAGCGCCCCACCCGGTGCCCGACGCCTTCGGCGCCAACCTGTATGCCGACGACACCGAACTGCAGGCCCTGCTGCGGCTGTACCTGCCGGCCGATCTGTGCGCCCACCTGCAGGCGCCGCTGGTGCGCCTGGGCGGCCTGGCCGGGGGTGAACTGGACAGCCTGGCCCACACCGCCGACAAGCACCCGCCGACGCTGGAACACCGCAGCCGCGCCGGCATCGACGCGCAGCGCATCGTCAAGCACCCGGCCTATGTCGAGATGGAGCGGCTGGCCTTCGGCGAATTTGGACTGGCCGCGATGTCGCACCGGCCGGGCGTGCTGGGCTGGCCCGAGACCATGCCGCCGGCGGCCAAGTACGCGCTGACCTACTTGTTCGTGCAGGCCGAGTTCGGCCTGTGCTGCCCGCTGTCGATGACCGATTCGCTGAGCCGCACACTGCGCCGCTTCGGCTCGCCGGGCCTGGTTCAGCGCCATCTGTCCGGCCTGCTCAGCCAGGACCTGGATCAACTGTGTCAGGGCGCCATGTTCATGACCGAGCAGGGCGCCGGCTCGGACGTGGCCGCCACCGCGACCCAGGCCCTGCCCTGCAGCGATGGCGATGCGGGTGCCTACACGCTGCACGGTGACAAATGGTTCTGCTCCAACCCCGACGCCGGCCTGGCCATGGTCCTGGCGCGCCTCGCTGGCGCGCCGGCAGGCATGGCCGGGGTGTCGCTGTTCCTGCTGCCGCGCACCCTGGCCGACGGTTCGGCCAACGCCTACCGCATCCTGCGGCTCAAGGACAAGCTGGGCACACGCTCGATGGCCAGCGGCGAAATCCGGCTCGAAGGCGCGCGCGCCTGGCTGGTCGGCGAGGCCGGCCGGGGCTTTCAGCAGATGGCCGACATGGTCAACAACTCGCGTTTGTCCAACGGCGTTCGCGCCGCCGGCCTGATGCGCCGGGCCTACGGCGAAGCCTTGAATGTGGCGCGCCACCGCAGCGCCTTCGACCAGCGCCTGATCGACATGCCGCTGATGCGGCGACAGTTGCTCAAGCTGCTGCTGCCCACCGAGCAGGCCCGCAGCATGCTGTTCCAGACCGCCGACGCACTGCGGCGCGCCGACGCCGGCCAAGCCGAAGCCGCACCGCTGCTGCGCATCCTGACGCCGCTGATCAAGTTCCGCGCCTGCCGCGATGCCCGCCGCGTCACCGGCGACGCGATGGAGGTGCGTGGCGGCTGCGGCTACATCGAGGAATGGACCGACCCCCGCCTGGTGCGGGACGCGCACCTGGGCTCGATCTGGGAGGGCACCAGCAACATCGTGGCACTGGACGTGCTGCGCGCCATCCGCCGCGACCAGGCCTTGCCGGCGCTGCAGCAGCACCTGCAGGCACTGCTCGGCCAGACCGACATGCACACAGGTGCGCGCGAAGTCTTCGCGCACAGCCTGGCGCGCGCGCTGGCACTTGGCGCAATAGTGGCCGCAGCGCCTGACCGCAGCCCGGCCCAGGCACGCCAGGCGGCGTCAGGTCTGTACCACGCCAGCACCGCCATCGCCATGGCCTGGGAGGCCGGCCAGACCGGCTCGGCGCGGCGCATGCGGCTGGCGCAGATGGTGCTCAAGCTCCGGCTGCTGCCGCAGGACCCGCTGGCCATGTCTGAGGAGCCGGCCTGGCTGCCGGCCTTACTCGAGCCGGATCACGAGGCCGCTGGCAGCGGCAGGCTTGACACCCAGGCCACGGCCCGGGTCAACTTGTTCTGAGCCACGCCGCCTTGGCCCGGCCGCCGGTCCTGCCTGCACCCAGGTGACAGGGCCGGCCCGGCACGATCATCGACAATGCGGATTGAACACAGCGGCGCGCACTGCCGGCCGCACTACCCATTGATGACCGCAAGCCACCCGCCCGCCACCACACCCGACCAGATGTTCAGCTCGCTGCGTGCCGCCGGCTCGGTGGCGCCAGGCGAACTGGTGAGTTGCCGATTGCCTACCGCCTGGGGTGACTTCGACTTGCACGGCATGCAAGACCCGGCCACCGGCCGCGAACATGCGGTGCTGTCGCTGGGCCTCATCAACGACGGACAGCCGGTGCTCACCCGTGTGCATTCCGAATGCCTCACCGGCGACGCGCTGTTCAGCCTGAAGTGCGACTGCGGCGCGCAGTTGCAGGGCGGCCTGCGCGCCATCGCCACTGAGGGCCGGGGCATGCTGCTCTACCTGCGGCAAGAGGGCCGGGGCATCGGCCTGGTCAACAAGATCCGCGCCTATGCGCTGCAGCAGTCGGGTGCCGACACGGTCGAGGCCAACCGCCTGCTCGGCCTACCCGATGATGCACGCGACTACGCTGTGGCCAGCGAATTGCTCCGGCGCCTGGGCGTGCACAAGCTGCGGCTGCTGACCAACAACCCGGCCAAGGTCGATGCGCTGCAGGCCCTGGGCATCGAGGTCGTCGAGCGCGTGCCCCTGCGCACTGTGGCCAACCGACACAACCGAGGCTACCTGCAGACCAAAAGCCGTCGCATGGGCCATTGGACGGCGATGGAAGCCGACGACGCTGCTCCGGTGGACGAGCAGGCTGAGCGTTAGGCTTCGCGGGCCAATCGCGCCAAGGCCAGAAACAAGAAAGCCCCGCATCGCAGGGCTTTCAGGGGGCAAAGCTTGATCGCATCGGTTCAAGTCTTGACCGGATGCCGGCACTGGGTGCTGGCGGAGACGGAGTCTTCCACAGCGAATTGATTTCATTGGAATTCCTTTGAATTCTGACAAGCTACCCCTTACCTACCCACATTAGAGTTTGTGCTTGCAGGCAGAGGCTGTCGTGCCAAGCCTTGAACTTTCACATGACTATCCGCGCCGCCCCTCTGATGGCCCTGGTGCACACGGCTGGCAAAAGTGACCGCGACAGGGATGGGTACCAGAAGCAGAGAGAAGCACACCCCAGAGCGACTGCCGCCCCATTTGGGCAACCGCATCGACGTCCTTCTCGCCAAATGCTGGACCGCAGTGACGCCCGCCTATTGAGTGTTGCCACTGGCGTCAAGGTGTATTCGCCGGACCTAGGTTGTTCACGAACTTGCCGACCAGCGCAGCGCGACCGACATGCCGGGCACGTTTCTGACGTGCATCCTTTTTCCGCCAACTCATGCAAGCTGATGAAGTGCTGGTCAACTCGCGGCCTTAGAGTGTTTGCTGCCTTGGACATCCGGGAGGCTCGACATGGCACAACGCTTTACTGGCAACCCAGCATGGATTGCCCGGCGCGGCGAAGCAGCGGACTCTGAGAAGGCCGCCGCACCGTACAAGCGCTGGGAATGGGCGCTGCTCGCGATCGCGCTCGCGCTCGGGCTGCATGTCACCGCCAGCCAGTTGATCCAGGCTGCGAGCTTCAGGTTCGAGCTGTCGCCATTGGCGCCTGTCATCGCTGCCTGGGCCGTGGTGCGATTCGGTCCGGGCGTGGTGCCGGCGCTGCTTGTCTATGCGTTGCTGCCCCGGCTGGGCTGGAACATCGGGCCGGTCAGCATGTATTGGGCGCCACCCAGTTGGCCAGCGGTGCTGGTCGGCGTTGCTGCGGGTGCATGGTGGTCGGCGCGGCGCGACCCCGTTTTGTGGCGAACCCTCTGGCACTCAGGCCGCAGCACCTGGGCCATGGTGGCCTGCGGCGCGCTGGCATTCGGCACGCTGGAATGGCCAGCGATGGCGGTGCCAGACGTGGGACTGGGTTTGCGGATCGCGCCGGCCGCCTTGCTGGCCATGCTTGCCTTGGCAATGCTGCCTCGGTGGCGCACCTGGACAGATCGGGCGCGCAGTCTGGGTGGCGCGCCGCTGGCGATGGCAAGCCTGATGCTGCCGCCTGCTGCCTTGCTGCTGAACACTGGCAGTGTCTATGTGAATGCCTCGGGCTTTTGGCTGGCGTGGGGCTCGATCGGCGGCCTGCCGCTGGCGGTGACTGTGCTGACAGCAGGCCTGCTGTGGCGTTGGCCCCGCGTTCGTGCCTGGGCCATCATGCTGGTGCTGGTCATCCTGGTTGAAGGCCTGCGCCTGGCAGCCGGATGGCCTGCGCTGGCCACCCACTGGGTGGACTACGGCAATGGTTTGAAGTATCTGCCGGGGGTATCGCAGGCTTGGGATGGCCTGCTCAATGCGCTCGCTGCCGGGTTGACGGTGGTCATGCTCTGGGCCGTCGGTCCTCGACAAGCTGGCGATGAATGCCACCCGGTCGACACTGTTGCCGGGCCGTGGCCAGGTCTGGCGTCGCCCGTCTGGAAGTTCTGGCTGCTGGCCTGGCTGTGCGCCGTTGTCAGCCTGGTCCTGCCGAGTGTGGCCGGGGCATCGCAATCCGCATTCTTCGCCCAGGACACGCGTGGCTGGTTGGTCGGGGCACTGGCGTTCTGCCTGGGCACGGCCTACGGCCTGCGGGCGCTCGTCTGGGCACCATCCGCACTGGGCTTGCTGGCCGCAGCGGCCCTGTTGCCAGACTCGGGCGACGGCGCGCTCGCGGTGGTCGCGGCCCATGGCATCGGAGTGGCCGCGCTGGTGGCAGCTTGGGCCTACGTCGGTTGGCTGGCGCACCGCAGCCGAGCCAGACCCGCGCCGGCGACGGCGGTCACGCCGCAAGCGCGCATCGTCGCCATCGACGGGCTGGGGCGCCTCGTCCACCGCCTGGATGTGTCGGCCACGCTGGCCTCGTTCGGTGTGTTGCTCACGGTGCTGCTGGTGGCAGTGGGGCTGGTGGCTTCGGGCGCCACCGGCGTGCTGATGCAGGCCTTCTGGTCAGCGTCGGGAGCCTTTGACTGGGCTGAGGAATGGCCAATCGTTGCGCTGGTGGTGGTTGCCAGCGCCCTGGCGGCGCTGCTGCCCTTGAGTTTCCTGCTTGTCGATGCCGCCAACCGGGCCGACCGCACGCGACCTGTCAGTGGCCTCACTGGCGCGGTGGTCTTCGTACCGCTGGCCTTGCTGACGCTGCTGATGCTGGCCGGTCTGTTGGGCGGCACCGCAAGCTGGATGGTCGAGCGTGGCGCGGGTCCGGCAGCCGTCGCGGTGCTGGCAGGGCTGTGGGCCAGCGCCTTGTTCGCCACGGGCGTTGGCAGATTGACGGGCACAGGCAGCAAGACCGTCCTCGGCCTGATGGTGCTGCTGCTGCCCGGCGTGCTCTGGGCAGCCACTCGCTTGTGGGCTGACCTGGTCGAAACGCCGGATCGCGAGGAGATCTCGCAGATGGCTTGGCAACTGGCCGGCGCGGCACTGGCGCTCGCACTGCTGGTCGCAGCTCTGCTGCGCGCCGTGCGCCTGCGTGCCGATCTGGCGCTGCCTCTGCCGAGGCATTGGTTGTTCGGCGAAATTCCAGGTGGCGGCTTCTGGCCCCGACTGGCCGCACTGATGGGCCTGCCGGCCTCGATGTGGTGCGGCTCGGCGTTGCGCGAACCGGCGTGCTGGCTGCTGTTGATCGCCCGACCGCTGGTCTATGTCGGTGCCGGCGCCATGTTCAGCGCCAATGGGTGGCTGGGCGGGGCGGTGATCGTCGCCGGGCATGGCAGCCTGCTGGCGGGCAAATACCTGGCGTCGCGGACGATCTGGCGGCCTGAGGATGCAGAGCCAAAGCCCGATCCGGTGCTGTTCCTGCGCGGTTTCGATGACGACCAATTCGACTTCCGCCTGCGCGGGTTCAATCTGCTCAAGCGTTGGCTGGCACTGTGGTCGTTCCGGCGTAACCTGGATGAGACGCTGGTCGACGAGGTGGGCCGCTATGGTCCGGTGGTGGCGCTGGGCCGGCCGGGCCAATCCAAGGCAGGTTTCGGCGCGGCGCGCCATTTTGCGCGCCACGAGGACTGGCAGGCCGTCGTGCTGCAGACCGCGCGCCGCGCCAGAGCCATCGTCATGGCGGCCGGCCACACGCCCGGCGTCCTGTGGGAATACAGCATGCTTGAGCGCGAAGGCCGGCTCGAGCGCACGCTGCTGCTTTTCCACACCGGCGCGGCAGCGGCCAAAGGCAACCGCGCGGCACTGCAGGCATTTCCGTTGCCCGAGCTGGACCGGGCGGCGCTGATGATGGCGTCAGACCCCGGATGCTGGGTTGCGCTGTTGCACCAGGGCGGCCGCTGGGTCTTGCTGACCACCGCCGAGCCCACCCCAGCGCACTATGTGCTGGCGCTGCGCCTGCACTTTCAGGGCGCGGCGCTCGACACCCTGGCCGACAAGGCCGCGCTGCTGCCGGCGCCGCGCTGGCCGGCCTGGGTCTGAGCGCAGAGTGTGCTGGCCATCCGCAGGCTGCTGGCCTGTCAAATGGCCTGCCGGCCCAAACCGGCCGGCATCCGCCGGAAAAAACGGCAGCGCGCTCCGCGCGCTGGCCTCCGGGCTCCGCCCGGCCTGCCTCAGGAAGCGCCTCGGGCAAGACGAAAGCCGATGATGCCGTAGCGGAGGCCGGGAACGTCGGCGCCGCGCATGCCGGACCGGCAGCCGCGCGCCCGGCTGACCCACGAGCCGCCACGCAGCACGCGCCCGGCCGCCTCCGTCGGCGCTTCTGAGGGGCCCATCGGGTTCGTCACCGCCGTCAGCGGATAAGGCGCATACCAGTCGGCGCACCATTCCCATACATTGCCATGCATTTCGAACAGGCCCCAGCGGTTGCAGGGCAAAGACTTCACCGGGACCGTGCGCTCTCTGTAGGCCGACTTCTTGCCGCCTGTCAGTGGATGGTTGCCGTCAAAGTTCACCTGGTCACTGTTGATCTGCGGGCCGAAGCTGAAGGCCGTTGGGCTGCTGGCGTCGGCGCGGCAAGCGTATTCCCAGAGCGCTTCGGTCGGCAACCGGGCCTGCAGGCCGGGCACCAGCGCATTCAGCCGGGGCAGGAAGTCCTGCACGATGTCGTTCCAGCTCACTGAATCAACGGGGTTGCCTCGCTGATCGCTGAACCTGCTGGGACTTTCAGTCCCAGTCACCGCCAACCACAGGGCCTGCGTGCAGCAGGTCTCTGCCAGCCAGCAGCCCTCGGTCAACGTCACAGCATGCTCTTTCTCGCCTTCCTCGCGCTCAGGTTCGGTCAGTGGTGTGCCCATGGTGAATTGGCCCGGTGGCAGCCAGCGCATGACCTGCCTGACCCCCTTGACTTCAAAGGCCTGCCACAGGCCGTGGCGGTCTTCGCCATACGCCACCGCCCAGGCTGCGGGGAACACAGGCGGCGCTGGCGACCAGCGAGCCCGCGCCTTCGCTGCCACCGCCGCCAGCGCCACCAGCGCTGCCAGCGGCAGTGCGTCAGGCAATTCATCAGGCAATGCCGGGCCGGATCCGGGTTTCTGTACCGCCTTGCTTTTCATGCAGCACCCGCCATGGCATGGCAAAAGATCCCCGGCGGGGGTTCGGGTGGGCATTTGCCCACCCTACTACCGCGCCGGGGCCAAGCCGCTTTGCTGGGGCTGGCCGGGGCCAGCGCCAGGCAGGACCGGCGGCTGGGCTTCCTGTGGCTCCTCGGGGGTTGCAGCACGAAGCGCTCGGGCAAGACGAAAGCCGATGTTGTTGTTGCGGTTGCCGGGATCGTTGGCGTTGCGCCTGCCGGACCGGCAGTTGCGCGCCTTGTTGATCCACGAGCCGCCACGCAGCACGCGCCTGGCCGTTTTATTGCCGCCGGCCCGGTCAACAGGGTAGCGCAGTCAGAACCGCGCGACAGCCAGGCGTTCATGGGTGCATGTCCAGTTCAAAAGATTGACCCATCACCGACCGCTGCCAGGCCAGCGGGCGCGACGGCAGGCACAGCGCATGCAGGACCTCGGCCCTGCACTGCGCTTGGCGCTCGCTCAGGGTGCCGGCAAGCCAAAGGGCATGGGTCGCTCGCCAATGGCTGGCCCATGCGCGCTGCCGCCGGCGGCCGGGGCGCAAGCCACCGGGCCCGATGCGGTGACCACCAAAGGCCAGGCCAGCCTTGACCGGCAACAGCTTCGGCGGCTTGAATTGCAGTTGCAAGGTCTTCTCGGTGTGGTCGGTCAGCGCGGCCAGCAGCGCCTGGCCGGCGGCGCGGTTGTCGCACCACAGCAGCAGGTCGTCCATGTAGCGCACATGGGCCATGCACTCGGGCCGGGCCAGCGCAAAACGATCAATCTCGCCCAGGTACTGGTTGGCAAAGTGCTGCGATGTCAATGACCCGATGGGCAAGCCACGGCCAGAGCCGGGGCTGGTCTCATGCCCATGCACCACCTGGCTGGCCAGGGCCATGGCCGAGCCTTTGAACCGTCGCGCCAACAGGGCCAGCAAGGGTTCATGGGGCAACTGTGGAAAGCAGTGCCAAACGTCCAGTTGCAGCACCCAGGCAGCCGGTTTGGCCAACATCTGGCGCTGTGCATGGTGCAGCGCGGCATGCACGCCCTTGCCGGGCCTGCAGGCAAAGCTGGTGGGCACCAAGGCCTGTTCCAACCGCGGCGCCATCAACCGCATCAAGGCATGGTGCGCCACGCGGTCGGCAAAGGGTGCGGCGTGGATCAGCCTGGGCTTGGGGTCGTTGATCGCGAACTGCCTCAAGTGGCCGTCGGGCTGGCGCCCTGCCAGCAGGGCTTGGCGCACGCGCGCCATTTGCGCCGGCGTGTCGGACAAGAAGGCCACCACGTCCGGCCTGGCCCGCTTGTGGCGCGCCGCCGCCCACAGCGCCGCGTCCAGGTTCGGTGTCGCGGCCACGTCCTCAAGATCAATGCGTTGCCGATGGGGCATCAGTCGCCTCCGCCTACGGCGGGCTTTGCCACAGGCGTGAGGCGAGGAACGCCTTCGGTCAGCACGGCCAGAAAGCTGGCGCCGTAGCGCTTGATGCGGCCTTCGCCCACGCCTTCAATGGCGGCCAGGTCGGCGGCATTGTCGACGCGCCCGCGCACCATGGCCGCCAACTGGTCGTTGGTGAAGACGGCATAGGTGGGCAGGCCATCGGCCTCGGCGGCTTGCTTGCGCGCGATACGCAGGCGGTCGTAGAGCGCAAATTCATCGGCTGCCAGAAGTTCGCGGTAGTCCACCGTGTTGCGCCGGCGGGCCGGGTCGCCGCGTTCGTCGCGCCGCTCGGTCCGGCGGGCGTCACCCTCGTCCACCACCGTCACACAAACCGCCCAAAAGCTGGCCGAGCCATCGGCCACGAAGTGCTTTTCAACCTGGGCAATGCGTTGGGTGGCCAGGCAATGGTTCAGGTCACCGACAGCGGTTTCGCCGTGCAGAGCAGGTAGCGTGAAAAATCGCAGTGGCATGCGCGTGGCTACTTCTTGCGGGTTGTCTTGCGCGTAGCCGACTCGGATAAGCCGCTTGCGCGCCTGCGCGAGCTCGGTGATGTTTGGCTGGGCAAAACCGACCCCGGCGCTCCGCTACCGGGGTCGAACACCGGCGCCGGCTCCGCCGGCAACCCCGAAGCTGCGCGTGACCCAGGCTCCGCCCGACCAGCCTCAGGAAGCCCTCGGGCAAGACGAAAGCCGAAGGAGTTGCGGTAGCCGGGAACGTTGGCGTTGCGCCCGCCGGACCGGCAGCTGCGCGCCCCGTTGATCCACGAGCCGCCACGCAGCACGCGCCCGGCCGCCTCCGTCGGCGCTTTGGAAGGGCCGGTCGGGTCAAGCACTTCGTGTTCCGGGTAGGGCTCGAACTCGTCGCCGCACCATTCCCAGACGTTGCCATGCATCTGCCACAGGCCCCAGGCGTTGGCAGGGAAATTCTTGACCGGCAGCGGACCTGAAGATTCTCTGTTGGCTTCCTCGCGGAAGTTCATCCGTTCGGCGTCTTGCTTGTCGCCCCAAGGGTAGGCCGTGACGCTTCCGGCACGGGCCGCATATTCCCATTCAGCTTCGCTGGGCAGGCGTCCGTTGAAGCTGGGAAGACGCCGATTCAACATCGGCATGAAGCTGTCGGTGATGTCTGTGTAGCTCACCTCGGTCACTGGCGCCGAGTGTTCAGTTTTTGAGTTGCCTTTGGGCAAGCTTCCGGTCACCGCCTGCCACATGGCCTGGGTGCAGGCGGTGTCGGCCAGCCAACAGCCCCGCGTCAGCGTCACGGCATGCAAGATTTCGCGTTCGCTACGGCCAACTTCGGCCAAAGGCGAGCCCATCCAGAACCGTCCGGGCGGGATGAAGCGCATGCGCTGGACCGCGCTGCCGACCACCCACTCGGCCCAATAGCCATGCCCGTCCACCCCATGGCGGCTGGCCCAGCCTGGCTTGGTGAGCACCGGGTTGCTGCCGCTACTGCTACCAGGCAGCAGCTTCTTGAACTCCAGCGCATCCCACCAGCAGCCCTGCAGCAGTCGGTAGGCGCTGCCCTCGGCGGCGTCGGTCAACCGCCATTCGGCGGCGGGCACCCAAGCCAGTTCGCGGCCATCGGCCAGCGTGGCGCGCAAGGCGCCGTCGCTCCAGGCCATGGCGTCGGCCCAGGGCGGCCGGCTGGTGGCCTCCACCACCAGCGCCTGATCGGCCGTTGTGAGGGTGCACTGGGCCTGTGGCAGCACGGTCAGGGCGGCTTCACGCGGCAGGTGGCGGCGGAACGGCCGCACCGGCACACGATGCCTGGCCATGCCTTGCAGATCCTGGGAGGTCAATGCCGCAGCCAAAAGCGCCGGCAGTGTGTCCAGGCCGGCCGTAGCGGCCGCCTGGTCTGGCCAAGTGGGGCTGCCGGTGCGGAACCAGCCATGCAACTCATGCGCCAGGCGTTCGACTGCCAGGAGTTCCAGCGCGGTTTCCACCACCCGGTCGGCCAGCCGGTGGCAGGCTTGCGCGCGAGCCTTGACCATGTCCTTGCGTTGCTCAGGCGGAAAGTCAGAAGCGTTTTGCGGTGCGCGGGAATGGAGCCAATCAAGCACATGGCTGTGCAGCGCGGCGACGTCATCGGCCGCAACCGCTGACTTCAGCATCTTGACCAGGCTTTCCACCCACTGCAGGCTGTCTTGGGTTTTGCTTGGCGCAGCGTGCACCGACCACAGTCGGCCAACTTCCACCGCACCGGCCAGCGCCACACCGGTGGATGGTGACAGCGGTGCCCAGGCCAGCCTTGCCTGGCCACCGTTGACGGCCTGCATCTCGCCTTCCACCTTCAGGTTCATCGGCAGGCCACCGGAGGGCTCGCCCAGTACCCAATGCACAGTGGCCAGTTCGATGCTGCCTGGCAGTGCCACCGAACCGGCGGCAATGGCTTCACGCTGCGCCATGGTCCAGGCCAGTTGGTGGCCGTCGCTGGTGCCCAGCAGGTCGGCACTGCGTTGACCGAAGCGGCGCAGGTAGGCTGCCATCGCAGCGGCCTGTTCGGGCTGGGTCCACAGCGCGGCGGCCACGCTGCACATGAGGTCGGCGCTTTCCAGAGCCGCAGCAGCAATCACCTGCAGCCAGGGCCCTGCCTCGCTGCGCTGCTGCAGCAGCGCCTGCCACCACACGGCAAACTCGGCCCGCACCAGGGGTGATGCCGACCGCAGCGCGTCCCAATGCTCGGCCAGCGCGGCCAGAAGCACGGTTGAATCGACCGCCAGCAGCCGCTGGTGAGCCGCCTGGCGTTCGTCGGGGTGCAAGGTGCAGCCGCCCGGGTCGGACACCACGCTGGCGTCGCGCCACACGGCCACCTCGGCGGCCATGGTCAGGGTGTGGCCTTGCGCATTCAACAGCCTGCGCAATCGGCGCAGCAAGGGCGCTTCGACATAAGAATTGCCGAAAAGCAGGTCTCGCAGGAGTGCCTCACCAGGCGCCAGGTTCGTCGTGGCCATGGCCTTGACCGCAGCGCCGGTCTCGCCTGCCGCCCAACGCAAACCGCCCCCCTGCCCCAGGGGCACGACGTCGAAGGCCTGGGCCATCCGCCTGCTGACCAGGTTGGCAGGCACCGGGGCCAGCAACAAGGCCCGCCGCCCGCCACGCTGTTGGCGCAGCCCCCAGTCGACCCAGGCGCCTTGCCGCCGCGCAGCTGACGCCATCAAGCCGGCATCGCCCAGCACCACCACGGGCGCGCCGTCCGCCGGCAGGCTGGCTGCGCGCATCTCAACGTCCTGCATCTGGCCGGGCAAGCCCGCGCAGCGGTACAGGCGCAGGCGGTGGCCCAGCAGCCGTTCCAGGGCCAGCGCCAGCAGGCCCAGGTCCAGGGCCAGCGGCCACAGGTGTGGGCTGGCGTCAAGGACCAGATGCACACCACCCGGCCAGCGCTTTCGGATCAGTGCCGGGCAGTTGGCCAGGCTTTGACCGCGGGCGATGCGTTGCACCGCCACATCGGTGTCGGGCTCGGCGCTGCGCATGGCCACGGCCAGATGGCGCCGGATGAAGGTGGCGAAGCGGTGGGCCGAGGTCAAGGGCTGCAGCGCCTGCCCGTCGGCCAAGCCCGCTTCAATGCTTTGGTCAGTGACCAGCGCTTGTGCCGCCAGCCATGCCGGCGCGGACGCAGCCTGCGGACCGAGGGGCAACTGGCTGGCAAGGCGCCAGAACCAAGGGGCCTGTGTGCCGGCCTCGGGCAGAGTGTCGACATGGGTGCGTTGATTTGGCTTGTCGATCCGTCGCGCGCGATCGCGTGTCTGTCGTTGCTTTTCAGCTGGCAGGACAGGCGCAATGCGTGAGAAGCCCATGGTCTGGGCCACCAGGTCGGCGTCAACGGATGACGCCTGCAAGGCGTGCAAGGCGCGAAGCAGGTCGGCCTCGGAGACATCAGCCCGGCTCATGCTGGACCGCTCTAGACGGAAACGACCGCTGACTTGCTGAACGCGAACTCGTCGAGGCGGGTGAGTTGTTTGCGCTGCTCGGCCTCGTCGTCTGGGTAGAGCTGCGCCAGCACCGCGACCAGATCCAGGTATTCGGACGTGCCGGGCAGGTACAGGCTGTCTTTGCGCGCCTGCTCGCGACGCCACCACAAGCGTTCAGCCACTTGTGGCATGACCAAGCAACGGCCGGCTTGTCCGGATTTCCGCCGAAACTTCTGGTGACGCTCGCCCATCGCGGTCAGGTAGGCGCCCAGTGCGTCCTTGTCGGTCGGGAGCTCAAGTGTGAGCACCAGGCAGCGGCGCAAGAACGCATTGGGCAGCTCGCGTTCTTCGTTGGTGGTAATCACCACAATGGGCCGGTTCTGGTCGGTACAGGTCACCGTTTGACCGGTGTAGGGCACCTGGAAGCCCTTGTTTGCCAGCACCTCGAGCAAGGCATTCGGCAGGTCAGGATCGGCCTTGTCGATCTCGTCGATCAGCAGCACGGCGCGGTGGGTGGCCGGCTTCCAGCCAGTGGGCAGGCCGGCGGGCTGGCCTTCATCGCCCTGGCCTTCCAGTTCGGCGCGCCGGGTGGTTTTCTGCTGTTTCGAAGCCCCTTGCCAGTCGTAGGCCCACCACAGGCATTGCGGCTGCAGAAACCTGGTCTCAAGCAGTTTGCTTCGGTCCTGGCCCGGGATCTGCGCCTCGGCCAAGCGGCCCACCGCGTCGAAGCGCCATTTGAGGTCGTTCGGTTCAGTGCGGCCGTCGATCACGGCAGACAGAAACGGACGCTTGGCAAAGGCGGCCGCCGCCCGTGCGGTCTGGCTTTTGCCCACCCCTGGCGCGCCGCGGATCAACAGCGGCCGGCCGCAGGCCTCGGCCGCCCGCAGGGCTGCAGAGCCTCGTTCGTCGAAGCGGTGCACGCTGGCTGGCCAGGTGCCTTCGGCTTCGAAGGCAACGTCTTTGCGGGTGGGATAGTCAGGGATGGTGGTCATATCAGTTGCTCGATC
>JANOWE010000186.1:0-18019 GCA_031417735.1 Betaproteobacteria bacterium
TCCATGGTCATCACCGGCACGTCGCTGTCGGCCGGTGTCTCGTAGGGTCGAACCAGCGCGGCGCGCACGCCGAACACGGCATCGTTGCCAAGATAAGGATCGGCACTGTCGAAGAGCTGGGCGCCCAGGGCCAGCCGCTGCCGCAGGCCACCCTGGACTTCTGGCAGAACGCGGCCAATGGCCTGTACTGGCAGCTCGACGATGCCCAGCCCAGCGACAACCTGCGCTGCCAGCTGCGGGTGGACGAGTCCGGGTGCTTTGCCATCCGCACCATCCGGCCTCAGCCTTACCAGATCCCGACCGACGGCCCGGCCTGGCTGGGCCTGGTGCAGCCCGCCGGGCGCAGCGCCTGGCGGCCGGCGCACTACCACCTGATCGTCCAGGCGCCTGGCCACCGCAGCCTGGTCACCGAGCTCTTCGACAGTGCCGATCCTTATCTTGGCAACGATGCCGTGTTCGGCGTGCGCGCCGCGCTGGTTCGACCCTACGAGACACCGGCCGACAGCGACGTGCCGGTGATGACCATGGACATCACGCTGGCGGCCGATCCGGTCTGACGCCCGTCTTCAACCCAGCCCCCACGCCCTGCAGAAGGATTCCCGATGGACCGACGTTCGATGTTCAGCACCACCGCCACGCTGGCGGTGGGCGCGGTAACCGGCTGCGCTTTGCCCGGCGCCGCCGCCACCGCTGCCAAGACACCCTTCCAGGTGCCCGCCACCCATGTGCCCATCGTCGGCAGCGACCTGGTGTTTCCGGTGCGGCGCATCTACTGCATCGGCCGCAACTACCGCGCCCATGCCATCGAGATGGGGTCCAACCCCGACCGCGAGCCGCCGTTCTTCTTCCAGAAGCCCACCGACGCGATCCAGAACGTGGCCCCGGGCACGGTGGCCGACCACCCCTACCCGAGCCTGACCAAGAACTACCACTACGAGGTGGAACTGGTCGCGGCACTGCACAAGGGCGGCCGCAACATCCCGATGGCCAGCGCGCTGGACCATGTCTACGCCTATGCGCTGGGCCTGGACATGACCCGGCGCGACCTGCAGCGCGCGATGGGCGACGAGAAAAAGCCCTGGGAAATCGGCAAGAGCTTCGACCGCAGCGCACCCATCGGCCCGCTGCACCTGGCCAGCGCCACCGGCGCCTTCGACCAGGGCGCGATCTGGCTCAAGGTCAATGGCCAGACCAAGCAGAACGCGAATCTGAACCAGATGATCTGGAGCGTGGCCGAGCAGATCAGCAAGCTGTCCGAGGCCTTCGAGCTGATGCCCGGCGACATCGTCTACTCGGGCACGCCCGAGAACGTGGGGCCGGTGGTGCGCGGCGACCTCATCGAGTGCCACATCGACCGGCTGCCGAAGCTGAGCATCCGCATCGTCTGACGGTGCAAGGGCGCAGCAGTACAAGACATCGGCTGGCGACAGCGGCCAGCCCTGGCCTGGCTCTCCCCCCGTATGAATGGGGTCACGCATCTTGTAACAAAGGCAGAGGCGCACTAAGCTCGGCTCGTCGTCAGGTCCATCCACCCACACCGCTTCCAGCAAGGCGCTCCCATGATCCATCGCATCGCACTGAGTCTGGCCATTGCCGTCGCGGCCAGTCCCGCGTTTTCCGCCGCCAACCTGGTGTTGAACGGCAGTTTTGAAACCTACACCGGCACCCTCAATGGCTCGGGTTATCTCTACACCTCCACGCTGCCGGACTGGACGGTCACCGGCAACCCGACGGTGCTGTTCAACAGCACTTACCGACCTGTTTCCGATGCCCTGATTGCCGTTCAGCTCGAACGGAACAACGACACCCTGTCGCAGACCCTGGTCACGTCGGTCAGCCAGCAGTACGCAGTGAGTTTTGATCTCTCCAGCTGGTGGACCTCGGCGCCGGCCAATCTGGCGCTTCTGGAAGTCGTCGCGGGCCCCACCACGATGAACTTCAGCGCGTCGACGAACGCCTACACCAACCACAGTTTCCTGTTCACTGCCAACAGCACGGCGACGCTGCTGAGCTTTCGCAACACCGGTGCCACGGGTATTTCATACCCTCAAATCGACCACATCAGCGTCACGGCGGTGCCAGAGCCCGGCAGCGTCGCCCTGCTGCTGGCGGGCTTGGTGACCATTGCCGCTGTGGCCAGGCGTCGCGCGCGCTGAGCGGTGGGCACTGGTCAGCCCGAGCCGTCGAGAAAAGTCGTTCAAAGCCACCCCTTGGGGGTGGCAAGCCCGCTGTCACTACGCGAAGACATTGCCCTCGAGCACAGGCCACGGTGTTGGCCACGAGGCAGCGGTGTCTGCCACCACCGACCAGCGTGAGCACAGCTACTTGGGGCTGAACAGGAAGTTCAGCACGTCGCCGTCCTTGACCACGTACTCCTTGCCCTCGGCGCGCATCTTGCCGGCGTCTTTCGCGCCCTGCTCGCCCTTGAAGCCGATGAAGTCGTCGAAGGCGATGGTCTGGGCACGAATGAAGCCGCGCTCGAAGTCGGTGTGGATGACGCCGGCGGCCTGCGGTGCGGTGTCGCCGATGTGGATGGTCCAGGCCCGCACCTCCTTGACCCCGGCGGTGAAGTAGGTCTGCAGGCCGAGCAGGCTGAAAGCCGCGCGGATCAGCCGGTTCAGCCCCGGCTCGTCCTGGCCCATCTCGGCCAGGAACATGGCCCGGTCGTCGTCCTCCATCTCCGACAGTTCGGCCTCGGTCTTGGCGCAGATCGCCACCACCGGCGCACCCTGTTTGGCCGCGTACTCGGTCAGCCGGTCGAGGTAGGCGTTGTTGGCAAAACCGTCTTCGGCCACGTTGCCGACGAACATCGCCGGCTTGGCGGTGATCAGGCACAGCGGCTGCAGGATGGCGCGCTCTTCCTTGCTGAAATCGATGCTGCGCACCGGCAGGGCCTGGTCCAGCGTGGCCTGGCACTTTTCCAGCACCTTGACCAGGGCCGCGGCCTCCTTGTCGTTGCCCGAGCGGGCTGCCTTCACATTGCGCTGCAGGCTTTTTTCCACCGTGGACAGGTCGGCCAGGCAGAGCTCGGTCTGGATCACCTCGATGTCGTTGATCGGGTCGATCTTGCCGGCCACATGGATCACGTTGTCGTCGTCGAAGCAGCGCACCACGTTGACGATGGCGTCGGTCTCGCGCACATGGCTCAGAAACTGGTTGCCCAGGCCTTCGCCCTTGCTGGCACCGGCCACCAGGCCGGCAATGTCGACAAATTCGACGATCGCCGGCACGATTTTTTCGGGTTTGACGATGTCGGACAGCGCGGCCAGACGCGGGTCGGGCAGTTCCACCACGCCCACATTGGGCTCGATGGTGCAGAACGGATAGTTCTCGGCCGCGATGCCGGCCTTGGTCAGCGCATTGAAGAGGGTGGACTTGCCCACGTTGGGCAGGCCCACGATGCCGCATTTCAGGCTCATGGAAGGCTTTCGGTTCGGGGTCGGCGCGCTGCGGTCTGCACGCTGGCGGGCACGCGTGCCAGGTCATGCCAGCGTTTGCCAAGTCTTGCCAGGCCGCGCAACAGGGCGGGCCGGGCAGGGCGTCAAACCGGCGATTTTATTCCGCGCATCGTGCCTTGGCCGGCTTTCTACAATACAGGCCATGACAAAGGCAGAAGTGTGCATTCGAGGCAGCGGCGCGGTGGGGCTGACGCTGGCCTTGGCGCTGGCCCGCCAGGGCCTCCATGTGGGCGTGGTGGGGCTGCTGCAGCCGTCAGCTGCCCCTGCATCCGACGACATCCGGGCCTACGCCTTGAGCGCTGCTTCGCGCGCGCTGCTGCAGTCGCTGCGGGTCTGGGACGCGCTGCCGGCCGACGCCGTGACGCCGGTCCACGACATGCAGGTGCAGGGCGACGCGCCGGGTGCGGCGCTGCAGTTCTCGGCCTGGCAGCAGGGCGCCGAAGCGCTGGCCTGGATCGTCGACGCGGCCGAACTCGACCGCGCGCTGGCCGCCGCCGCCGCGTTTGCGCCCCATGTGCAGCGCCTTGACGACGCCCAGGCCAAGACCTGTGGCGCGGCGCTGACCGTGCTGGCCGAAGGCAAGGCCTCGGCCAGCCGCGACGCGCTGGGCGTGCAGTTCACGCGCCACGCCTATGGCCACAGCGCGCTGGCCGCCCGTGTGGTGTCCAGCCTGCCGCATGCCGGCCTGGCCCGCCAATGGTTTGCCTCGCCTGATGTGCTGGCCCTGCTGCCGATTGACCGGCCCCAGCCCGGCCACAGCTTCGGTCTGGTCTGGTCGATGCCGGCTGACCAGGCCCAGACCCTGCAGGACGCGCCGCAGGTCGAGTTTGAGCAGGCTCTGCTGCAGGCCACTGGCGGCGCGGCCGGGCCCTTGCGGCTGCAGGGCGCACGGTCGACCTGGCCGCTGGCGCTGGCCCGGGCCGAGCCGGTGTCCGGCGCCGGCTGGGTGCTGGTGGGTGATGCGGCGCATCTGGTGCATCCGCTGGCCGGACAGGGTCTGAACCTGGGCCTGGCCGACGTGGCCACACTGGCCCGCGTGCTGGCCGAACGTGAAGCTTGGCGCGCACTGGACGACGAAGTCTTGCTGCGCCGCTATGCCCGCCAGCGTGCCCTGCCCAACGCCGCGATGGGCTGGATGACCGACGGCCTGTGGCGGCTGTTTGCCCAGCCGCACCCGGCCTGGCGGGAACTTCGCAACCGGGGCCTGAGTCTGCTGAACCACCTGCCGCCGCTCAAACGCGCGCTCGCCGCGCGGGCGATGGATTCCTGATCGCCGCGGCGCGGTCGCCGCACCGCGCTGCGTCATTGCCCCCTTGCGTCAATACCCCTTCAAATCGTCCGCCACGGCGTTCGCCAATGACCGCCATTCAAGGATTGCCATGACATCGATGAACTCTTTGCGCCGCAAGGCCCCGCTGCTGGCCTGTCTGGCTGCGGCTCTGCTGGTCGGCCCCGCGCTGGCCGACGAGGCGGCGATCCGCAAGAACCTGCCCGAGCGCCTGCCCAACTTTCCGAAGATCGACGAGGTCAGCAAGACGCCGATCCCGGGCCTGTTCGAGCTGCGCATGGGCAGCGACCTGGTCTACAGCGACGAG
Source organism: Betaproteobacteria bacterium (assembly GCA_031417735.1). GTDB lineage: Bacteria > Pseudomonadota > Gammaproteobacteria > Burkholderiales > Burkholderiaceae_C > Pseudaquabacterium. The sequence goes on from JANOWE010000186.1 coordinate 5,054, forward strand.
ACCGGCAACCACCTGATCCAGGGCTCGATCATCGACACCCGCAGCAAGGCCGACCTGACCCAGGCACGCATCGACAAGCTCACCGCGATCGACTTCGCCAGCCTGCCGCTCAAGGACGCCCTGGTCATTCGCCAGGGCACCGGCAGCCGCAAGCTGGTGGTCTTTGCCGACCCCAACTGCGGCTACTGCAAGCGCATGGAAAAAGACCTGCTGGCGGTCAAGGACGTGACCATGTACACCTTCCTCTACCCGATCCTGGGCGCCGATTCCACCGCCAAGTCGCGTGACATCTGGTGCGCCAAAGACCCCGGCAAGGTCTGGCGGGCGTGGATGATCGACGGCCAGTTGCCGGCCAAGGCCGGCGCCGGCTGCGACAGCGCGGCGATGGAGCGCAACGTCGAGCTCGGTCGCAAGTACAAGGTGCAGGGCACGCCGGCGGTGGTGTTCGAGGACGGCAGCCGCACCCCGGGCGCGATGCCTGCCGCGGCCGTCGAGCAGCGCCTGGCAGCGCTTAAGAAAGGCTGACGCCTTGCTCGATGCCACCGCCCCGCGTCCGGTCGTACCGGACCAGGCCCTGCGTCTGGGCTATGCCGGGCTGCTGCCCTTTGTGCTCGGTGCGGCCCTGGTCTGGCTGGTGAACGCGCAGGCGCATCCTTACGTCACGCTGGCCTTGTCGGCCTATGCCGGCGTGGTGCTGAGCTTTCTGGGCGCCGTGCACTGGGGCCTGGCCATGCGGCAGCCGGCAGCGGCGCCCGCCTCGTTTGTCTGGGGCGTCATGCCGTCGTTGGCGGCCTGGGTGGCACTGGTCATGCCGGCCAGCGCAGGCCTGGTGCTGCATGGCGTGATGCTGCTGCTGTGCTACGGCGTTGACCGCAAGCTCTACCCGGCCCAGGGCGTGGGCCATTGGCTGACGATGCGCTTTCGGCTCACCGTGGTGGCCACGCTGAGCTGCTTTGTGGCCGCCGCCGGCACCTGATGGTCCATTGGCACGTCGCGCTCGACGACCCGCATGGCCACCACTTCCGGGTCAGCCTGAAGCTGCCTCGACCCGACGCGCAGCAGGCCTTCAGCCTGCCGGTCTGGATTCAGGGCAGCTACCTGGTGCGTGATTTTTCGCGCCACCTGGGCCCGCTGCAGGCCCGCCAGGGCGGCCAGGTGCGGGCCGTGCTGCAGACCGGCAAGAACAGCTGGCAGGTTGACTGCAAGGGCAAGGCAGCGCTGACGCTGAGCTACCGGGTTTATGCCTTCGACGCGTCGGTGCGGGGTGCTTTTCTTGACGCCAGGCGCGGCTTTTTCAACGGCAGCAGCCTGTTCCTGCAGGTGCATGGCCGGCGTGCCCAGGCGCACCGCCTCACGCTGGGCCGGCTGCCTGCAGGCTGGCAGGTGGCCACGGCAATGCCGCCAGCCGCCGCTGGCCGAGGCTATGAGTGTGCCGACTACGACGAACTGCTGGACCACCCGGTGGCGCTGGGCCACTTCTGGCGTGGCCGCTTCGAGGCCGGCGGCGCGCCGCATGAACTGGTCATCAGCGGCGCCTGGCCCCGGGTGGACAGCGAGCGTTTGCTGGCCGACACCCAGCGCGTCTGCGCCGCCCAGCAGGCCTTCTGGCCCGACGCTCGGGCGCCGTTTGCCCGCTACAGTTTTCTGCTGCACTGCGCCGAGAACGGCGCCGGTGGCCTGGAACACCGCGCCAGCTGCGCGCTGCTGGCGCCCCGCAGTGAACTGCCGGTGCTGGGCCAGTCCGGCAGCAGCGACGGCTATGTCAATCTGCTCAGTCTGATCAGCCACGAGTACTTTCATGCCTGGAACGTCAAGCGGCTCAAACCCGCCGAACTGGCCAGCCCCGACCATGGGCGCGAGAACCCGACCCGGCTGCTGTGGTTTTTCGAAGGCTTCACCGCCTACTACGACGAACTGATGCTCAGGCGCTGCGGCCTGATCGACGCGCCGACCTATCTGCGCCTGCTGGCGCGCAGCATCAACGCCGTGGCGGCCACGCCCGGCCGCCTGCAGCACAGCCTGGAAGCGGCCAGCTTCGAGGCCTGGACCAAGTTCTACCGGCCCGACGAGAACAGCGCCAACGCCACCGTCAGCTACTACGGCAAGGGCGCGCTGGTGGCGCTGGCGCTGGACCTGTCGTTGCGCCGCCGGGGCCACAGCCTCGACCAGCTGATGGCCTGGTTGTGGCAGCACTGCGCGGCGGCCCAGCCCGGTGGTGGCGCCATGGTGCTGGACGATCTGGCCCTGGGCCTGCGCGCCCTGGCCGGCAAGCGCACAGGGGCCGCGCTGCAGCAACAGCTGCTGGCCTGGGTCCAGGGCACCGACGAGCTGCCGTTGGCCGAGCTGCTGGCAGGCGTGGGCCTGCTGTTGCAGGCCGAGCCCGCCACGCTGGCCGCCAGTCTGGGCCTGAGGCTGTCTGAAGGACCGCTCACTGGCGTGCAGGTGCGTGCCGTGCTGGCCGGTGGCCCGGCGCAGCGTGCCGGCGTGAGTGCCGGCGATGAACTGCTGGCGCTGGACGGCTGGCGCATCCGCCGGATCGACGAAGCCCAGGCCTGGTTGCGGCCCGGCCAGCCCTTCGAGCTGCTGCTGGTGCGCGACCAGCGGGTGCAGCGCTTGCTGCTGCACCCCGAGCCGGCGTCGGTGCCCGGCTCCAGCCCTGGCAAGCTGCGCCTGAGCCTGCAGGACGGCGCATTGCCGGCGGTGCGCGCCCGCCGCCAGGCCTGGCTTGATGGCTGACGGTATGGCTGACGCGATGGCCGACGCGATGGCTCAAGCGCAGCCCTCGCGGTGGCGACGCCACCGGCGCACGCTGGCCCTGGCGTTGCTGCTGGTCCTGGCGGTGCATGCCTGGCTGCTCAATGACCTGGCGCAAGACCGCTTGGCTTGGGGCAAGGGCGACGCGCCACCGCCGCGCATCGAGGTGGCCTTCGTGAAGGAGTTGGCGCCAGTGGAACCCGTCGCGGCGCCGCCCCCGGCAGCCAAACCAAAGGCGGTGGCCATGGCGGCGGTGGTGGCGCGCGCGGCTTCGGCCAGCGCGTCAGCCGCCAGCGCAGCGCAAGCCGCCGAGCAGCGGGCCCGACAGGCTCAGAGGCAGGCCGAGCAGGACGCCGAGTTGGCGGCGGCCGCCCAGGCGCAGTCGCTGGCCGCCTCGGCGCGCGCCGAACTTCAGGCTGAGCGGGCCGAGCAGGCGCTGCGCCGGGCCGAGGTCGCCCTGGCTGCCCTGGATCCGCCACCGCTGTCGCCGGCTTCAGCGTCAGCGACGCCGGCCACGGCGGCACAGGCCGTGGCCGCTGCGGCTGCAGCGCCGCCACGCCCGAGCGCGTCAGCCGCAGCCACCAGCGCCGGTGCGCCATTGCCGCACCTGGGCTGGCCACCGTCAACGCGGCTGAGCTTTCTGCTCAAGGGCAACTACCGGGGCGACTTCGAGGGCACGGCCCAGGTCGACTGGTTGCTCGACGGACCGCGCTACCAGGTGCACCTGGAAACATCGGTCGGCCCGCTGCTGTCGCGGCACATCACCAGCGAGGGTGAGCTGGGTCCGCAGGGCCTGGTGCCCCTGCGCTTTGTGGGTGAGCAGAAGGTGATGCTGCGCAGCCCCAAACGCTGGCGGCTGAGCTTCGGTCCCGACCGGGTGGTGCTGGCCGACGGCAAGACGGCGGCCCTGCTGCCCGGCACGCAGGACGAGGCCAGCCAGTTCGTGCAGCTGACCTGGCTGTTCACCCAGCAGCCCGAGCTGCTCAAGGTGGGCGGCTCGGTGGACATGCCGCTGGCCATCAACCGCAAGCTGGAGACCTGGACCTACCGCGTGGTGGCCGAGCAGACGCTGCGGTTGGGTTTTGGCGATCTGCCCACCTTCCACCTCAAGCCCAGCCGTGAAGCCAGCGGCGGCGACATGGCCGCAGAGATCTGGATTGCGCCCTCGCTGCAGTACCTGCCGGTCCGCATCCTGATCCGTCAGGACGCCCAGACCTGGGTCGACCTGGTGCTGGAGAAGCCGCCGCTACAGGCCGCTGCAGCGCCGCAGACGCGCTGAGCCGGCCCCCCGGTGTTGCCTCAGGCCTGCGTGCCGATGAACTTCTCGGCGAATGCCCGCGCCGCTGCCGCACCACGGCTGTTGCGCAACACCTGTTGGGCCACCACCAGCAGTGGCTGCAGCTCGGTGGCGGTGCTGGCGCGTTCCATGCGCAGTGCCAGGGATTCGGCCATCGGGCCCACGGCGTCGGTCAGTGCACGCACCACGGTCTGGCGCCAGGCCAGAAACTCGGGGCCCTGTTCGGGCCGGGCCGGTGCGTTCGGCACTGCCGGCTCGGGCGCTGCCGAGGTAAGCACCGACCCCAGCACAGGCTCGGACACAGGCGCTACTGCAGCGCCCGGTGTTGCGCCCGGTGTCGCGCCACGTGCCCGTTCGATCAGCGCTTCGAGGAAGCCCTCTTCGGCCAGTTTGCTCAGGCCCGTGGGCACATAGGGACCCAGCTCGGCCAACTGCGCAACAGTACGCCGGCCATCGACCATGATCAGCAGGCCGCGCAGCCGGGGCGGCAGGTGATGGGCGCGGGTGCTGATCTCGGCACGGCCTTTGTCTGTCTTGCGGTAGATTGTGGGCATGCGTGGGTCAGTGCAATCGGCCTGTAACACTTGGCCAGTCGCCAAGCCTGCTGCAGCAAAGTCTGAACTGTAAGACTTTGTGCAGTTTTTGGCAGCCTTTCCATTGATCGTTTGCCCGCATTGCCCAACGCCACCTTCTGCCCCTGCCCCTGCCCCTGCCCATGACCCTGCCCATGACTTACGACACCCTGCTGACCGAACGACGAGGCGACGGCGCGTGCACCACCGCGCTGATCATGCTGAATCGCCCCAAGCAGCTCAATGCGCTGAACGACACCCTGATGGACGAACTGGGCCATGCGCTGAAGGGCTTCGACGCTGATGCCAGCGTGGGCTGCATCGTCATCACCGGCAGCGAAAAGGCCTTTGCCGCCGGCGCTGACATCGGCGTGCTGGCCCAGCATGACTTTGTCTCGGCCTACAGCACCGACCTGATCACGCGCAACTGGGAGGCCATCCGCAGCGTGCGCAAACCGGTGATCGCCGCGGTGGCCGGTTTTGCGCTGGGTGGCGGCTGCGAGCTGGCGATGATGTGCGACATCGTGATCGCCGCCGATACCGCCAAATTCGGCCAGCCCGAGATCAAGCTGGGGGTGATCCCTGGCGCCGGTGGCACCCAGCGCCTGCCGCGCGCGGTGGGCAAGGCCAAGGCCATGGACCTGGTGCTGACCGCGCGCATGATGGACGCGGCCGAGGCCGAGCGCGCCGGCCTGGTCTCACGCGTGGTGCCGGCCGACAAGTTGCTGGACGAGGCCCTGGGCGCGGCGGCCGTGATCTGCGCCATGGGCGCGACCAGCGTGATGGCGGCCAAGGAATGCGTGAACCGGGCCTACGAGGGCACGCTCGCCGACGGCATCATGGTCGAGCGGCGTTTGTTCCACGCCATGTTCGGCACGCCCGACCAGAAGGAAGGCATGGACGCCTTCCTGAACAAGCGCAAGGCCGCCTTCAAGCGCGGCTGAGCTTGCCGCAGCGGCACTGCTGGCTCAGGGGTTGATCCACTGCCCCTGGCCGGCGCTGTCAAAGCGGGCCCGGCGGTGGCCGTCGGCATGCAGTTCCAGCCAGTCGATCTGCGTCACCCGGGCGCTGCACAGTGCAAAGTGTGCCCGCGTGGCGCGGTCGGGCGCCGGGTTTGCGCCGTCGGCCAGCGGCGCACCCGGCGGCAGCGGCGATAAATAGTCCTGTGCGGCGGGCGTCAGTTTCAGCCTGGCCCAGCGTGAGGACACGGCCAGCCCGTCGGTCATCACCTCCACCACCACCTTCAGCCGAAGTTGCCAGCCCAGCTTTTGGCACCACAGCAGCAGGCTGGCCTGCGGCAGGACGGCCAGTTGCACCGCCTTGGGCGAACGCGCGTCGGTGAAGAACAGCAGCGAGCGCTCGGGCAGGTCCAGCTCACGCAGCACCACATTGCGCAGTTCGGGCCTGGGCTGGCCCTGCTCGTCCTGGCCCAGCGTGGCCAGTGCCATCAGCCGCCAGCCGTGTTGTTTGTCGGTGCAGGCCAAAGCCAACTGCTGCCAACAGGCCTGGTTCAGGTCGGCCAGGGATTCGATGCGGCTGGCCATGACGATGCTGCTCGCGCGCCTTGGGTGGCCTCAGCCCTCGTGCCGCAGCGCCGGGAACAGGATCACGTCGCGGATGCTGGTGCTGTCGGTCAACAGCATCATCAGCCGGTCCAGGCCCACGCCGCAGCCGCCGGTGGGCGGCATGCCGACCTCCAGCGCGCGGATGAAATCGGCATCGAAGTACATCGCCTCCTCGTCGCCCGCGTCCTTGTTGGCGACCTGGGACTGGAAGCGCGCGGCCTGGTCTTCGGCGTCGTTCAACTCGGAAAAGCCATTGCCGAACTCGCGCCCGGTGATGAACAGCTCGAAGCGCTCGGTGATGGCCGGGTTGGCGTCGGATGCGCGCGCCAGCGGGCTGACCTCGACCGGGTAATCGATGATGAAGGTGGGCTGCCAGAGCTGGTGCTCCACCGCCGCCTCGAACAGGCCGAACTGCAGCTGCGCCAGCTGCCAGTGCGCCGGCGGCTCCTGGCCCAGGGTCTTGAGCCTGGCATGAACAGCGTCGGCCGAATCGGCCTCGGCCTCGGTCAGCCCGGCATGGGCCACCAGCGAGTCGCGCACCGACAGCCGGGCGAACGGCTCGTTCAGCGCCACCGGTTTGCCGGCGTAGCTGAGCTGGTCGGTGCCCACCGAAGCCCGGGCCACATGGCGCAGCAGCTGCTCGGTGAAGTCCATCAGGTCATGGTGGTTCCACCAGGCGGCATAGAACTCCATCATCGTGAACTCGGGGTTGTGCCGAACCGAGATGCCTTCATTGCGAAAGCTGCGGTTGATCTCGAACACCCGCTCGAAGCCGCCCACGACCAGGCGCTTGAGGTAGAGCTCGGGTGCGATGCGCAAGAACATCTGCTGGTCCAGCGCGTTGTGGTGGGTGACGAACGGCCTGGCGTTGGCGCCCCCCGGGATCGGGTGCAGCATCGGCGTTTCCACCTCCAGGAATTCATGCTCGACCATGAAGCTGCGCACCGATGACAAGGCCTTGCTGCGGGCCACGAAGCGCAGCCGCGCGGTCTCGTCGGTGATCAGGTCGACATAGCGCTGGCGGTATTTCTGCTCCTGGTCGGCCATGCCGTGGAACTTGTCGGGCAGCGGGCGCAGGCTCTTGGTCAGCAGGCGCAGGCTGGTCACACGCACTGAAAGCTCGCCGGTGCGGGTCTTGAACAGCAGCCCTGAAGCGCCCAGGATGTCGCCCAGGTCCCAATGCTTGAAGGCCTCGTAGGCCGCCTCGCCCAGCGCATCACGGCTGACGAAGAGCTGGATGCGGCCATGGTTGGCGCTGCCGGCAGGGCCGAAGGAGCCATCCTGCAGCGTGGCAAAACTGGCCTTGCCCATGATGCGCTTGAGCATCATGCGCCCGCCCAGCACGACCGTGATGGCCTGCGGCTCCAGCGCCTCGTTATCCAGCGCACCGTATTGCTGCTGCAGGTCGGCCGCGTGGTGGCGGGGCTTGAAGTCGTTGGGGAAGGCGGCCGTGCCCGCGGCCTTGGCCGCAGCACGGATGGCGGCCAGCTTCTCGCGCCGTTCGACCACCAGCTTGTTGTCGTCCAGGTTCTCTGACGGAGAGGTGGCTGCAGTCGTTTGATCGGCGGAGGTCATGGCGGTGCGCGGTGCGCGGCTTCGGTTGAATCGCAAATTGTAGGCAGCCGGGTAGGGCGGCCGCCAGCAAGCGGCCCATCCATGCCGCTCGGCGATAATCCGCAGCCCTGGGCAGGCCATGCGCGGCCCTCGCGCATGCACCACCAGGCCCACCCCCATGCCCCCGCAGCGACCACACACCGCCCCCATCACCGACCGCCGCCTGCGCTTTGCGCTGGCCGGCTGTGGCCGCATCGCCGCCAACCACATCCAGTCGCTGCAGCAGCATGGCGAACGTGCCGAACTGGTGGCCGTGTGTGACCCTCAAGCTGATGCGCTGGCCACTGCCGTGGCGCAAACCGGCGCGCGGGGCTTTTCCAGCTACCCGCAGATGCTGGCCGAGGCCTCGGCCGACGTGGTGGTGCTGGCCACGCCCAGCGGCCAGCACCCGCAGCAGTGCATCGATGCCGCCCGCGCGGGTTGCCATGTGATGACCGAAAAGCCGATGGCCACACGCTGGAGCGACGGCCTGGCCATGGTTCGCGCCTGCGACGAGGCCGGTGTGCGGCTGTTCGTGGTCAAGCAGAACCGGCGCAACCGCACGCTGCAGTTGCTGCGCCAGGCGCTGCTGGCCGGGCGCTTCGGCCGCATCTACATGGTCACGGTCAATGTGTTCTGGTCACGGCCGCAGAGTTACTACGACTCGGCCGACTGGCGTGGCACCTGGGAATTCGACGGCGGTGCCTTCATGAACCAGGCCAGCCACTATGTCGACCTGCTCGACTGGTTGATTGGCCCGGTCGAAAGCGTGATGGCCTACACCGGCACGCTGGCCCGCAACATCGAGGTCGAGGACACCGGCGTGGCCGCGCTGAAATGGCGCAACGGCGCCATGGGTTCGGTCAACGTGACCATGCTGACCCACCCCAAGAACCTGGAAGGTTCGATCACCGTGCTGGGCGAGACTGGTACGGTGCGCCTGGGCGGCGTGGCGGTGAACCAGATCGAGCATTGGCAGTTTGCCCAAGCCCATGCCATGGACGAGCAACTGGCCGAGGCCAGCTACCAGACCAGCTCGGTCTACGGCCATGGCCACCCGCTGTACTACGACAACGTGATCAAGACCCTGCGCGGCGAGGCCGAGGCCGAGACCGACGGCCGCGAGGGCCTGAAGAGCCTGGAACTGCTGATCGCGATGTACCGCTCGGCACGCGACGGCCGGCGCGTCAACCTGCCGCTGGAGTACTGATGGCCGTCAGCATCCACGCCTCGGCCATCGTCGACGATGGCGCCCAGCTGGGTGAGGGCTGCCGGGTCTGGCATTTCGCGCACATCAGCGCCGGTGCGCGCATCGGCCGGGGCTGCTCGTTCGGCCAGGGCGTGTATGTGGGCAACGACGTGCAGATCGGCGACAACGTCAAGGTGCAGAACAACGTCTCGGTGTATGACGCGGTGACGCTGGAAGACGATGTGTTCTGTGGCCCCAGCATGGTCTTCACCAATGTGCACAACCCGCGTTCGGCGGTGGTGCGCAAGGCCGAGTACCGGCGCACGCTGGTGCGGCGAGGCGCCACGCTGGGCGCGAACTGCACCATCGTCTGCGGCGTGACGGTGGGTGAACATGCCTTCGTCGGCGCGGGCGCGGTGGTCAGCCGCGACGTGCCGGCCTATGCGCTGGTGCTGGGCGTGCCGGCACGCCAGGTCGGCTGGATGAGCCGCCACGGCGAGCGGCTTGACTTGCCGCTGCAAGGCGCCGGCCAAGCCGCATGCCCGGCCACCGGTGAGCGCTATGTGCTGGACGCGGCCGGCCTGCGCCTGGCTGAACAGGACCTTTGAGCATGCAGTTCACCGACTTGAAAGCCCAGTACGCGGCGCTGAAATCCAGCATCGATGCGCGCATGCAGCGTGTGCTCGATCATGGCCAGTACATCATGGGCCCCGAGGTGGCCGAACTGGAATCGGCGCTGGCAGCGCGCACCGGCGCCGCCCATTGCGTGACCGTGGCCAGTGGCACCGAGGCCCTGTTGATCGCGCTGATGGCCATGGGCATCCAGCCCGGCGACGAGGTCATCACCACGCCCTTCACCTTTGCCGCCACCGCCGAAACCATCGTGCTGCTGGGTGCCAAGCCGGTCTATGTGGACATCGAGCCCGACACGGGCAACATCGACGCCGGCCTGATCGAGGCCGCCGTCACCGCGCGCACCCGGGCCATCATGCCGGTGGGCCTGTATGGCCAGGTTGCCGACATGGACGCCATCAACGCGCTGGCGCAGCGCCATGGTCTGCTGGTGATCGAAGACGCGGCGCAGAGCTTTGGCGCCACGCTGCACGGCCGCCAGAGTTGCCAGCTCAGCACCATCGGCTGCACCAGTTTTTTCCCCAGCAAGCCGCTGGGCTGCTATGGCGACGGCGGCGCGCTGTTCACCAGCGACGCCGCGCTGGCCCAGGCTGCGCGCGAGATCCGCGTGCATGGCCAGAGTGGCCGCTACCACCACACCCGCGTGGGTGTGGGCGGGCGCATGGACACCCTGCAATGCGCCGTGCTGCTGGCCAAGCTGGAACGCTTCGACTGGGAACTTGAGCGGCGCAGGCAACTGGCAGAACGCTACGACGGCCTGATCCGCGACAGCGGCGCGCCAGTGGGTCTGCCGGTGGTGCGCGCCGGCCGCGTCAGCGCCTGGGCCCAGTACACGCTGCGCGTTGAGCAGCGCGCGGCGGTGCAGCAATCGCTGCAGGCCCAGGGCATCCCCACCGCCGTGCATTACCCCAAACCGCTGCACCACCAGCCGGCCTATGCCCAAGGCTGCCACGCCGACAGCCACCCGCACAGCATTGCCGCGTCGCAGCAGGTGCTGAGCCTGCCGCTCAGCGCCGACCTGACCGAGGCTGATCAGGACCGGGTGGTGGCCGCCTTGGCCCAGGCCTGCGTGGCCGCCGGTCTGCTGCGGCCACAGGCGGCTTGAGCCCGCGCCGGGCCTGGCCGTTGACGCCATGACGCCATGACGCCTCAAGCAGCGCAGGGCACCGGCCTGAGGCGCGCCGTGGCCACGCTGCTGGCCGGCGGTGTGCTGGCCCAGGCCTTGCCGCTGTTGCTGGGGCCCTGGCTGACCCGGCTCTACAGCCCCGAGCAGTTTGGCCACTACCACCTGTTCCTGGCGGTGGCCGCCAACATCGCGGTGGTGGCCTGTGCACGCTATGAATTTGCCCTGCCGATGGCCAGCGATGAAGCGCAGGCCAACGCGCTGCGCAGCCTCTGCCACCGACTGCTGGCCGGCACCGCGGCGCTGACGACTTTGGCCGCCGTGGCCTGGGCCTGGGCGCTGGGCGCGGTCTGGCCGCTGTGGCTGCCGGTGACGGTGGCCGCGCTGGGCGGGCTGTCGCTGGCCAGCCTGAACGCCACGCGTGCGCAACGCTTCCGCCGGTTGGCCGGCGCGCGGGTGCTGCAGCATGGCGGAGCTGCGCTGTTGCAAGCCCTGGCCGGACTGCTGCACGCGGGTCTGGCCGGGCTGATCATCGGCCCCATCGCGGCAGCGCTGACGGCCTGGGCGCTGCTGGGCGCGACCTGGCAGCGTGGCCTGCCTGCGCTGGCCGGCGCCTGGCGCGAGGCGGCGCGGCGCCACCGCGACTTTCCGTTGCTCAACACGCCGCATGCCTTTCTCGGCGCGCTGCAGGACACCCTGGCCGTGGCCCTGGTCGCGGCCAGCCTGGGCCCGGCCGCAGCCGGCGCCTGGGGCCTGGCACTGCGCTACCTGAAGGCGCCGGCCACGCTGGTGGGCGGCGCGTTGTCACAGGTGCTTTACCCGCAGCTGGCTGCGCTGGGCGGGCCGGCGGGGGCCACGCCCGTCGGCCGTTCGCTGGTGCTGCGCTGCATGGTCCTGCTGGCGCTGTGCGCCTTGCCGCTGGTGGCGCTGCTGTGGGGGCTGGGGCCGGCCCTGTTCGCCTGGGCCTTCGGCCCGGACTGGGCCGAGGCCGGTGCGCTGGCGCGTGCGCTGGCGCTGTACATCGGCCTGCACTTTGTGGCCTCGCCGCTGGGCGTGGTCACGCTGGCCTGGAATGCCCAGGCCTGGGCGCTGAAGCTGGCGCTGGTGGGCCAGGCAGTGTTTGTGGTGGCGCTGGCCGGCGGCCTGGCCTGGGGCGGCCTGCAGGCGGCGGGCTGGGCGGTGTCTCTGGCCATGGCGCTGTACTTCGGCTTCTATTTCTGGCGGCTGGCGCATTGGCCTTTGGCGACGGGGGTCACCCCATGAGGCTGCGTTGGCGTGGCTGGCTCAACCGCCAGCGCCGCCGCCTGGCGCGGCTGCTGCTGCACCGCATGGTGTTCGGTGAGGTCTCGGCCGGCGCACTGCTGGCCAACACCCGCATCAGCCCCAGCTGCTGCATCGAGCATGAAGACCGGCTGACGCTGGCCGACCATGTCTTCATCGGCCCGTTCTGCTTTCTGGAGGCCAGCGCCGGCATCACGCTGGGCGAGGGCGTGCAGCTCAGCCACCATGTCAGCATCGTCAGCCACAGCTCGCACAGGGCCATGCGTCTGCTGGGCCGGGCCTATGTGGGCTGGCAGGGCCAGCGCCCAGGCTGGATCACCGGGCCGGTGGTGGTCGGGCCCTATGGCTTCATCGGCCCGCACAGCCTGATCGAGGCCGGCAGCACGCTGGGCCGGGGCTGCATCGTGCGCGCCGGGTCGGTGCTGCGCGGCCATTACCCCGAGCATTCGGTCATCGCCGGCAACCCGGCCGTGGTGGTGGGCGACGCGCGTGAGGGCGACGCGCGCTGGCTGGCCGGGCAGCCTGAACTGCTGGCCCACCATTCGGCCTGGGCCGGGCCGCACAGCGGCGAGCAGCAGCGATGAGGCTGGTGCTGCTGGGTGACGGCCAGAGCCCGCACTTGCTGAAATGGGCCCGCGCACTGGCGCCGCAGGTGGAGCTGTGGGCGGCCTCGTCACGTGGCTTCGATGCGGGCTTTGACGCCCTGGTGCCGGCGCAGCGGCGGCTGGCACTGAACACCCGGCCGCGTTTTGAAGGCGGCAACGCGGCGCTGCTGCTGCAACTGCCCAGGCTGACGTCATGGCTCAAGCAGGTACAGCCCGACTGGATCCATGCCCACTACCTCAGCTCGCATGGCACGCTGGCCTGGCTGGCCACGACCTGGGGCGGCGCGCCAGGCCGCATCGTCGGCTCGGCCTGGGGCAGCGACATCCTGGAAGCACCGCAGCGCAGCGTGCTGA
>JANOWE010000187.1:0-16288 GCA_031417735.1 Betaproteobacteria bacterium
GCTGCATGCCAGGCGGGCAGGCGCATCACCACCTTCGCTGGATACCCGGTCTATCTCCGCATCGAATCCGACGGTAGCGCCGGCGACACCGGCGCCGACCCGATGGTGTTCGCGCATGGCGGGCTCCGCGCCGTGATCGCCGACTTCATCGACGCGATCAGCAGCGGACGCGAACCGCAGGCCAGCGGCGAGGCAGGCTTGCGCGTTCACGCACTGACCCATGCCTTGATCGAGTCGGGCCGGCGTGGCGCTGCGGTGCGCGTGGCAAACGGCTGATTGGCGACAGGGCCCCAGCAGCCTGCCGTGTCCGCGCCAATCCAAATCTGACCCACCCTGCCGATCCGATGTTGCGCCGGAGCTGGGTGCTGACCGGGCACTCAGCGCCGGCCACCGGTCCCGAAGGCCTCCTGGTCGACAAATCGCCCAAGCCGTCGCATCAGCGGCAGCAGTACCGCATCGGCGTAGGCACAGCCGGTCTCCAGCGGATCGACCTGGCGCTCCTTCGATGCCGATTCCGGCAAATGGCCGTCTCCGGCAATCAGCCTATCGGCCAGTTCGTCATAGCCCGGCTGCCAGGCTTGCGCATCGTCAAACACCTCGCGCAGGCTGGCCAGGATCTGCAGGCCCGCAAAGTCCAGGTCGCCGAAAAAGCGCACTGGCATTGTGGTTCGACCAAACAACCAGGCGCTGACGGCGGTCAGCCCACTTTCGGTGGAAGGGTCCAGCACGATCACGTCACCGTGGATTGGACGAACGTAGAGGCGACACGACTTTGGCGTACGCAAGCGCCTGGCACTGCCTTTGAAGCCGGCGGCGTACACCAGCAGTGTGCGTGACCACGCCGGCCGGCGCTGATCGGCCATTTGCTCGAAAGTCACCAGGTTTTCGACGAACAGGGCCACGTCAAAATGTGCCGGAATGTCCACCAGCAGTTGAATCGGGGACTCATGAAACTGCCTGGGCGCGGCACCCAACAGGCGCAACAGTTCTTCGCGGTTGTCCAGCACCTTGGACCGGCCCTGGAAGACCCGCGCAGACGCCTCACGCAGAGGCATCGCCGCACCCGCGTTGCACAGCGACTGCAGCGCGTTGAGGCTGCGCAGCGCCTCGGGCGGCGACATCTGGGCCAGTGCTGATAAGGGGCTGCGAAGCAGGTAGTCCATCAGCGCTTGCTTGTCGGTGCCGGGTGCCGACGCCCAGTGGTCGATCAGGTGGGCCAGCAGTTGCTGATTCCACCGATCGGCCCGACGCATGAAACCCGCCCAGTGGGCCAGCGCGTCGAAGTCCAGCAGTTCGAGTTGCGGGTTGCGATCGATCCATCCGGCGAAGTCTCTGGCCTTGGCCAAGCGCAAGCGAACCCAGCCGGTCGCGCACAACTCGTCGATCCAGAGCTGGAGGCGGCGAAGCGATTCGGCATCAACATGGTCGTAAAGCTCAGGTGCGGTTTGCCGGTCGAGCTTCAGCCGGGCGCCGTGCGCGGACTCTGAACGGTCGGCCTTGGTCAGCAGGCGGGTGGCCAGATTGAGCAGCAAGGGGTGCCGCTGCGGCGCATCCGCTCCTGCACCCGCACCCAGGCCCATCGCCAACTCATCCATGGTCATCGGCAACAGCGTGCCAGGCATGGGTCGCAGGCAGTTTGTCCGGCCCTTGCTTGAGGGCCTCGTGCGCCAGGCGGCCAGATTCGCGCGCGCGCGCCGCATGCTCCGACCACAGCCTGGCCATCGGTTCGCGCTGGAGGGTTTTTTCTTGCACCTCGCTGATGAACAGTTCGGTGCCGTCGCGTGAGGCCAGCACCTTGGAGAAGGTGAACTCCTTGTCGAACTCAGGCTTCACCGCGCCCGACTTGGACGTTGGCATCGCCACCACCAGTTGCAGGCCCAAGGACGTCGACAGGAATTGCAGGACGCTGCGCGAGCGCGATTCGTCCATCTTCGAGAACGCTTCGTCGGACAGCATCAGCCGCAGTGCCGGTGCGCCACGCCGTTCGCGGCCAAAGTGACCAAGGGCATGGGCCAGCACAGCCGAGCGGATGACGTAGAACGGTGTCTCCAACTCACCGCCCGAGCCGGTGCCCCAGGTCGAGAGCTTGGTCTGGCCCACCGGGCTGTGGCGGATGATGTCGTAGCGCCGGTAGTTGCGGTAGTCGGCCAAATCCTTCAAGGCCCGTTCCGACGCTCCCTGGTCGTTGGCCAGCAGCAATCGCCGGATCTCGCCTGCCGTCGCGCGGTGCTCGTCGCTCAGGCGCGCCGAGTCGAAGATCGAGCCATGGTCTTTCTCGAAGGTGTCGACCAGCCCTTCCATGGCCTCGAAGAACTCGAACACCTTCTGCAGCCGGGGCACCCAGGCCCACTCGAGCTGGTAGTTGTCGGTGCCGAACTGGATGTCCTTCAGGTGGCGGTTGAGCTTTTGTAGGGTCGACGCACCTTGCCGAACCTCGTCGCGCACCTTGAAGCAAAAGCTGGTGGTGAACACCGCGTTGAAACTGGTCTCCGCTTCTTGCAAGCGGGCCAGGTTGTCGGCCAGGCCGATCGAACGCTGGCGACGCACCTGTTCGTCCACCGTCTTGCACAGGCCCAGCACCGGCGGCAGCATCGCCTCGATGCGGTCGAATGTCTTGGGTGGGTCCAGGTAGACAAAACGCTCCTGGTCGTTGCGCACACCCATCAGGTAGCCGTGCACGCCGGCGCCCACTTCGCGCAGTGCTGCCGGCAGGCCGGAGTTCATGACGCCAATTCGGTGCCGCAGCGCATCCAGGCTCACCTCGGCGCTGTCGGCCAGCAGCTTGGCTTCGGCTGTGAGCTGCGCTTCGGTGGCCAGCTCGGGCGCACCCTGCACAAATCGTGGCGCCCACATCAGCGCGTTCGTGCGCTCGGTGAGCAAGGCGGGCAGCCGCTCCAGCAGGCTTGTCTCACGCTGACCCAGGTCCTTCAGCGTCTTGTTGTTCTCGCCCACCTGCAGCATCTCGGCGTCGTAGCCGGCCCTGGCGGCCTGGAGGCTCAGCCCCAGCGCTTGCCGCTCTGCCTCCAGCGCCGCGATCGACGACAAATCCAGCGCCGCCAAGGACTGGGCCGCGTTGGCGTACTGAAGTTGGCTGGACAACACCGCCTCCATCAGCGGCGTGAATGCGGTGAAGGCCACACCCGAGAACATGCGCGACACGGCACCCAGCGACCGCTGCAGCCCGTCGAGGCCCGCGATGGCCAGGTCAAGGCGCTGCACTTCCTGTTCACACCAGGCCATGCGGCGTTGGCGCGTTGCTTCACCAAAGGCCAGATCCTGGTCTGGCGCACGGCACGAAAACATGCCGTAGCCTCGGCTGCCAAGGCCTTCCTCCATCAAGCCCTGAGCGGTGTTTGCCAGCTCGTCTTCGGTGTCGACCTTGCGCACCTTGCCGTACTGGGCCAGCAAGAAGGCCTTGGCCACCGGGTGGCTGCACACCAATTCATGCATCACCGCCTTGGCGTCGGCGACCCGTCCGCGCGTGTCGTCCATCGCCTTGCTGCCCTGAACCACCTTGGGCGAACGTTGCGCAAATCGGCGTTTCACCAGCCGGGTGCAGGCCGCCTCGAACCCGGCCTCGACGATCAAGGCAAAGCGGTCGCCGCCCATGTAGCCTTCAATGGCGTTCTGCCAGGTCGTGCCGGGTTTGGGCTCCACCAGCTGCGCCAGGATGTGGGGCCTGGCCTGCGGCAGTTCGCGCTCCAGCAGGTCCAACGCTACGCGCACAGCGTCTGGCGCGGGTGAGCGGCCGGCCTGCAGGTGGCGCAGTTCGGCATCACGCTGCGTGCGTTCATCGGCCAGCAAGGCGCGCTGCTGGCTGGCCTGCGCCAAGGCGTTGACCACCGCACCCGACAGTGACTCGTCGTGCCCGCGTATGCCGTATTCCAGGCGCAGCAGGTCGGCGTCGAAGCTCTCCAGCTCGAAGGCCGGCAAGTCGGCGTCGAGCTGGGCTTGCTGCACAAGAGCGGCCGCCATCGCCGGCCAGGGTTGCAACACCGCCAGCGCCGTCGGCCGAATCGCGTCCACAGCCGCAGCCAGGGCTGGCGCGGCGGCCAGGTCCAAGGCGAGCAACTGCGCCAATTGAGCCGCCAGCCGGCCCATGCTGCCGGCCGCATTCACGGTCGCGGTCCAGTGGCTGCGGAACTGCTCCTGCAGGCTGCGGACCTCGCTTTCCAGTGCCGCCTTGCGCTGCGCGACGTCGCTGGCCGCAAGCTGCGCCTTGACCATGTCGAGCTGGTCGTTCAGTTGCGCTTGTTGATCACGCAGCTTTTGCAGGCGCTCTTCCAGAAGCCGGTTGCGCCTGACCTGCAGGCTCATTTGACGCCGCACCGATTCGAGCTCACCTTCGGCATCGTCGACGGCACGCATGCCATGGGCGAGGGTGGTGACGACAAAGCGGCGTGCTTCGTCCAGCACCCGCCCTGCCGCCGCCGCCACGGCTTCCAGCCGCTCGATGTTGAGTTGAAGCCGCTCGGCCTCGGCCTTCAGCCCAGCCATCGAGCGCATCAGCTCGCGCATCTTGTCGAGGTCGCGGCTGAAATCATGTGCGTCAAGGATCTCGTCGCGCACCAGGTCGTTCACGTTGCCCAGTTCTTTGTAGGCCATCGCCTTGACGATGGATTTGGCGGCCCGGAAGGCCTCGGCCTCTGATACCGCCGTTTTGCCCATCATGGCGCCGTACAGGTGGGTCAGGTAGCTGGTCTTGTCCTCGAAGCGCTGCACCACCTCCGGCCCCACGCGCATCTGGTGCTGCAGGTGCAGGTACAGGTCCTTCAACGGCACCGGTACCGGTTGCAGCGTGATCAGGGCGGGTTGCAGCAGCTGAGCCAGGCTCAGCGCGCGCCGCACGATGAAGAACAGGCACTTGGACAGCGTGGCCTTGGCCGCATCTTCGTGGGCTTCCACGCCCACCAGGGCGGTGAACGGCGGTTCAGTTTCACCGGCGGATTCAGACGCCTCAAAGACCAGGGCCACGTAGCTGGTCGAGCGCTTGCGCAGGAACACGCCGTCGGCCTGCTGGCCCAGCGCGTAGGCCGCCAGCGTGCGTGGTTCCTTGCCGCCGCGCCGGCTCTGCGTGGATTCGTCCTGGCCGATGTTGAACTGCACCAGGTGCTGGTGGGCGGCGGTCAACAAGGTCTGGATCGAATCCAGCAGCGTTGATTTGCCCGAGCCCGACTCGCCTGTGAGCAGCACGGTGTCGGTGAAGGCCCACTCCCGGCTCTCCAGTGAACCCCATTGCCAGGTGATCAGCTTGGCGATCCTCACAGCAGACTCCTTTGGGCCGGGGCCTGTGCGGCCAGGTCTTGGCCCACGGGCGGGGCCGGCTCTGCTGGTGACCGATTGGCCCGAGCCGCCGCAGCGCCGGCGCCATCGGTCGGCTGCTCAGCGCCACGCGCCAGGCGCATGGCGGCCGCTTGGCCGGCCAGGCTCAAGGCGTCGTCCAGGGCCTCGTCGCTCACGTAGCTCATCACCGGGCGCAGCACGCTGAGCAGCATCTCCATGCCGCCGGCGCCCTCGCCGTCGTTGAAGCGCACGACGCGGTGTTTGCGCAGGTCGCGCAACAGGCTCAGCCGATCGGCGTTCGACGCAGGCAGCGAATGCGCCAGCAAGGACACCACCGCCTGTGACAGCTCTTCCAGGCTGATCACCAACACCTCGTTGATCAGCTCACGTTTGCCGGTGAGGGCCTCGGTGTAGAGGAAACGCAGTGCAATCGCAGCGGCCACGAAGTCGCGCGACAGCCGTGCCTTGAGTCGCTTGACACCGTCGTCGTCACCATCACCGCCTTCTCCCGGTGGGTAGAGCCGAAAGATCATGGCGTCGGCATCGTGGGCCAGCACAAAGCCGGTGACGGCGAAGTATTCGCGCAGCAGCTGTTCGCACTGGGCCGCGTCGTCGTAGAGATCAGCCTCGGGGCGCGAGAAGTCGCGCCAGAGAATTCCGGAGGCCAGCAAGCGCCCGGCTACTTCGGCGAAGCGGTCGGGCCTGACGCCGCCGGCACCTTCAGTGCGAAGGCGCTCTTCCAGGACTTGTTGCAGAGACTGGATCAAGATTTTGCTCAGTCAGCGCCAGGGTGCGACAACAGGTCGGTCTGGAGTTCGAAGTTATCGGCAGAGAAGTAGGCGTTGACCAGCACCTCCGGCAGCTTCCTGGCCTTGAGAAAGCGCTTGCCTTCCGACGAACGCGCGGCGCCCACCGCATGCAGCACGCGCACGGCCTCGGTGGCGCTGGTCACCGGCAAGGCGTCCAGCGAGAGCCGGCCATCCCTGAAGTAGGGCAACAGCCCGGCCAGTACCTCTTGGTCACTGAACGCAAAGGCCTCGGCTTCGGCGCGGCGCATGGCCGCCTCGACGCGGCTGGCTTCGTCCACCACCAAGGGTGCCAGGGCAGCACGGTCGACCTCACGCTCACGGACGGACCAGCGCAAGGCGGCACCGGCAAGGCGAATCTCGGCAGTGCCCATGCGCTTGGCCACGGCGTCGATAAACGCCCGGCGGTCGACGTCGGCATGCTCCTTGAGCAAACTCATGGCGCGCCCCAGCGGTGACTGCGCGCTGTAGTCCAGCGACAGCGCCTGACGCAGCAGGCTCGTGAAGCGCCGCACATAGTTGCTCATCTCCGAGCGCAGCATGGGCAGCTTCAAGCTGCACGCAGCCTCGACCATGCCTTCCATTCGGTCGCTGAGCCACAACATCGGGCTGCGCAGCTGCACCTGGGCTTCCAGCCAGGTGGCGCGCTGCAGCAGGCTGGCGTCCACGCTGCCGCGAATTCCTTCAGGCAGCGCACGAATCTGCTCGAGCAATTCAACGATGTGGCCGCGGTGCCGCTCCGCCGAATCGGCCACCAGGCGCACGGCATACTCTTTGGTGAAGCGCTTCTCGATGAACTCATTGAACTCGCTCCACGCGACTTTCTGCTCCAGCGCTTCACGTGTCAGGCTCTGGATCAGGGAGCGGAAGTACTCGATGTCGTCCTGCAGGTCCTGGACCACACGGGTGGCGAAATCGTAGCCATCGAGCAGTTCGTCAACATCGTGGCTGGCCACAAAGGCGGCCAATGCCTTCTTGGCCGAACGCATGTTGCGCTGACGGGTACGGGCGCGCGAGTTGTCCAGGTTGGACAAGACTTCGGCCACCTCCTTGCCGGCGCGCGTCATTTTCAGCGTCGGTTTCAGGTCAATCGGGTCCTTGTAGTCCTCGAGCCAGCCATGGTCCTTGAGCTTGCGCACCAGTTCGCCGGCGTAGGCCCGCTCTTCTTCGGCCGAGGTCGTTGTGCCCGGCGCAAACACCGTCGCCCTGACGGCGGGCTCGGTCAGCGCCTGGAAGACCATGCCCACGATCAACTCGCGGGTCAGCACCTCGGAGTAGTCGGCGTTGGGCCCATGGATGCGGTCGTAGAGGCTGCGAAGCAAGGCCGCAGCGCATTCCCGGTCGGCGTGGGTCAGCGGACGGAAGAACTGCTCTCTTTTGCCGGTGAAGAACATGTTGGCCATGGGGATGAGACTGTAGCCGCCCGACCGGCTTCGGCCAGCCGGGCGGCGCTCAGAACAGGCCGCTGAGCAGCCAGCCCGCCGTGGCCCACATCATCAGCGCCACCATGCCGTCCAGTGCGCGCCAGATGTGCAGCGAGTTCAGGCGCCGGCCGAGCCAGCACGCGGCCAGGCCCAGTGCGCCGAACCAGACCAATGAGCCGGCGGCAGCACCCATGCCGAACATGCCTGCCCCTGCGCCGTAGGCCAGCGAGGCACTGCCGATCAGCACGGCCGTGTCCAGCCAGGCATGGGGGTTGAGCCAGGAAAACGCCAGCGCGGTGAGCATGGCCTGGCGGCGTGACATGGGCTTGGCGCTGCCATGCCCGGTGTGCCCGGCGTGCCCGGTGTGCCCGGTGTGGCTGTCGGCGGTCAACGCCTGTGGCTGCAGAAAGCGCCGAAAGGCCTGCCCGCCGTAGACCGACAGCAACAGCGCGCCGGCGCCCACCAGCGCGCCCATCAGTTTGTCGGACACACCGCCAAGCTGGGCCAGGCCGAGCACACCCATGCCGATCAACAGCATGTCGGACAACATGCACACGGCCACCGTGAGCCAGACATGCTGGCGTTGCAGCCCCATGCGCAGCACATGGGCGTTTTGCGGGCCCAGGGCCATGATCAATGACAGGCTCAGCATCAGGCCGGCGGTGAAGGTGGGCAGGGCGAAGGTCATGGCAAGGCGATGCAAATGGCGTAGTGGCGGTGAGGTGTCGTTGGCAGAGGCGGTCAGACCGCGTCGACGATGCGAGAGTGTGTGCCGAACCCGCAAATAATTGAATCGAGATAAATTAAACTCGAATCACTTAAAAAATGCTCAATCAAAATCAGGCCTGAGATGCTCGATGCCCGTCAACTCGAAGCCTTGGCCGCCGTGGTCGAGTTCGGTGGTTTTGGCCAGGCAGCCCAGGCCTTGTCATTGACCTTGGGTGCCGTGTCGCTGCGCATCAAGGCGCTGGAAACGCAGTTGGGCCAACGCCTGCTGGTGCGCGGCAAACATGTGCTCGCCACGCCTGCGGGCCAGGCCCTGCTGGCCCATGTGAAGCAGGTGCGCCTGATGGAGACCGACCTGCTCAGCGGCCTGCCGGGCGGGGCCAGCATGCGTGCTGGTGGCGAGCGCTGGCAAAGCCTGTCGGTCGCGATCAACGCCGATTCAGCGGCAAGCTGGTTCCTGCCCGGCGTGGCGGCGCAGCTGAAGAAGCATCATTTGCTGCTCGACATGCAGTTCGACGACCAGGACCACACGCATGACCTGCTCAAGAGCGGTGATGTGACCGGCTGCGTGACCACCCTGGCCACCGCGATGCGTGGTTGCGTGGCCGAGCCGCTGGGCGTGATGCGCTACCGCTGCATGGCCGCGCCTGAAGTGGCGCAGCGCTGCCGCACGGCCAAGGGTGCGGTGTCGCCGCACAAACTGCTGGCCCAACCGGCCGTCATCTTCAACCGCAAGGATGCCTTGCAGGACGCCTTTCTGGCCCAGCATTTCGGCCTGCAGCAGCCCCGCTACCCGCGCCATTTCGCGCCGGCGATTGACGCCTTCGAAACCGCCATCGAATTGGGCCTGGGCTGGGGCATGGTGCCCGAGCAACATCTGGCCGGGCACCCGAACCTGGTTGATTTGATGCCCGGCGCGTCGGTGGCGGTAACGCTGTACTGGCAGCATTGGGCACGCGAGGCACCGTCTGCGCAGCGTTTGACGCAGGCCGTCAAAGCCGCCGCCGGTCAGCATCTGCTGCCGCCAGATCAGCCGGCCGGCCAGGGGCAGGCGGCCTGACACCGCGCCGGCGCGTTCTGCGCGGCGCATGCCGATGCGCTACCGGCGTTGATGGGGGTTAGTCTGGTGGTCTTGGCCGTCGAATCACGGCATGGTCACTGGCGCCACTTCATCAACCAACCGAGGATCCTCCATGCCCACCCCTGCCAACACCACCGCCATGTGCCCCGTGGTGCACTTTGAGATGCCCTACCGTAACCGTGCGCGCGCGGCCGGTTTCTACGCCGCCGTTTTTGGCTGGGGCTGCGAGAACCTGGGCCCGGAGATGGGCGACTACCTGCTGGTGACCACCGCAACGCAGGAAGCCAGGCCCGGTGAGCCGGCCGGCGCCATCAACGGCGGCCTCTTTCCCTTTGATGCCAGCAAGCCCGGCCAGCATCCGTCGTTGGTGGTCGCGGTGCAAGACATCGCCGCGGCCATGCTGCGGGTGGCCGAGGCCGGTGGCCAGGTGCTGGGTGAACCGATGGCCATTCCCGGCATTGGCGACCATGTGGCCTTCATCGACACCGAAGGCAACCGCCTGAGCATGCTGATGCCATTGCCACGCGGCGCCTGAGCAGAGCCTGCCGCCACCGGCCCGGCTCATTTCTTCGGTGGCAGCATCGGCTGACGCGGTGCGGACCCGCCGCGCCTTGAAGTTTGCCTATCGCCGTCATCGGCGAATCTGTCTGGCCATGGTCTCAATCCGTCCATAGACTAGTCACTTTGTTCATGCCAAGCCGTCCAAGGAGAAGACCATGTCCGACCAAGCCCAATGCCCTTTTGCCGCCAGCGTACGCCGTCACACGATGTCCTGGGTCTCGGCCAGTGCGCAGTGGTGGCCCGACAAACTCAACCTGAACGTGCTGCACCAGCACTCGGCCAGGTCCAACCCGATGGGCGAAGACTTCGACTATGCCCAGGCCTTCAACAGCCTTGACCTGGATGCGGTGACCAAGGACCTGCATGCGCTGATGACCGATTCACAGCCCTGGTGGCCGGCAGACTATGGCCACTACGGCCCGCTGTTCGTACGCATGGCCTGGCACAGCGCGGGCACCTACCGCATCGCCGACGGCCGTGGCGGTGCGGGCTCCGGTGCGCAGCGCTTTGCACCGTTGAACAGCTGGCCCGACAACGGCAACCTGGACAAGGCGCGCCGGCTGCTTTGGCCGATCAAGCAGAAATACGGCCGCAAGATCTCCTGGGCCGACCTGATGGTTCTGGCCGGTACCGTGGCGCTGGACTCGATGGGGCTGAAGACCTTCGGCTTTGCCGGTGGTCGGGCCGACACCTGGGAGCCGGGTGAGGACATCAGCTGGGGCCCGGAGAGCCAGTGGATGGGCGACGAGCGTTACAGCGGCGACCGTGAACTGGCCAGCCCGCTGGCCGCCGTGCAGATGGGGCTGATCTACGTCAACCCGGAAGGCCCGAACGGCCGGCCCGATCCATTGGGCTCGGCGCGTGACATCCGCGAGACCTTTGCCCGCATGGCCATGGACGACGAAGAAACCGTGGCGCTGGTGGCCGGTGGGCACACCTTTGGCAAATGCCATGGCGCAGGCGAGCCCGGCCTGCATGTGGGGCGTGAGCCCGAGGCTGCCGACATAGAGGTCCAGGGTCTGGGCTGGACCAACAGCCTGGGCAGTGGTTCGGGCGGGCACAGCATCACCAGTGGACTCGAAGGCGCCTGGACGCCGACCCCGATCCAGTGGGACAACAGCTACTTCGAGACCTTGTTCGGCTATGAATGGGAGCTGACCAAGAGCCCCGCAGGCGCCCACCAGTGGCGGCCCAAGGACGGTGCCGGTGCCGACACCGTGCCCGACGCCCATGACCCGGCGGTGCGTCATGCGCCGATGATGTCCACCGCCGACATGGCCTTGCGCATGGATCCGACCTACGAGAAGATCTCGCGCCGATTCATGGCCAACCCGGCCGAATTGGCCGACGCATTTGCCCGCGCCTGGTTCAAGCTCACCCACCGCGACATGGGGCCGGTGGCGCGCTACCTGGGCCCGCTGGTGCCGCAGGAAAGCCTGATCTGGCAAGACCCGGTGCCGGTGCTGGACCATGCACTGGTGGACGCGCAGGACATCGTCGCGCTGAAAGCCAGGCTGCTGGCCAGCGGCCTGAGCACGGCCCAGCTGGTCAGCACGGCCTGGGCGTCGGCATCGACCTTCCGTGGCTCGGACAAGCGCGGTGGTGCCAATGGCGCGCGCATCCGTCTGGCGCCGCAAAAGGACTGGGCTTCGAACCAGCCGGCCGAGTTGGCCAAGGTGTTGGCGGTGATGGAAGCGGTGCAGGCCGAGTTCAACGGAGCACAGGCGGGTGGCCCCAAGAAGGTCTCGCTGGCCGACCTGATCGTGCTGGGCGGCGCGGCCGCGGTGGAAGCTGCCGCGATGAAGGCTGGCGTGACGGTGACGGTGCCGTTCTCGCCTGGGCGCATGGATGCCACGGCCGAGCAGACCGATGTGGAGGCCTTTGCGGTGCTGGAACCGTTCACTGACGGCTTTCGCAACCATGTCCAGGCGGGCGCTGCCGGCTCGGCGGCCGAAGCGCTGGTAGACAAGGCGCAGCTGCTGACGCTGAGCGGACCCGAGATGACCGCGCTGCTGGGTGGCCTGCGGGTGCTGGGTGCGAACCTGGGCCAATCCGGACATGGCGTGCTGACTGACCGTCCCGGCACCCTGAGCAACGACTTCTTTGTCAATCTGCTCGACATGCGAACGGTGTGGAAGAAATCGGACGACGAGCCGGCCGTGCTGGAAGGACGTGACCGGGCCAGCGGCGCGCCTAAGTGGACCGCCACCGTCGTCGACCTGGTCTTCGGCTCGAACTCGCAGCTGCGCGCGTTGGCCGAGGTCTATGCCAGCAGCGACGCACAGCAGGTCTTTGTCAGCGACTTTGTCGCGGCCTGGGCCAAGGTGATGGACCTGGACCGCTTCGACCTCGGCAAAAAGCAGTCAGGCAGCGTGTGAGCAGTCCAGCAGCCTGCGGTTGACCGCCTCGGGCTGCTCCTGTTACCCGCGGTGCCCGGTGCCCGGTGCCGGGCAGCAGTTGGATGTGGCGCAGCTGTTGGCGGCCCAAGCCGTGCATGACCAGACCCGAGAACGGCTGAAGCCCGGCTGAAGCCCGGCCTGCAGCGTGGCCGAATGTGCGGCCGACTGCGCGGCCCGATACCAGTTCAGCCCGCCTTGAAGGCCGGTGCGCCGGTACTCGCCGCTGTAGACCCGCAGTGCATCGTCGGGCAGCCAGCGGCCGGCGGCAATCTGCTCGACGCTGGGCATCGCGTGGGCCAAGGTCTGGGCCATGCCCATGGCCGAGTCCATCACGTCACAAGTGAGCAGGCGGGTCAGTTCGTCCGCCGTCCAACCGGCCGGCGCTTGCGGCTGGTTGCCAAGCCAGTCGGCACGCTGTGGTGGCAGTAGGCGCGCAGCAACTCATGCACGCCTTGCGGCGCGTGCGGCAGGTCGCTGGCGACGCCGGGCTGGCAAAAGTGCCATGGGTGGTGCTTGCAGCAGCAACACCGCAGGTCGGCCGGCCCGCTCATGCCCGGCTTCGAGCAGGTGCAGGTTCAGGCCGTTGACGCCGGGCACCTGGCGGTTGCGCACGCCCGGCGGCAAGGGCAGGGCGGGCAGGGCGGCGGCGGCAGGTGGCTGGGGCATGTCGGGCAGGGGTGACGGCTTGGTGCTTGGGCGCTGCGCGATGGTGTGACGCCGTCAGCGGCGCTGCAGCCGGCCCGGTGAGCCGCACAATCAGGGCGTATCGACCCCGGTCGCCGCAGCGGGCACCTCAGCGGTCGAATGCATGCGCGGGTCGGCCGCGCGGCCAGTTCCCTTCACCCACCACCGCAAGATGCATCCACGATGGCACTCCAGCGCTTTCAGGCCCCTGGCCGACGAACTATCCTGGCCGTGGCCTTGTGGTCGCTGCTGTGCGGCAGCAGCCCGGCCCAGTCTGTCGGAAGTGCTGTCGTGTTGACGGACCCCGATCTGCAGCATGCCGTGGCGCTGCGCGAGCAGGGCCTGAAGGACGAGTTGGCCTATGAACTGGTGAGCTCACTGGTCACCGAGGTGGGTGCCAGGGCGGCGGGCTCGGAAGGCGATGCGAAGGCCGTGGCCTGGGCGCTGGCCCGGCTGAAGGCGCTGGGCTTTGCCAATGTGCGCGCCGAACCCGTGTCCCTGAAGGCCTGGCGACGCGGCCAGGCCCATGCCCACATCACCGCGCCGTTTCCGCATCCGCTGGTGATCACGGCCTTGGGCAATTCGGTGGCCACGCCCGGTGCCAGCCTGCATGCCGAAGTGGCCTATTACAGCGACCTGGCCCAACTCAGGGCCGACGCGTCAGACCGCGCGCGTGGCCGCATTGTTTTCATCGACCAGAAAACCGACCGGTCTCGCGACGGCAGCGGCTATGGCCGTGCTGTGGCCGCGCGCAGCCAGGGCGCGGTGGAGGCCGGCAAGCGCGGCGCGGTGGCGGTGGCCATCCGCAGCATCGGCACCGGCTCGAACCGCTTGGCCCACACCGGCGCGATGCGCTATGACCCCGGCGTTGCACCGATTCCGGCGCTGGCCGTGTCAGGCCCCGATGCCGACCTGATCGCGCGTTTGGTGGGCCATGGCCAGCCGGTCAAGATGCACCTGGCGGTGGCGGCTGAAGGCGACCTGGACGCCTTGTCGCACAACGTGATCGCCGAGGTGGTGGGCACCGATGCGGGCCAGGAGGTGGTGATGATTGGCGCCCACCTCGATTCCTGGGACGTGGGCCATGGCGCGGTGGATGACGGTGCGGGCGTGGGCATCGTCGTGGCCGCGGCCAAGAAGATTCTGGACGGCGCGGTCAGACCGCGGCGCAGCATCCGCGTGGTGCTGTTTGCCAATGAAGAGAATGGTTTCAGCGGCGCCCTGGCCTACAGCGAGAAATACAAGAATCAGCCGCACCAGCTGGTGGCTGAAAGCGATTTCGGCGCCGGCAAGGTCTGGCGCTTTGGCAGCCAGGTGCGGGCGCCCGCCTTGCCGGTGGTGGCGCAGATCGCCGAACTGCTGGCGCCGCTGGGCATCGCCGCAGGCGACAACCGGGCTGGCTCCGGGCCAGACGCGGCATTCATCCAGCGCCGGACACGTTTTGCCAGCCTGACGCTGTTTCAAGACGGCAGCGACTACTTCGACTGGCACCACACCGACAACGACACGCTGGACAAGGTGGACAAGGCCAGCCTGCCGCAGAACGTGGCGGCCTGGGCGGTGATGGCCTTTCTGGCCGCGCAGGCACCGGTGTCGTTCGGCCCCTTGCCGCCGGCACAGCCCTGAGGCGCGGAGCTGCGCCTGGCCAAGCCCTGTCAGGGCCCGCGTTGAAAGGCCCTGGCGTCACAGGCCGAGCTGGCCGGCACACAGGTCAGGTTGAGCCAGTCGTGCAGGCGCTGGGGTTGGCCACCAATGGCCAGGCTCACGCGCTGCACGGCAGAAAACTGCAGCAGCGTGGCCGTCACCTGGGCCTGGAACCCGGCCGCGCCGCAGCTGGAACTCGCCGTGGACAGCTCGGTACGCAGATCATGCAGGTCGACAAAGGCGCTGCCCCTGCGGATGCGAATGCTTTTGAGCAGCCCGGCGCTGACGCTTGAAAAGGCCGAGTGGTAGCCCTGTGCGGCTTCGGCCGGCGTGGGCCCGGCGAACAAGGCGTTCAGCGACGCAGTGGCCACCGCGACGGTTCTGGGCACCAGGCGTTCGACCAGGTACACCGCCCTGCAATCGCTGGGGTCGGGGTTCAGGCGCGAATGGCTGAACCAGATCCTCAATCGGGTGGTGGCCGCAGCGCTGTCATGCGCCAGGGCGGCGGTGCCGAAGCAGGCCAGCGCAACCACCAGCAGGGCCGCTGCGAAGCGCCCGGCCTTCAATCGGGGATGGCCAGCAGGTTGCGGTCGGACGACCAGACCAGCACCGCGTCTTCGTCCACCGGGGTTTCGAACAGCAGTTGCTTGCCCTTCATCACCCGCAGCATGCGCGGCTGCGGCTTGGGCTGCTCTTGGGCCACCAGTTCGGCCGCCTGTTGCAGCACCTTCTCGGCGAAGTCGGCCTCCATGCCGCCACCGGCCAAGGCCGCGCCACGGTCATTGGGCGCGCTCTTCTTGTACTTGTGGCCCACGCTGAACGCGATCAGCCCGCCGCCCGGGAAAAAGCGGCGAATGCTCTCGGCCAGAATGCGCGCCAGCGCGGCTTGACCGGCGTCGCTGCGGATCAGGTCGGCCTGCTGCGGGTTGCTGGCAAACAGCGGCTCCAGCAGCACCGCCGGCATGTCGGTGTGTTTGACGTTGCCGTCACCCCGACCATCAAAACCGCCGATCAGCAGGCCCTGGTCACCCGCGACCCGGCTGCCGAACTGCTCGGCCACCGCCTTGGCATACCAGCGGCCCCAGTTGCAACTGGTCTGCGAGGCATTCGAGCCAACGATGACCACGGCGTAGTTCGCGATCGCCGACGAACTGCTGTTGAAGTGGTGCTCGACATAGGCCACCGCCTTGTCCTTGTTGGCCGCCTGCTGGCGCTCCAGGTAGTCGCCCTTGTAGAACTTCACGGTGTACATGCGCGCTCTCCTTGGCAGTGCCGCCTGATTCTGCGCCGATGCCGGGGCAGATCAAGGTGCAAGATACTGTCGTTGCAATCAGTGCTGTACGGGTATACAGTCAATCGCCACAGGAGACCCGAATGAAGCACGCTTTTCGACAGCTCTACCAGCCCAAACCTGACCGCACACCACGCTGGCTGCGCCAAGTGTGGCTGTGGTTCTGAGAACCCTGCCAACCTGCGCGAAGGTGGTGCCGCCTGCTTCAGCAACCCTGGCTCAACAGCCGCTCTACAGCCGCTCAACCGCCGCTCAACCGCCAGCGCCCCCGCGCGATGGGTAAAAACGCCTCGACACCGGCGGTGGCAATGACATGGGTGGTGCCCTGCTCGGCGTCCACCACGTTCAGCCCGCCAAACACCGCCCTGACCTCGGCCCGGCCACGCGGC
>JANOWE010000188.1:0-3723 GCA_031417735.1 Betaproteobacteria bacterium
TGCGGAGGTAAAGACGGAGACAGCGCCCTGGCAGGGCGTTGTCGGGTGACACGCAGCAGAACAGGGCAGCCCGCCCCGCCGCTCACCCGCCAACCGATGAGTGTCAGCTGCCGAGCAACAACTCCAACGGCCGCAACGAGCTCCAAGCCGCCCATCGTCCGCTGCTCAGCGATGACTCAGGGCTTGAAGTCGCCGGCCCAGAAGATGGCCCACTGTGCCGGGTCGATGTAGCGGCGCAGCGCGGCGTTGACCTGGTCCAGGCTCAGCGCGGCAATCGCGTCATCGTTCTTCTGGTGCAGCGCAAAACTGCGGCCCAGGTAGAGGTTGCTGCCCAGCGCGCCGGCCACCGCAGCGTCCTGCGCGCGGCCCAGGCGGCGCTGGCTGAGCAGGCCGTTTCGGCCCTGGTCCAGCTCTTGCTGGCTGAAGCCGTCCTTCAAGGCGCGGGCCACTTCTTCCTGGATCGCCGCCTCGACCTTGGCGCGGTTCTGCGGCGCAAAGATGGCCGACGCGACAAAGCGCGAGTTCGGCTCGAAGGGGTTCCAGGCAATGCCCGAGCGCACGTCGTAGCTCAGCCCTTCTTTCTCGCGCACGCGGGCCCACAGCCGCGACTGCGCGTCACCACCCAGCAGCTGGTTGGCCATCAGCAGGGCGGGGTAGTCGGCATGGGTGTCGTTGATGGGCAGCGGCTGGCCCAGCACCAGGTTGGCATTGGGCTTGTCGGGTGTGGCCAGCAGCTGTTTGGTCGGCGCTGCCGGCAACAGCGACTTTGGCGCGCGCACAAAGGGCAAGGCACCTGAGGCGGGCTGGGCCCAATTGCCGAAGGCTGCCGTCAGCGCCTGGCGCACGGCGTCGGCGTCCATGTCGCCGGCGGCGCTGAACTCAGCACTGGCCGCGCTGATGAAACGCTGGTAGGCCGCGCGCACGGCCTCAGGCGAGACGGCCTGAATGTCCTGCTCCGCCTCGTCGAAGCTGGCGCCGTAGCGCAGGTCGCCCCGCGGGTAGGGGTTGGCGTGGCGGTCCAGCGCGTTGGACGCCACCGCCCCGGGCTCGCTGCGTTGGGCGGCAATGCCGGCCAGCGCCTGGCTGCGCAGCTCGTTCAGGCTGTCGGCGCCGAAATCGGGCGCGCGCAACAGCTTGCCCACCAGCGCGATCACCGCCGGCAGGTGTTCACGCACGGTGGTGATGCCCACGCTCAGCCCCTGGCCGCTGGCGCCGAAGCCGACCTCGGCGCGCAGCTTGTCGAAGTTGTCGCTGATCTGTGCACGGCTCATGCCCGCGCCGCCCTTGTCGATCAGGCCACCCAGCATGGCCACCGCCGTGCCCTGGCCGAACAGGCTTTTTTCGTCGCCAAAGCGCAGCGTCAGCCGGGCCTGCACCACCTTGCCGCGCGTGCCTTTGGGCAGCAGCGCCAGCTTCATGCCGCTGGCCAGGGTGCTGGTCTGGGTGCGTGCGTCCAGATTGGCCGGTGTGGCATCGAAGGCCTCGGCTTGGGCCACGGCCGCTTCGCCCTTGTAGTCCTTGACCAGGGGCGCCACCGCCACCAGCTGCGGCGCGGGCGCGCGCTGGGGCTCGTCGGTGGGCAGGTAGGTGCCCACGGTGCGGTTGGACGGCAGCAGCCAGGCCCGGGCGACCCGGTTCACATCGTCCAGCTTGAGCTGGCGCACATGGTCGCGGGCCAGAAAGTACAGCCGCCAGTCGCCATTGCCGATGGCCCCGGACAGGGCCACGCCCACCCGCTCGGGGTCGGCAAAGCCCTGCGCCCAATCGTTGAGGTACTGGGTACGCACGCGCTCCAGCTCTTCGGCGGTGACCGGCTCGGTGCGCAGCGCGTCCACGGTGGCCAGCAGTTCGTCGCGGGCCTTCACCGGGTCTTGCCCGGGAGCGAGTTGCAGGCCCAGCATCAGCGGCCCGGGCTCGGCCAGGCCCCAGGCAAAACCGAAGCTGGACGCGGCCAACTGGCGTTCGACCAGGCGCTTGTGCAGCCGGCCCGACGGGGCGTCGCCCAGCACCGCGGCCAGAACCTCCATCGCCGCAAAGTCGGGCACCGCCGCCGGCAGGCCATGCCAGGCCGCCAGCACCAGCGGCGCGCCGCCCTTGCGGCGCACGGTGATGTTGCGCTCACCGTCCTGCACTGCCTCTACCGTGTAGGTCGGCCGCAGTTGCCGCTGTGGTCGGGCCAGCGGACCAAAGTCCTGCGTCACCCAGGCCAGCACCTGGGCCGGGTTGAACTTGCCGGCCACCACCAGGGTGGCATTGTCGGGCTGGTAGAAGTTGCGGTAGAAGACCTGCAGTCGGCCGATGTCCACGTTCTCGACGTCGGCGCGGGCGCCGATCGGGCTCTTGCCGTAGTTGTGCCAGCGGTACATGGTGGCCAGCGTCTGCTGCATGGTCGCGCGCATGGGGCTGTTCTCGCCCGATTCCATCTCGTTGCGCACCACCGTCATCTCGGTGTCCAGGTCGGCGCGGGCGATCAGGCTGTTGACCATGGCGTCGGCCTGCCAGCCCAGGTACCAGCGCAGGTTGTCGTCGTTGGCCGAGAAGCTGGCGAAGTAGTTGGTGCGGTCGAAGCTGGTGCTGCCGTTGTAGCGCAGGCCACGCTTGCCCATTTCGGCCATCACGTTGCGGGTGGTCGGCGTGCCCTTGAAGATCAGGTGCTCGAGCAGATGCGCCATGCCCGTCTCGCCATAACTTTCCTGGCGCGAGCCGACGTGGTAGGTCAGGTTCACCGTGGTCGTGGCCTTGGTGTCGTCGGGCACCAGCAAAATCTGCAGGCCGTTGGCCAGCCGGTATTCGGTGATGCCCTCGACCTGGGTCACGGCAGTGATGCCGGCGGGCAGCGCAATAGCCTGTGCCGCGGTCTGGGCCCTCATCGCCGGGCTGGCTGCCAGCAAGGTTGCGGCCACGCACAGCGCGGGCCAAAGCTTGTTCAGGGTTCTGCTCATCATGGGGTCGGTGTGTGGGCTGGCCCGGAGGCCAGCAGGGCAGCGGGTACAAGCGCCAGTTCGGTGGGGGCGCTGCGGGCCACCGGCAGCGGTGACAGCAGGCGCAGCATCAGGTCTGGCAGTGACAGCGTGTGGCCCAGCAGCTCGCTCATGTTGCGGGCGCAGCGCACGGGCACCTTGGCCAGTCGGGTCCATTCAAAACCGTCCATCTCGGGCCGCGAGCGGCCCCAGTGGTCGAGGTAATGGCTGGTGCAGCGGCAATCGGCGGCGTTGAAGTGCTCGGTCAGGGTGGCAAACAGGTGCAGGTCCTTGCGCGGGCGGTAGGCCATGCGGCCCAGGTCCAGCAGGCTGGCGCCTGACAGGTCGAGCCCACATTCTTCACGCGTTTCGCGCAGCGCGGCATCACGGGGGCTTTCACCCGGTTCCAGCCCGCCCTTGGGAATGTCCCAGTGCCAGGCGCCGGTGACATGGCAGAGCAGCAACTCGCCGTCGGCGTTGAAGACCAGGATGCCGCAGGACAGGGTCTTCATCGCAGCGCGGCGCCCACGCGGGGCGGCAGCAACCGGCAACTGGCCGCCGTGGCCGATGCCGACAAGGCCAGGCAGGCAACGATCACCGCGCCATAGCCGTGCCGGGCATCAAACACCGCGCCGGCCAGCCAGGGCCCGAGCAAGTTGCCCAGCGCCGCGCCGGTGTACAGCGTGCCCAGGATGGCCGACACCGCCCGCGCACCGAACAGGTCCATGCACAGCGCGGGCAGCAGCGAAACGATGCCGCCATA
>JANOWE010000189.1:0-14147 GCA_031417735.1 Betaproteobacteria bacterium
CCCTGCCAGGGCGCTGTCTCCGTCTTTACCTCCGCAGAACAGGGCAACCCACCCCACCGCTCCTGTCACCACGGTGGCATGCGGTGTTGAATTCCAAGGCGAAGGCCACCGGAGCACAGGGGCCGAGGGCGCCGGGGACCCCGCTGCCCGAGGGAAATAAGGAGGGGCCGGCCAGTCCTAACGGCCAGCGAGGGAGGGCGGGGCCCCGGGGGGCGGGTGTTAATGATGGTGGGGCGGGCGGGCCATCCGGGCTGGATGGGCTGGCCGGGCCCGGGTGACACGCTGGCTGCGGGGTGCCTGGTGGCCTCGGCCAGCGCGCCGGCCAACGAACGTCGGCTTCAACCAAAAACGAAGGGCAGCTCAGAGCCCCAAGCCGCCACTCAATCAACGCCATCGCGTCTGGGCCTACCTCGCGGCCTGGGGCCCAGTGGGCGCTGAGTCTGGCGCGCCATTTCGGCCAGAAATGCCGCGTCACCCAGCGCCCAGCCTTTGCGGCTGGCCTGGCCCAGCGTCTTGGCACGCTCGACGCTCACACCTTCTTCGACCATATGGCGGTAGGCTGCCTCGCGCTCGAAGGGCGTGTTGCCCAAGGCCCACCAGGCCGGGCAGTCGCTGAGAAGCGGTTGACGCTCAAGTCCGAGATGGGCCCGTGCACTGCACCAGCGCTGCTCAGCCGGTTGCTGCGCATGGCCATTGCGCAGCGGATGCTGATCGATGAACAGCAGCGCCTCCAGCAGCGCCGGACCGGGCTGTACCACGGTGGCGCGAAAGCGCCCTGCCCACAGGCTGCCGCTGCGGCCATGGCGTCGGTTGAAGGCAGCGCCGTAGCGCCGGCCCAGGCCCTGCATCAGCGCACCCAGGCCGGGATCGTCGGCCGGTGTCAACAGCAGGTGCAGATGGTCGTCAGCGAGCACATAAGCCAACACGGCCACCCGCGAGGCCAGGGACGATTCCTGTAGCGCGGCCAGGAAGCTCTGACGGTCATGGTCATCGACAAACACCAGCTGGCCGGCACGGCCCACCAGGGTGACCAGATGGGCCTGACCGGCCAGCGCCAGGCGCGCCAGTCTGGCCATCGCGCTCAGCCCGCCAGGGCCAGATCGTCGAACAACGCCAGGCCGGTCAAGCGCTGGTGCTCACGGGTCGCGAAGCGGTCGGTCATACCGGCGACGTAGTCGCCCACCGCGCGGTGCAGGTCGGGCTGGGCTGCATGTTCCGGCGGCATTTCCTGCGGTGCGGACAGGTAGGCCTTGAACAGGTCGCTGACCACTCTGCGCGCCACGTCGGTGGTGCGCATGACCTGGGGGTGGCGGTACAGCGCGCTGAACATGCGCCGCTTCAGCGCCGTGCATTCGGTCTGCATGGGCTCGGAAAAAAGCAGCAGCGGCGGCATCTGGCGCGCGTCGTCGGCGCTGGCCGGGCGGGCCTGTGCCAGCAGCGTCGCGCTGTGGTCGATGACGTCATGGACCTGGGCCGAGAGCATGCGGCGGATGGTCTCGAACAGCAGCCTTCGAGGCGGCATGCCGGCCAGTTGGGGATGCTCGGCCAGCGCTGCGTCGCGGTGCTGCTGCACCAAGGCCAGGCCACACAGCTGGTCGAGGCTGATCAGGCCCGAGCGCACGCCGTCGTCGATGTCATGCGCGTTGTAGGCCACGGCATCGGCCAGGTTGGTCAGCTGCGCCTCCAGGCTGGGCTGGCTGCCGTCCAGAAAGCGTTGGGCCACACCACCGGGTTCGGTCTGGCAAAGGTGCTGGGCATCGCGGCGGCTGCAATGCTTCAGGATGCCCTCGCGGGTCTCGAAGCTCAGGTTCAGTCCGTCGAACGCCGGATAGCGTTCTTCCAGATGATCGACCACGCGCAGGCTTTGCAGGTTGTGCTCAAAGCCGCCATGGTCGCGCATGCAGTCGTGCAGCGCATCCTGGCCGGCATGGCCGAATGGCGTGTGGCCCAGGTCATGGGCCAGCGCGATGGCCTCGACCAGGTCTTCGTCCAGGCGCAGACCTCTGGCGATCGACCGGCCGAGTTGGGCCACCTCCAGCGAGTGGGTCAACCGGGTGCGGAACAAATCGCCCTCGTGGTTGACGAAGACCTGGGTCTTGTAGACCAGGCGACGGAATGCGGTGCTGTGCACGATGCGGTCTCGGTCGCGCTGGAAGGCGTTGCGCAGGCGCACTGCCGGCTCGGCATGAAGCCGGCCCCGAGTGAGGCTGGCGTCACAGGCGTAAGCGGCAAGCGCCATCGTGGTGGCCCGAGCTCAGGCCACGCTGTGCGCGGTGATGACCTCGGCCAACAGCGCTTCAGACGCACTTCGGCCGACGGCTTGCTCGCCCTGCAGCAGCACAAACCGCAGCTCTCCGGCCTGGGCCTTCTTGTCGCCGCGCATCAGCGTGAGCCAACGCTCCAAGGCCATGGCCGGCGCCTGAACCGGCAGGCCGGCGCGGCGCAGCATGTTCTGCAGGCGCTTGACCATGGCCTCCGGCACCAGGCCCAGCCGAGCCGACAGCTCGGCCGCCAGCACCATGCCGCAGGCCACTGCCTCACCGTGCAGCCATTGGCCGTAGCCCATGCCGGCTTCGATGGCATGGCCGAAGGTGTGGCCGAAATTCAGAATTTCGCGCAGGCCGGACTCACGCTCGTCCTGAGCGACAACCCCCGCCTTGATCTCGCAGCTGCGTTGCACGGCATGGGCCAGCGCGGCCTTGTCGCGCGCGAGCAGCGCGTCCAGATGGGCGTCGATCCAGTCCAGAAACACAGGGTCGCAGATCGGCCCGTACTTGATCACCTCGGCCAGGCCGGAGGCAAATTCACGCTGCGGCAGGCTGTCCAGCAGATCAAGGTCGCAGAGCACCCTGGCCGGTTGGTAGAACGCACCGACCATGTTCTTGCCCAGCGAGTGGTTGATGGCGGTCTTGCCCCCCACCGACGAATCGACCTGCGCCAGCAACGTGGTGGGGACCTGCACAAAGGGCACGCCGCGCATATAGCAGGCGGCGGCAAATCCGGTGATGTCACCCACCACGCCGCCGCCCAGCGCGTAGAGCACGGTCTTGCGGTCGCATCCCGATTGCAGAAGCTTGTCGAAGATCAGGTTCAGCGTCGCCAGATCCTTGTGCTGCTCACCATCAGGCAGTGCCAGCTGCAGCACCCGGCGGTGGTGCGTGTGCAGCATGTCGGCCAGAGTCTTCGCGTAAAGCGGCGCCACGGTGGTGTTGCTGACGATCAGTGCGTCGGCTGCGACCGGCAGGCCCGCCCAGCTGGCAGGATCGGTCAGCAGCCCGGCGCCGATGTGGATGTCGTAGCTGCGGTCGCCCAGTGCAATCGGCACCCGGCGAGTCGGTGGGTGAGGTGCTGCAGCGCTGGCCATTGCGGTCTGGGGCGTGTTCATGGCGAAGCAGTGTAATTTGGACCCCCAAGGGCCTCAGCCTGACAGCCGGCCCTGCCTGCGCCATGCAGAGCTGACCGCCAGGCAGTTCCGGTCAAGCCCCGTCCCGACCGCGCCCGGCCTGCAGCGGTAGGCGTGCCGGGTCAATCAGACCCACCAGCTCCAGCTGCATCAACACCATGTTGACCAGCGTGGGCACCGACGGCCGACCGGTCTCGATCACAAAGCGCGCGGTCTGGCGATACAGCGGGTCGCGCTCGCGGTACAGCTCGCGCAAACGGCGCAGCGGGTCATCGACCTGCAACAGCGGGCGGTGGCTGTCATGGCGCAGGCGGCGATAAATTTCTTCGGGCGACGAGCGCAGGTAGATCACGACACCGTGATGCTGAAGATGCTCGCGGTTCCCGGCCCGCAGCACCGCCCCGCCACCGGTGGCGAGCACGGTGTTTGGCGAGGCACATTGCTCGGCTATGACCTGGGCCTCGACGTCACGAAAAGCCGCCTCGCCTTGCTGCTCGAAAAAAGTCCGGATCGGCCCGCCGATGCGGCCTTCGATCTCATGGTCGCTGTCGACAAACCGCCATCCCAGCTGCCTGGCCAAGTGGCGCCCGACAGTCGACTTGCCGCAACCGGGCATGCCCACCAGGACCAGGGTGATCGCTGAGGCTGTGGTGGCTGTCGACCCAGATGGCGTCAAGGGATCCGGCGTCTCGGTCCTGCCGAGTCCAGCCGGCTCAGGGTGCACAGACGCCACCCAGCCCCTGCGCCCTGGTGTTGACCACCACGCCAAAGGTGGTGCCGGTGCCGCTGGGTGAGCTGACGGTGAGGAACACCACGGCGCTGCTTGGTGCGTCCGGGCCAAACGAGACACCCACGGACGCCCCCGTGGCTTCGCTGGTGTTGGCCACCGGGCTGCCACCCACGCTCAGCCGCACACCGGTGGTGGGTGTTGACGCTGAAACGATTGTTCCGGCGGCCATCGGGTTGAGTCTGCCCACAGCACCGAAGGCACGTGACGGGCTGCCGCTGGCATAGGTATTGGCATCGCCGACGATGAACGACAGCACGCCGTCGGTGCCACCCAAGGCGTAGGTGTCCCCGCTCACGGCCGTGAAGTTGAGGACATCCGAAATGGCCGAGCTGACCTGCAGTGCCACCTTCTGGCAACTCGGGCCCAAGCCAGCCGTGTTGGCCCACAGTGCGCGCGCCGACGAAGTCGACAACACTGTCTCCGCCGCCCGACGAACATAAACCTTGCCCGCGCCACTCCAGACGCCATCACAGGTACTGCCGCCCATGGACGGGATGCTGGCGTTCAGGCCCAACAGTGCGGTGGTTGCCGAGGTTGCCCCAGTGGCTACACCAGGGGCCACGCAGGCCGAGGTGTTGGCAATGTTGGTAGGAATGTATTCATCGACCTTGGGGTCGTAGACCTGGTCGAACAAGCGATCCTTGAACACATTGCCCAGGTCCTGAAAAGGCTCGCCCGGGTCGTAGGTGTTGTTGCCGTTCTGGTCAATGAACGACTCCTCGCCCAAAGCGTAGGCCGTGACCGTGACCCGGCCGTCTTCAGGCCTGGGGTCGGCCGAGACGAAAAGCGCCGTCGTACGGGCAAGGCCACCCACCAGCTGGATGAACTTGATCGGCTCGACCTGTCCACCTTCGGCGACGAAGTTGATCGAGGTTTCCGGGGGCACCGGGTTGCCGCTGCGGTCAGAGGCGATGATGTTGTAGCTGTTGGTCGTGCCATCGATGTTGAAGCCTTCGATGTTGCGCGCGGTCTGCGACAGCGAGAAATTCAGCTGCGATGGCAGGCCCACGGCCACGCTCAGGAAGCTGGACACGGTGGCGATATTTGTGGCGCTACCCGTGGCGTCGACCAGCGTGGCCGAGACCCGCACGGGTGTGGGCACGGTGCCTGAATTGATTCGCACCGAGACCTTGCCCGTCGCGTCGGAGACTTGGGTCACATCGCTGGTGCCACCATTGATGGTGATGCCGCCGCTGCGCGTAAGCAGAGACAGCAGCACGCTGCGGTTGGGCAGGATATTGCCGGCACCGTCGCGCACCTCGAATGTCAGCGTGGAGGTCTCCCTGAAACCCGAACCTTTGATGAAGATGGTCTCGTAAGACGAGCCAATAAAGGCCAGGCTGGAGGCCGTCGGCACCGCGATGGGCAGTGTCAGCTGAACTGCACTGGCGGCACCCACGATGCTGGCCTGCAACTTGTCTTCGGCCTGCAAAGCGCCGCAGCCGGCATCCTTGTACTGCAGGTCAACGCTGTTGCCGGTGGCGGTGAAAGTTGATGGCGAAACAGTGGCCTTGCCCAGGCTGACGCAGGACGAGGTGACGTTGACGTTGACCGGCGAGCCCACCGATGAGCCAGTGATACCGATGGTCAGCGTGGTCTGGCCGTACGCACCCAGGCTGGCAACAGCCGAAGTGAACGAGGTCAGGGTGACATTCGTGGCCTGGATCTGGAAGCCCTTGCTGCTCTGCAGGGTGGTGCCCGCCAGATTGGCGGTGGCCACCACCTCGTCGGCACCGGCGGTGGATGAACTCGCCGGCGACAACACCACCACGGACTGGCCGGCGGCGTTGGTCAGTGCGGTACTGATGTTTGTCGTGGCCAGGCCGCGAACCACCGCAAAGCTCACCACCTGGCCCGCCACCGGCAGGCCCTTGCCATCGGTCAGGGTCGCCGTGACGGTGGCAGGCGAGGCCGCGCTGATGGAGCTTGACGACAGGCTGGTCTGCAGCACCGGCGGTGAGCTGGAGCCTTGTGAGCTGACCTGGACGACCGTGCTGATCGAGGCGCCCACCCCGCCCACGGTGGCCGAAAACGTGAGCTGATCAGCACCGTTGCTGGTGCCGGACTTGGGTGTCACCACAAAGCTGGCGACGCCCGAGGCGTTGGTCACTGCGGTTGAGGCGTCAAACGTGCTGAGTCCGAAGCTCGTCGCGGCGGCGACCACGGTGCCCGCGACCACCGGGTTGGCAGCGGCGTCTTTCACGATCAGAGAAATTCTGGCAGGTGACGCTGCTGTGACGCTCGAACTGCTGATGCTCGCCAGCGCGATAGAAGGCGTGTCGGCCAGCAACTGCACGACCACCGTGCCTTGCACCTGGATGCTGCCCACAGTCGCAGTGGCGGTCACGGTTTCTGCAGCGTTGACCGTGGGGTCGGCGGTGGCCACGGAGGTGCTGGCCGTGCCAAACCCATCACTCATTGCGGAGCTGGCACCCAGCTTGACCCGGCCTGAAGCCGAGCTGAAATTCACCAGGACGTCCTTGACGGTGGCGCCTGCGGCGTTCTTCACCACCGCGCGCAGTGTGGCGGGGCCGGTGGAGGCGCGCAAGGTGGTCGAACTGATGGTCAGGCCCACCGTGGGCACCGAACCACTGACTGTGAAGCTGGCACTGCCCTGCACCGTCGTCGTGCCCAGCTTGGCAATGGCCACCACTTCGTCGGCGCCGGACAGTCCTGCCGTCTCGGCGCTGAGGGTGGCCTGGGCCGAGCCGTTGGCATCGGTGGCCACAGATTTCACGCTCAGTGTGGCCAGGCTGCCGCGCACCGTATTCAGGTCGACCACCGTGCCCGGTATGGGCGAGCCCTTGGCATCGCGCACGGTCACCGTCAATGTGGCCGGGCTGGCTGCAGTGACCACGGAAGACGACATCACCGCCGTCACGGTCGCACCTGTGGTGGTCGTACCCGTGCCCGAGCCGGGCAGCACAGGCGTGCCGGCATCGGTCGAGCCTCCGCCGCCACAAGCGGCCAACAGGGACAACGCCAGGACGATCAATCCGGTCTTGAACTTCACGAAACTCATCACTTACTCCCCTGCGGGCTCAGGCGGTTCTGCGTCACTCAAAGTGACAGCACGCCGTGGATATCAGCGCACCGCAGTGCGCTCGGTCACGATCTTGGGCGTGATGAAAATCAGCAATTCGGTCTTGGTCGCGACCTTGCTGGTATTGCGGAACAGTGCGCCGAGGTAGGGCACATCGCCCAGCAAAGGCACCTTGTTCACGTCGGTGCTTTCAACCTGGGTATAGATGCCGCCCAGCACCACGGTGCCACCGTTTTCCACCAGCACCTGGGTCTGCACATGCTTGGTGTCGATGGCAAAACCCTGGGGCGTGGCCTGGCCGACGCTGTCCTTGTTGATGTCCAGCAGCATGATCACGCTGCCCTCGGGCGTGATTTGCGGCGTGACCTCGAGTTTCAGATTCGCCTTGCGGAACTGGATCGAGGTGGCGCCGCTGGACGTGGCCACCTGGTAGGGCAGTTCGGTACCCTGCTCGATCAGCGCCTTGGTCTGGTCAGCGGTGATGACCCTCGGGCTGGAGATGATCTTGCCCTTGCCGTCGGCTTCCAGAGCTGACAGTTCCAGGTTCAGGAAGCGGTTGGCCGCCGGGCTGAACAAGGACAAGGCAAAGGACGGCAGTCCGGTTGCGCCCGAGAACACCGAATTCACGGCATTGGCCGGAAGGTTGACGAACTGGGTGTTGGTGTAGGCATTGACGGCCCCGGGCTGATTGGTTTGCGAACCCACGGCGTTGTAGTTGCCGCCGATGGTGGCGTAGTTGCCGCCGCCAAACGAGAAGCCGGGAATGCCACCCTGCTGGCCACGCAGATCGGAAGCCCCCAGCTTGACACCCAAAGTGCGACCGAACTGATCACTGGCCTCGACGATGCGGGCCTCGATCAGCACCTGGCGCACCGGAATGTCGATCTTCGCGATCAGCGCCTGTACTTCTTCGAGTTTGGACGGGATGTCGGTGACAAACAGCTGGTTGGTCCGCGACTCGTACAGCACGCTGCCGCGCGAGGTGAGCAGCCGCTGATTTTGTGCGCTGCCACCCGACCCAGCACCGCTGCCGGAGGAGGGGGAGGAGGAAGAACCGCTGCCACCGGTCGAGCTCTGACCGGTCAGACCGTGGGCGACGACCTCGGCCTTGGTGTAGTTGAGCTGGAAGGCCTGGGTGCGGGTAGGCTCCAGATCGGCCAGTTTCTTCTTCGATTCCAGATCCAGCTGCTCTTTGGCGGCCAGTTCGTCCTTGGGCGCGATCCACAGCACATTGCCAGACTTGCGAACGCCAAGCCCCTTGCTCTGCATGATGATGTCCAGCGCCTGGTCCCAGGGCACGTCCTTCAGCCGCAAGGTGACGTTGCCGGTCACGGTGTCGCTGGTGACAACGTTGAAGTTGGTGAAATCGGCAATCACCTGGAGCAAGGCACGAACTTCGATGTTCTGAAAATTCAGCGACAGTTTTTCGCCAGAAAAACCTGCGCCCTGGGTCAGCTTGTTCGGATCAACCTTGACCGGCCGCACTTCCAGAACGAACTGGTTGTCGGACTGGTAGGCGCTGTGCTCCCAGTTGCCGCGTGGCTCGATGACCATGCGCACACGGTCACCCAGCTGCTGGCTGGACACCGACTGCACGGGGGTGCCGAAAT
Source organism: Betaproteobacteria bacterium (assembly GCA_031417735.1). Classification (GTDB taxonomy): domain Bacteria; phylum Pseudomonadota; class Gammaproteobacteria; order Burkholderiales; family Burkholderiaceae_C; genus Pseudaquabacterium. Next base: position 8,847 of record JANOWE010000189.1, read on the forward strand.
CGGACACATCCAGGCGCCGGCGCATCGGTTCAGGCAGGCTCGACCGCAGGAACTCGACGACCAGAGTCTGGCCTTGCTGGCGAATGTCCACACCCACCTGGGTGCTGGCCAGGGCCACCACCACGCGGCCCGAGCCGTCGGTGCCGCGGCGGAAATCGATGTCGCGCAGCGGCAGTTGCTCGCTGTTCTGCGGCGTGGCGAAATGCACCGCCGTACCTGGGCTGGCCGCCACCGCAGGCGCGGCGGCCGGCTCGATCACCACGACCAGCACCTTGCCCTGCAATTCGGCGCGGTAGTTCGCGCTCTGACGCAGGTTCAGGACCAGGCGGGTCCGGTTGTTGCCCTGGGCCACCGCTACCGAGCGCAGGTTGCCCTGGTTGATGTTGACCACCGAGGTATTGAGCGCATTGGTCACCGAGGGCAGGTCAAGCGCAACGCGTGGCGGTGCCTGCACGACAAAACCGGTGGGCACTGCGCTGAGCGCCTCGCTGAGTTCGATTCGCACCACGTCCGCACCCGCTTGCTGGGTGCTGGTGATGGACTGGATGGCGTTCTGCGCCAGAGCGAGCATTGGTGTCGCGCCGGCCAGCACGAAGGCGGCAAGCCGGGCGCGCCATTTCTGCATGGTTGATCTCTCCTGCTTGTTGTTCATGGCGCCGTAGCTCATCGCGCTTTCTCCTGCGCCCTGTCCTGCAGCTGCAGGCTGCCGGGGCGCTCGATCCATTCGCCCACAGCGTCTTGCACGATCTCGCGCAGCGTAACTTCGGTCTCGGTGACACGCACCACACGGCCGTAGTTCTGACCCAGGTAGTCGCCTGTCTTGACCTGGTAGAGCAATTGATCCACCTTCAGCAGCGCAAACGGCACGCCGCCCTTGCTGACGCTGCCCACCATGGACATGGCGTCGAGCGGGAACGACTCCAGGGGCTCTTTGCGTCGGTTCAACTCTCTGGCAAAAACCGCGTTCGTGGCCCGCGTTTCCAGCTTGATGGCCACACTCAGCTTCTGGCTCGAAAACGGGTCAGCGGCGTCGTTGCTGGCGTAGGGCACAGGGTCAAAGCGCTTGGGCGGCTCCAGCGGCGGCACGCTCACGCGCACCTCGCGCCGCTGCTGGTCCATCCAGGTCTGCAACTCCTGCGTATCGCCTTCGCAGCCGCTCAAGGCTGCGCTGACCGCCAGCAAAATCAGCAGCGTCGCGCCTGACCGGCTCACCGGCGACAGCCCGTCACCGGCGATCACTTTCGCGCCCCCTTGACCTTGGCCGCTTCGGCTGCGGCCTTGGTCTTGCGCACCTCGGCCAGTTCGCTGATGTCCAAGTAGCGGTAGGTGCGGGCCACGGCTTCCATCACCAGGTTGTTGCTGGGGTCTTTGGTTGCGGGCAGCAGGGCCAGGTTGTGCAGCGTGACGATGCGCGAAAGGTTGGCCACGTCGGCCGTGAAGGCACCGATGTCGTGGAAGCGACCGGTCACTCGGACCGTGATGGGCAGCACCGCGTAGTAGTCCTTGACCTCAATCTGGCCGGGCCTGAACAGCTCGAACTGCAGACCGCGGCCAATGCCAGCCTGGTTGATGTCTGAAAGCAGCGCGTCCATCTCTGCCTTGCCGGGCAGTTGGCGCTCAAGCTGGGTGACATATTCCTGCACCTGCTGCTTCTGCTTGCGCAACTCGGACAGGTTCACCGCCTGCGCGAGCTTGCTGCGGTAGTCGGTCTTCAGACCAGACTCCAGGCCACGCTCGGCGCTCAGCGCTTCGTCGGCGGACGACACGACCAAAACCCAGGCCAGTACCAAGGCCAGCACGGCGGCGCCGGCCCAAGCCAAAACCTTGGGCAGAAGCGGCCACTGGCCTGGTTCGTTGGGGTTCAGCCCGCGAAACTGGCCCGATGCCTTGCCGATCAGCGCGCCGACGTCGAGATTTCCGGGACTGGTGGTGGTGGTGGCCATGCAGGTCTTGTCCTCAAGCCGCCTTGGGAACCGCGGTGGCTGCGGGCGCCGATGCCGGAGCCGCCGGTGCCTGCGGCGACTTGATGTTCATGCGCAGGGAAAACTCATAGAGCCGGCGCTGTTCACGCGTGCCTGCGGCCGGCGGCAGGCTGACCGCCTTGATCTCCACCAGCTCCAGCCTGTCCAGCCACTTGGAGTTGTTCTGTGCGTTGCGCAGCAACTCAGACACACGCTCATTGGTTTGCGCGAGGCCCGACAGCAGCACGCTGGATTCGTTCTGGCGGATCGCTGTGAGGTAGATGCCTTCGGGTGTTTGCTTGACCAGTTCGTTGAGCAGGTGGACCGGCAGGTTGCGGTTGATCTGCAGATCCTCGACAGCCGCCTGGCGCGCCTTCAGGCCATCGATTTCAGCCCGCAGCGTGGCGATGTCCTTGATCTGGCTGTCCAGGCGTGCGTTCTCGGCGCGGAGAAATCCGTTGCGCGTCTGCTGCACCTGCGTGAGTTGCTGCAGCACCAGTGTCCAGCCCCCAGCCGCCAGCGCGCCCGCCGCAGCCGACGCACCCAGGCCGACAAAGAAAGCACGCTTGCGCTGGCGACGCCGTTCGGCGCGGTGCGGCAGCAGGTTGATCAAGATCACGACACGAATCTCCGCATGGCCAGGCCGCAGGCGGTGAGATAGGACGGCGCCTCTTTGCGGGCTTTGGCCTCGCGCACGCCGGAGCCGAATTTCATGCCGTCGAAGGGATTGACCACCATCGCCGCAAAGCTGGTCAGCTCGGTGACCTTGTCCTTCAGGCCATTGAGCGTGGCCGTGCCGCCAGCCAGCATCACGTAATGCACCTTGTGGTGGGGCGTGCTGGTGAAGAAGTACTGCAGAGCGCGGCCGATTTCACCGGCCAGCGTGTCGACAAAATTGTGCAGGATGATCGACTCATAGTCTTCGGGCAGGTCACCGGCCAGCTTCTTCTGCTCGGCCTCTTCGAAAGTCAGGCCGTACTGTCGCGAAATCAGACTGGTCAGCTGCGAACCACCAAAGGCCTGGTCCCGGTCGTAGAGCATTTCACCCTCACGCAGCACCTTCAGACTGGTCGTGTCAGCACCGATCTCGAACAGGGCCACCAGCGCGTCACGGCCGCCATTGGGCAAGGTTGCGACGACGCGACTGACGGCAAGCAGTGAGGCATGTGACTCGATGTCCAGGACCACGGGCGTCAGTCCTGCCGCTTCGGCCAGGCCCTGACGGTCTTGAACACGCTCTTTGCGCGATGCGGCGATCAGCACCTCCACATCGCCGCCCGATGTGGGACTGGGGCCAATGACGCAGAAATCCAGGCTGACTTCATCCAGCGAGAACGGGATGTACTGGTTGGCTTCGGACTCGACCTGCAACTCAAGCTCTTCGTCGCGCAGTCCGGCCGGCAGCATGATGCGTTTGGTGATCACCGCCGATTGCGGCATGGCCATCACCACCTGGCGGGTGCGCGTGCCCGAGCGCTCGACGAGCTTGCGTACCACCGCAGCGACCTCATCGAATTTCTCGATCTGGCCGTCGGTGATCCAACCCTTCTCGAAGGGCTCGGAGGCCAGGCGCTCGAGCACATAGTCGCCATTGGCGTTCTGGCCCAATTCGACGAGCTTGGCGCTGGACGAACTGATGTCCAGACCAATCATGGCCGGGTGTTTGCGGCCCAGCAGCAGGTCCAAAAAACTCACGGAGGGTGTCTCCCAGCGGGCGTGCCTTGGTTTGACACTTAAGAAGTTACTTCAATGCTAGCAGTAAAGCCTATGCAGCCCAAAGGAAAACACCCCGCGCGAGCTCGCCCGGCGTTGTCACCAGCCGACGCGACCGCCCGGATTTGAAACATGCCAAGGCAGCGGCTTCGGCCGCCGGCGCGAACTGCCAGCGGGGGCTTTCTATACACTCGCTTTCCGATGAATGCCCGCCCGCGCCAGCCGGAACACGAGACTGCCAACCCCAAGGTCAGCGCACCCCGAAGTGCAGGCTCCCGCTTGACTCGGGCACTTGCATGGCTGCTTGGCGGCGCCTTGGCCGCGGTGGTGGCCAGCGCGATGGTGCTGGCCATGGCCCTGGCCGTGGCCTACCCGAATCTGCCCGAGATCGATGGCCTGGCAGACTACCGGCCCAAGTTGCCGCTGCGCGTGTTTTCAGCCGACAGCGTGCTGTTGGGCGAGTTTGGCGAGGAGCGCCGCATCTTTGTGCCCATCGTGCAAATTCCCAAGGTCATGAAGGATGCTGTGCTGGCGATTGAGGACGCCCGCTTCTACCGCCATGGCGGGGTGGACTATGTGGGCATCATGCGCGCCGGTCTGGCCCAGTTCAACAAGGCCAAGAGCCAGGGCGCGTCCACCATCACCATGCAAGTGGCGCGCAACTTCTACCTGTCCACGGCCAAGACCTTCACGCGCAAGATCTACGAGATCCTGCTGGCACTGAAGATCGAACGACAGCTGAGCAAGGACCAGATCCTGGAGCTGTACATGAACCAGATCTTTCTGGGCCAGCGCGCCTACGGTTTTGCCGCTGCCAGCGACATCTATTTCGGCAAGCCGCTGGCGCAGGTCACGGTGGCCGAAGCGGCGATGCTGGCCGGGCTGCCGCAGGCGCCCTCGGCCTACAACCCGGTGAGCAATCCGGCGCGTGCGGCGCGGCGCCAGCAGCACATCATCGACCGCATGGAGGCCAACGGCTTCATCACCGAGCAGCAAGCCCAGGCCGCGCGCGCGGAGACGCTGCGCCTGCGCCCGGCCGACAACGCCACCGTGCACGCCGAGTATGTAGCCGAGACGGTGCGCCAACTGATCCAAAGCCAGTACGGCGCCGACACCACCACGCGGGGCCTGGATGTGCGGCTGACAGTGGACTCAACCGACCAGGCCGTGGCCTACCGCGCGCTGCGCCGCGGCCTGCTGGACTACGAGCGCCGCCAGGTCTACCGCGGGCCCGAAGACTTCATTGACCTGCCCGTCGACCCCGCTGCACTGGACACCCGCATTGCCGAGGCTCTGGCCGATCACCCCGACAACGACGAGTTGAAGGCCGCCGTGGTGCTGGAAGCCTCGGCGCGCAAGGTGGTGGCGGTGCTGCAGTCGGGTGACTCGATCACGGTCACCGGTGAGGGTCTGAAACCGGTCACCTCCGGCCTGGCCGACAAGGCCGAGCCACGCAAGCAGATCCGCCGAGGTGCGGTGGTGCGCGCGGTGCAGGACGACAAAGGCGTGTGGACGCTGACCCAGTTGCCCGAGGTCGAGGGCGCGCTGGTGGCGATGGACCCGACCACCGGCGCGGTGCGGGCGATGGTCGGTGGCTTCGACTTCGGCAAGAGCAAGTTCAACCACG
>JANOWE010000190.1:0-18294 GCA_031417735.1 Betaproteobacteria bacterium
TCCGGCCGCCGTGCGCGCCGCGCTGGCCGACATCCTTGTGGGCGGCGGCCCGGGCGACCCGGTGGTGGACGAGGGCTGGGGCGAGCCCGGCCTGAGCCCGGCCGAGCGGGTGTTCGGCTGGAACACGCTGGAGGTGCTGGCTCTGGGCTGCGGCAACCCGGCCCAGCCGGTCAACGCCATACCGGCCCATGCCCGGGCGACGATTCAGCTGCGCTTTGTGGTCGGCACCGACGCCGCCCGCCTGCGCGAGCACCTGCTGGCGCGGCTGGCCGAGCTGGGCTACGGCGGGCTGATCGAGGTCAGCGAGCCGGTGGTGATGAACGCGACCCGGCTGGACCCCGACAACGCCTGGGTGCGGCTGGCGCTGCAGGCGCTGGAACAGGCCACCGGCGTGAAGCCTGCGCTGCTGCCCAATCTAGGCGGCAGCCTGCCCAACGATGTGTTTGCCGACATCCTGGGCCTGCCCACGGTGTGGGTGCCGCACAGCTACCCCGCCTGCAGCCAGCATGCGCCGAACGAACATGTGCTGGCGCCGCTGATGCGCCAGGGCCTGGAGATGAGCACCCTGCTGCTGTGGCAGGTGGGCGACCAGGCGGCGCTGCTGCCCAGGCGCACGGCGTGACCTTCGGCCAGCGCCTGGTGCTGGCGGCGGCACTGTGCTTGCTCTCGGGCGCGGCCGTGGCGCAGGCGACGTCGGCCGACGCTGCCGCGCCAGCCTCACCCTTGCGCCAGCAACTGCAGGACCGGGGCTTGCGCTTGGACGCCACCTACACCACCGAGCTGGCCAGCAACCGCCAGGGCGGCGCACGGCAGGGCACGGTGCGGCTGGGCCTGCTGGAACTGCGTGGCCAGGCCGACGGTGAGCGGCTGCTGGGACTGCCTGGCCTGAGCGCCACGGCCAGCGTGCAGCGCAGCCATGGCAGCGACCCGAGCACGCTGGTGGGTGACGCGCAGGGTGTGTCCAGCATCGCCGCGCCGGCACGCTGGCGGCTGTTCGAGGCCTGGGTGGAGCAGAACTATGCCGAGCAGAACCTGTCGCTGATGGTCGGCCGCTTCGACCTCAACGTGGAGTTCTACCAACTGGACAGCGCCGGCCTGTTCATGCATTCCTCGTTCGGCATCGGGCCCGAGCTGTCGCAAACCGGCCGGGGCGGCCCGTCGCTGTTTCCCGACACCGCATTGAGCGCGCGGCTGGCCTGGCACCAGGGCCCGTTGACGCTGCGCGCGGCCGTGCTCAACGGTGTGCCGGTGGCGGTGCCCAGGGCCGACGGCCGCACCGGCCTGCATCGCCCAGGCGACGGCGCGCTGTGGGTGGCCGAAGTGGCGCTGCAAGGGCCCGCGCCGCTGGCAGATGTGGCCACCACTGGCAGGCCACTCAGCGTGCTGGGCCGCGCCGCGCGGTCACAAATGCACGACAGCAAGCTTGCGCTCGGGCTCTGGCACCACGGCGCGCGCTTTGACGACCTGGCGCGCGTGGACAGCGGCGGCCAGCCCCTGTTGCGGCGTGGCATCTCGGGCGGCTACCTGATCGCCGAGCAACTGCTTTGGCACGACCCGGCCCTGGCCAGCCATCGTCTGCGAGGCTTTGTGCAGTTCGGGCGTGGCGACAACCGGGTGTCGCGCTTTGTGGCCTACCGAGGCCTGGGCCTGAGCCTGAGCAGCCCCTGGCCGTCGCGCCCCGACGACGATCTGGGCCTGGCCCTGGCCGTGGCCCGCACCAGCTCGGGCTTTGCCGAGCAACAGCGCGCCGCCGGCGTGTCACCTCACGCCGCCGAGTCGGCGCTGGAACTGAGTTACCTGGCCACGCTGCAGCCCTGGCTCAAACTGCAGGCCAGCACGCAGCAGGTGCGCCGGCCCGACACCGATTCGGCACCGAAGGCGGCGCGGTTGCTGCAACTGCGGCTGGACGCGGCGTTTTGACGCGCCGTGTCGCCACCGACCAGCGCGCCAGGCAACGCTGCAATTGAGACACCGCATGGTCCGCCTGCTGTGGTGGCTGCGCCAGCCCCGTCTGACCCTGCCGCACTGGGCCGACAAGAGCCTGGTGCTCGACAGCGAAAGGGCACAACTGCGCTGTACACCCACCTCGATGGCGCTGCGGCGGACACGCCAGAATGACCGGGCGCGCCGCGCTGTGCGCCCATGGGTGACGGCGTGGACCCGGAAGGCAAAGTGTTTCAACTGCGGAAGATCAATCCATGAGCGACAAGGCACCCATCAATGACCCGGTCAGGGTTCCGGCCAAGGTCAACATCTGGCAACAGCCGATCAGCGTCGAGGTCCTCACCGCGATGCACGTCGACACCGCCGTGCAGCGGCTGGGCATCGAGTTTGTCGAAGTCGGTGACGATTTCATCACCGCCCGCGTGCCGGTTGACGGGCGAACCCGCCAGCCGCACGGCATCCTGCATGGCGGGGTGTCGGTGGTGCTGGCGGAAACCCTGGGCTCCTGCGGCGCCGCACGGGCCGCAGCGCCCGGCCACCGCGTGGTGGGACTGGACATCAATGCCAACCACCTGCGCAGCGTGTCGAGCGGTTGGGTCATCGGCACCACGCGGCCGGTGCACATCGGCCGCAGCACCCAGGTCTGGGCGATCGAGCTGAAGGACGAGCAGGGCCGACTGACCTGCGTCTCGCGCATCACCATGGCGGTGCTGGCCGACCCGGCCGCAGCGGCGCAGGCATGACCACGCCGCGCCTTCCTCCGGCAGGCCGGTTCAGCCTCTTCAGCGCCTGGCTCCCGGCGCTGACGCTGGGCCTGGCCCTGGCCCTGGCCGGCTGTGCCCAACCAAAACCACCGGCCTACGTGAGCACCGAAGCCGCGCCCCAGACCACCGCCTGCCCCGACGGCCTGCCCGCCGCCAGCCGCTGCCTGGGCGGCCAGGACTCGGCCGGCGCGCATTACCTGATCGCCATGCCAGCTGACTGGAACGGCCACCTGGTGCTGCATGCCCATGGCGGGCCGGCGCTGGGCCCGCCCAAGGCCGAGCGGGTGGTCGAAGACCTGAACCGCTGGTCGGTGGTGGTCAAGGCGGGCTATGCCTGGGCCGGCTCGGGCTTTGCCCAGGGCGGGGTGGCGGTGCGCGCGGCGGCCGAAGACACCGAGCGGCTGCGGAGAATCTTCCGCGCCCATGTGGCGCTGCCCCAACGCACCATCTTGCACGGCCAGTCCTGGGGCGCGGGCGTGGCGGCCAAGGGCGCCGAGATGTTCACCGCCGCCGGCAACGGCGACGTCGCGCCCTATGACGCGGTGCTGCTGACCAGCGGCGTGCTGGCTGGCGGCAGCCGGGCCTACGACTTCCGGCTCGACCTGCGGGTGGTCTACCAGTACTTTTGCAACAACCACCCCCGCCCGGACGAGCCGGCCTACCCGCTGTGGATGGGCTTGCCCGCAGCTTCGGCCATGACCCAGGCCCAACTGGCCCAGCGCACGCGGGAATGTCTTGGCCTGGGCCTGCCGGCGGCGCAACGCACGTCGCTGCAGGCCGAGCACCTGGCCACCATCGCCCGGGTCATCCGCATTCCGGAAAGCTCGGTCCAGGGCCACCTGAACTGGGCTACTTTTCACTTCCGCGACATCGCCACGCGCAGCGCCGGCCGGCCGGTGTTTGGCAACACCGGCGCGCGCTACCAGGGCTCGGCCGACGACGCCGCGCTGAACGCCGGCGTGCTGCGCTACCACGCCGACCCCGCCGCACTGGCCGCCTTTGCCGCCGACACCGACCCGACTGGCCGCATCCCGGTGCCGGTGCTGCAGGCCCATGCGGTGGACGACCCGATCGCCTTTGTCGAGATGGCCCATGCTTTCGGCCAGACCATGGCCGGGGCCGGCGCGGGCCCCCGCCTGGTGCAGGTGTTCACCGCCGAGAAAGAGCACAGCTACTGGCAGGACGCCGACTACGTGGCCCTGCTGGGGGCGCTGCAAGCCTGGCTTGACCAGGGCCAGCGGCCCACGGCCGAAGCGGTGCTTCAGCGCTGCGCCGCACTGCAGGCCCGCTACGGGCCGGGCTGCCGCTTCCTGCCGGGTTTTCAGCCCGCGCCGCTGGCCAGCCGGATCGCGGCGCGTGAACGACCCTGAGCCAGGGCCTCGTCGCCGAATATTGTTCGCGTGAATTGCAAAACTATAGCGAGATAAAACAGAGCCGTCCGAATAACCTAGCGACTTCCACCAATCTTCGCCGGAGTTCCGAATGTCCCACGCCACCAGCTCAGCCCTCGGCCCGCCCTGCCGCGACGAGATCGCCGTGGTGCAGAAGCTGCTGGGCGCATTGAACGCCGGTGGCGGGCTGGACTGGGCGGGGGTGATCGACCTGGCCCGGCCCTGGATTGCCGCCGTGCGCGACAAGCCGGCCCCCTTCTGGGCCATGGAATCGCTGCTGCGCGAGTACCCGATCTCCAGCGCCGAAGGCCTGGCGCTGATGCGCCTGGCCGAGGCCCTGCTGCGTGTGCCCGACGCCGAAACCGCGATCGCACTCACCGCCGACCAGCTGGGCCGCGCCGAATTCCATGCTGCGGCGGAAGCCGGTGGCACGGCCCCGCACAGCAGGCTGGCCGGCCTGTCGTCCAGCGCCATCCACCTGGCCAAGCGCTTTCTGCCCGGCACGGGCGGGGCCCAGCCGGGCCTGATCGACCGACTGGGCGCGCAAACCGTGGTCGCGGCCACGGTGCGCGCCATCCAGCTGCTGGGCAAGCAGTTTGTGCTGGGTCGCCATATTGGCGAGGCGCTGGGTGAGTCAAAAGGCCAGCGCCGCCAGCAGCCCCGGCTGCGCTTTTCCTTCGACATGCTGGGCGAAGGCGCACGCACCATGCCCGACGCGGCGCGCTACCTGGCGTCCTATACCGGCGCCGTGCAGGCCATCGCCACCGCAGCCGAGGGCCAGGGCAACGGCCCGGCCGAGCGCGACGGTATCTCGATCAAGCTGTCGGCCCTGCACCCGCGCTACGAAGAACACCAGCTCGAGCGCCTGCGGGCTGAGCTGCTGCCGGCCGTGCGCGGCCTGATCGACCTGGCCGCGGCGGCCGACATCAACCTGACCATCGACGCCGAAGAGAGCGAACGGCTGGAACTGTCGCTGACCCTGTTTGACGCGCTGGCCGCCCATGTGCAGGCCCGCCACCCGCAATGGACCGGCTTTGGCCTGGCGCTGCAGGCCTACCAGCTGCGCGCGCCGCAGATGATCGATGCGGTGGCGGCCATTGCCCGCCAGCGCGGCCTGCGCTTCATGGTGCGGCTGGTCAAGGGTGCCTACTGGGACGGCGAGATCAAGCGCGCGCAGGAACTGGGCCTGGCCGGCTACCCGGTGTTCACCCACAAGCACCACACCGACATCGCCTACCTGGCCTGTGCGCGTGCGCTGATCGGCCACCACACGCTGATCCTGCCGCAGTTCGCCACCCACAACGCCGGCACCATTGCCGCCATCGCCCGAATGGCACAAGCCCAGGCCCAGGCCCAGGACGGCGCGGCTACCCCGGTGCGCTACGAGCTGCAGCGCCTGCATGGCATGGGCGAGGCGGTGTACCGCGAGGTGCTGGCCGCCCTGCCCGAGGTGCCACTGCGCATTTACGCCCCGGTCGGCGAGCACCGCGACCTGCTGGCCTATCTGGTGCGCCGGCTGCTGGAAAACGGCGCCAACTCGTCCTTCGTGCACCAGCTGGCCGACGACGCGGTCTCAGCCGAGGCGCTGCTGCGCTCACCCCTGCGTCCGGCCCAGCATCCGGGCCAGCCGGCGCCCGCCGCGCTGTACGGCAACAGCCGGCGCAACTCAGCCGGCCTGGACCTGGCCGTGCCCGAGCAGCGCAGCCCGTTGCTGGCAGCGGTGGCCGCCACGCGGGTGCCGTCGGTGGCCGAGACTCGGCCCGACCAGGTCGGCCCGACCATGGACCGCCTGCAGGCCGGCCAGATCGCCTGGAATGCCCGCCCGGTGGCCGAACGCGCTGCCGTGCTGCGCCGCGCCGCCGACCTGCTGCAATCGCGCATGGCCGACTACTGCGGCCTGCTGACGGCCGAGGCCGGCAAGACCCTGGCCGACGGCGTGGGTGAGCTGCGCGAGGCGGTGGACTTCTGCCGCTACTACGCCGCGCAGGCTGAAGCGCGGCTGCAGCCGCAGGCCCTGCCCGGCCCCACCGGTGAAAGCAACGAGCTGCGCCTGCATGGCCGGGGCGTGTTCGTCTGCATCTCGCCCTGGAATTTTCCGCTGGCGATCTTTGCCGGCCAGGTGGTGGCCGCGCTGGTGGCCGGCAATGCGGTGGCCGCCAAGCCGGCCGAGCAGACACCGGCGGTGGCAGCGGCGTTTGTCGCCCTGCTGCACGAGGCCGGTGTGCCCGCCGACGCGCTGGCCCTGCTGCATGGCCCGGGCGAGACCATCGGCGCGGCATTGGTGGCCCACCCGGCCAATGCCGGCGTGTGCTTCACCGGCAGCACGCCGGTGGCCAAGTTGATCCAGCGCGCGCTGGCGGCGGGCGACGGCCCCATCCTGCCGCTGATCGCCGAGACCGGCGGCCTGAACGTGATGGTGGTGGACAGCAGCGCGCTGCCCGAGCAGGTGATCGACGCGGTGGTGCAAAGCGCCTTCCGATCCTGTGGCCAGCGCTGCTCGGCGCTGCGACTGCTGCTGGTGCATGAGCGCATTGCCGACGGCCTGATCACCATGCTGGCCGGCGCCATGGCCGAGCTGCAAGCCGGCCCGGCGGCCGACCTCGCCACCGACGTCGGCCCGGTCATCGACGCGCAGGCCCATGCCGGCCTGGCCCGCCAGGTGGCGCGGCTGGAGAACAGCGCCAGGCTGATCGCCCGCAGCCCGCTGCCCGACGCGCTGGCCGCCACCCACATCGCGCCGGTGGCGTTTGAACTGGCGCAACTGGAAGACCTGCACGACGAGGTGTTCGGTCCGGTGCTGCATGTGCTGCGCTGGAACGGTGATGTGGACGCGCTTGTGGCGCGCATCAACCGCCTGGGCCATGGCCTGACGCTGGGCATCCAGACCCGCATCGACAGCCGCGCGCTGCGCATCGCCGAGACCGCGCGCGTGGGCAATGTCTATGTCAACCGCAACATGATCGGCGCGGTGGTGGGCGTCCAGCCCTTTGGCGGCGAAGGCCTGTCGGGCACCGGCCCCAAGGCCGGCGGACCGCATTACCTGTATCGCTTCTGCGGCGAGCAGACGCTGACCATCAACACCGCCGCCGCCGGCGGCAATGCGGCGCTGCTGGCCGGCCAGCCTGGCGGGGCCGACCCGGTCTGACCGGGTCTGATCGACAGAGGCTGCTTTCCGGCCCTTGTCTGCGCGGATGTAAGAGGGTGTTGCGCCATACTGCCTGGTCATTTGGCAAGGACGCGCATGACCCGATTCACTCATCCCTTGTCACCCCTGGTGCTGGCCGCAGTGGTGGCCATGCTGGCCATGGGCAGCGGCTGCAACGGGCCGAGCGAGGCGTCGTTGCTGGCCTCGGCGCGCAGCCATCTGGCCAGGAAGGAGCCCGACGCGGCGCGCATTCAGCTCAAGACCCTGCTGCAGTCCAAGCCCGACTCGGGCGAGGCCCGCTTCATGCTCGGCCAGCTGATGGCCGACGCCGGCGAACCGCAGGCGGCCGAGGCCGAATTGCGCCGTGCACTGGAGGCCCGCCACCCTGACACCGCCGTGCTGCCGCTGCTGGCCCAGGTCATGCTGTCCCTGGGTCAGAGCCAGCTGCTGCTGAGCCAGTTTGGCCAGACCCAGCTCAGCGACCCGGTGGCCGATGCCACGCTGAAAACCCATCTGGCTGCGGCCCACGCCAGCGAAGGGCAGATGGACAAGGCCCAGGCGCTGGTGGCTTCGGCGCTGCAGCGACAACCCGGCGCTGTGCCCGCCCTGCTGCTACAGGCCAGGCTGCTGGCGGCCACCGATTCACCCGCCGCGGGCTTGAAGGCGCTGGACCAGTTGCTGCAGACCTCGCCCGACCTGGCCCAGGCCTGGGCCCAGAAGGGTGATCTGCTGGCCCTGCGCAGCGGCCCAGCCGATACCGAGGCCGCCCTGGCCGCCTGGCGCAAGAGTCTGGCCCTCAAGCCCGACAACGTGGCGGTGCACGGCGCCGTGATCAGACGCCTGCTGGCCGTGCCCGACATCGCCTCGGCCACGACCCAGCTGGCGGCCCTGAAGCAAGTCGCCCCCAAGCAGCATCAAACCGTCTTCTTCGAAGCCGTGCTCAGCGCGCAGCGCGGCGACTACAACCAGGCCCGCGAACTGAGCCAACAGCTGCTGCGGGCAAGCCCCGACAACCTGCAGGTGCTGCTGCTGGCCGGCCAGGCCGAACAAGGCCTGGGCGCGCTGGCCAAGGCCGAAACCCTGTTTGGCCGGGCGGTGCAACTCGCACCCAAGGCCACCGCGCCGCGCCGCATGCTGGCCCAGCTGCAGCTGCGCGCGGGCCAGGCCGACAAGGCCTTGGCCAGCCTGCGCCCGCTGCTCGACGAGCAGCCCACCGACACCGAAGTGCTGCACCTGGCGGCCCAGGCCCAGCTCACCAAGGGCGACAGCAAGGCCGCCGAACTGCTCTTCGAGCGCGCCGCCAAGCGCCAGCCCGACGACCCGCGCGCGCGCACCGCCTTGGCCCTGGCCCAGCTGGCCAAGGGCAAGGACAGCAGCGCCTTCAGCGAACTCAAGGCCATCGCCAGCAGCCACCGCAGCACGGTGGCCGACCTGGCGCTGATCAACGCCCTGCTGTCGCGCAACCAGCTGCCCGCAGCGCAGCAGGCGATCAAGGCCCTGGCCGTGAAGACCCCGGGCGACGCCCTGCCCGAGCAATTGCTCGGCCGCATTGCCTTGCAGCAGCGCGACGTCGGCGCCGCGCGCAAGCACTTTGAGCTGGCGCTGGCCAAGAACGCCGACTACATGCCGGCGCTGGCCGGCCTGGCCGCACTGGACCTGCAGCAAAAGCAGCCCGCAGCCGCAAGCCAGCGCTTTGAGGCCATGCTGCAGCGCCACCCGCAGCATGCCGGCGCGATGATGGCGCTGGCCGAGATCAGCAACCGCAATGGCGACGGTGCGCAGGCCCTGCAATGGCTCGAGAAAGCGGTCAAGGCCGAGCCGAACGAGGTCACGGCACGCATGCTGCTGGTCGACCTGTACCTGGGCCAGCAACAGCCCAAGCTGGCGCTGAGCGCCGCGCGCGCCGGCCTGGTGGCCGTGCCGGGCCATGTGGAATTGCTCGACCGCCAGGGCCGTGCGCAAATGGTCACGGGCGACCCGCAAGGCGCGCTGCTGAGCTTCACCCAGCTGGCCAGCCAGATGCCCCGATCGCCCCTGCCCCTGTTGCGCCTGGCCGACGCCCACCAGGCCAATGGCGACAAGCAGGCCATGGCCGAAAGCGTGCGCCGGGCCCAGGCCCTGGCACCGAACGACCCGCTGGTGTTGCAGGCCGCCGTGACCCTGGCCGTGCAGCAGGAAAAGTGGCCCCAGGCCCTGACGGCAGCGCGGGCCCTGCAGAGCCATCAGCCCGGCGAAGCCCTCGGCCTGCTGCTCGAGGGCGACATTGCGCTGCGCCAGCAGCAATGGGACACCGCGGCCGCCGCCTACCGCAAGGCCCTGGCCAAGCCCCGACCGGGCGAGGCGCCGCTGCGCCTGCACTTGACGCTGCTGCGTGCGGGCAAAGCCGCCGACGCCGAACGCTTTGCCACCGAATGGCAGACAGGCCATGCCGACGACCTGCGCTTCGTGATGCACCTGGGCGACCTGGCCGCGTCCTCCGGCCAGCCCGCCCAGGCCGAGCAGCACTACCGCGCCGTTTTGGCCAAGCTGCCCGAGCATGTGCTGGCACTGAACAACCTGGCCTACCTGCTGGCCAGGCAGAACAAGCCCGGCGCCGTGGCGCTGGCCGAACAAGCCCTCAAGCGCGCGCCCAATGCACCGGCGGTGATGGACACGCTGGCCTTCAGCCTGGCCGCCGACAAGCAGCTTGAAAAAGCCATCGCGCTGCAGCTCAAGGCGGTGGCGATGGCGCCCGATGCCCCGGCCTACCGGCTGCAACTGGCCAAGCTGCACCTGCAGGGTAATGACACCAAGACGGCGCGCACCGAGCTGCAAACCCTGGCCAAACTGGGTGAGCGCTTCAACCGACAGGCCGAGGTACAGGCCTTGCTCAAGGCCAACGGCGGCTGACCGGCAGCCCGTCCGGTCCGGCCTGCCGGCGCGTTGCTAAAGCGCGAGCCGGTGCGCCTGCAGGGCCAGCAGGCCGTCGAAGATCAGCGTGTCGATCAGTTCATGCGGCACGTCCAGCCAGGGCGCCACCTTCCAGCCCGCGCCGCCGGTCATCAGCGTCAGCGGCGGTTCGCCGCAGCGCGCGGCCAGGTGGCGGTGCAATCGCTCAATGGCACCGGTGATGGCGTAGGTGCCGCCGCTGGTCAGGCCGTCGCTGGTGTTGGCCGGAAAGTCGCGCACCTCACCGGTGGGCACGCTCAAGCCTGCGGTGCCACCCTCCAGCGCCTTGAGCATGATGCCGTGGCCGGGCAGGATCAGCCCGCCCAGGAAGCGGCCCTCTGCGTCCAGCGCATCCACCGTCACCGCCGTGCCCACCATCACCACCAGCACCGGCCGGGCCGGGCCGCGGGCCAGCACCAGGTGGCGTGCGCCGACCTGGCACACGAAGCGGTCGGCGCCGAGCCGTCCGGGGTGGTCATAGCCGTTGCGGATGCCGCCGGCATGGGCCGACGAGACGGTCCAGCTGGGCGGGGCGTCCCACAGCTCCAGTTGCTCTTCCACCCGCTTGCGCACCGCGTCCCCCGCCACGTTGCAGCCCAGGATGGAGCCCGGCGCGGCCAGCTTGGACCATTCAACGTCGGCCAGGGTGTCGATGTTGTCGAGAAACACCGCGCCCTGGGCCAGCAGGGTGGCGCCCGGCCGGGGCGCAGCGTAGTGGGCCCACTTGAGCCGGGTGTTGCCGATGTCGATGGCGAGGAAGGTCATGAGGGTGGTCGGGTGGCACGCCTGCCTGGGCGCGGCAGACGTCAGCGGTCGATCAGGCTGGCGAGGGTAGCAGGCCAGGCGCGGCCGGACCATCGGCTTGGTTACCATGGCCGGGCCGCCCTGCCTTGCTGCCGCAGCCCCTGCCGATGAAGCCCCTGCAAGTCATCTCCCCCGCCGACGCCGCCAAGCGGGTGGCCGACGGTGCGACCCTGGTCAGCGCCGGTTTTGTCGGCGCCGGCCATGCCGAGGCGGTGAGCCGGGCCATCGAACAGCGCTTTCTGGATAGCGGCCACCCGCGTGACCTGACCCTGGTCTATGCCGCCGGCCAGGGTGACCGCAGCCACCGAGGCGTCAACCACTTCGGCCATGCCGGCCTGCTGCAGCGGGTGATTGGCGGGCACTGGATTTCAGCGCCCAGGCTGGGTGCGCTGGCGCACACCAACCAGATCGAGGCCTGGAACCTGCCGCAGGGCGTGATCACCCACCTGTACCGGGCCATTGCCGGTGGCAAGAGCGGCGTGGTGACCAAAATCGGCCTGCACACCTTTGTCGACCCGCGCCACGACGGCGGGCGCCTGAACGCCCTGACCGCCGCGTCGGCGCTGGAGCCCCGGGTGCAACTGGTCACGCTGGGCGGCGTGGAGCAGCTGTTCTACCCCGCGCTGCCGCTGGATGTGGCCCTGATCCGCGCCACCGTGGCCGACACCCAGGGCAACCTGGCCTGTGACGAAGAGCCCTTCCACCAGGACCTGCTGGCCATCGCCCAGGCCGCGCACAACTCGGGCGGCACCGTCATCGCCCAGGTCAAGCGCATCGTGCCGGCCGGCAGCCTGGCGCCCAACAGCGTGCGTGTGCCCGGCATCCTGGTCGACCACCTGGTGCTGGCCGAGCAGCCCGAAGACCACTGGATGACCTTTGGCGAGGCCGACTTCAACCCGGCCTACACCTCGGCCCCGCAGCTGGCACCGCCACGTGGCGCCGTGCCACCCTTGCCGCTGGACGCGCGCAAGATCATCCAGCGCCGGGCGCTGCTGGAACTGCAGCGCCTGCGCCAGCCCACGGTGAACCTGGGTGTGGGCATGCCCGCCGGCCTGGGCGCGGTGGCGGCCGAAGAGGGCTTTGCCGGCTTCACGCTGACGGTGGAGGCCGGGCCGGTGGGTGGCACGCCGGCCGACAAGCTCAGCTTTGGCGCCAGCGCCTACCCCGAGGCCATCATCGACCATGCGGCGATGTTCGATTTCTACGATGGCGGCGGCCTGGACATCGCCTTCCTGGGCCTGGCCGAATTCGACCCGCAGGGCAATGTCAACGTCAGCCGGTTTGGTGCCGGCGGCGAAAAGATCGCCGGCGTGGGTGGCTTCATCAACATCACGCAAAGCACGCCGCGCGTGGTGTTCATGGGCACGCTGACCACCGGTGGGCTGCAGCTGGCCAGCGGCGACGGCAGGCTGCGCATCGTGCAGGAGGGCCGGCAGAAAAAGCTGCTGCCCACGCTGCAGCACCTCAGCTTCAATGGCCCGTACACCGCGTCGCTGGGGCGGCAGGTGCGCTACATCACCGAGCGCGCGGTGTTCGAGCTGCGCGAGGGCCAGCTGACGCTGACCGAGATTGCCCCCGGCATCGACCTGCAGCGTGACCTGCTGCACGCGCTGGGCGCGCCGGTGGCGGTGGCGCCCGACCTGCTGACCATGGACGAGCGCATCTTCCGCGACGCGCCGATGGGCCTGGGCCGCCCGCGCTGACGCCCCGCGTTGACAAGAAACGTCACCCAGCGATACCCCGGTGAAAGGACGGCAGCGGCGCCAGCGCCGACCATGAGGCCCTGTTCAACACAAGCGAAAGGGACCCCACCATGAAGACCTGGATCAAACGCAGCCTGATGGCATTGCTGGGGCTGGCCGTGGTGGCCGGCGGGGTGGTGGCCTGTGGCCACCGCGCGCACGGCGACTGGCAAGGCAAGGATGCCACCGAGATCAAGGCCAAGGCGGTGCAACGCGCCACCAAGTACCTGACGCTGGACGCCGCGCAACAGGCCAAGGCCGCTGCGCTGGCCGACGCGCTGCAGGCCCAGCACCAGGCTTTCACTGGCGGCAGCGCCGGTGACCCCGGCGCCAACCCGAAGGCGCAGCTGCAGCAGCTGATCAGCGGCCCCAGCTTTGACCGCCATGGCGCGCAGGTACTGCTGAGCCAGAAGCTGGCCAGCGTGCAGACTCAGGGCCCGCAGGTGATTGGCGCGATGGCCGACTTTTTCGATGCACTGCGGCCTGAGCAGCAGACCCAGTTGCGTGAACTGATGGCCAAGGGCAGGCACGGCCGCCATGGCCGCGACCGCGACTGAGCAGCGCCACGCCCACGCCCATGCACCGCATCCTGTTGATCGACGACGACGAGGCGCTGGCGCCGCCACTGAGGCAATACCTGGCGCGCTTTGACCTGGCGCTGGAAGCCGCGCACCGGCCCAGCCTGGGCCTGGCGCGGCTGCAGCAGGGCGGCATCGATGCGGTGATATTGGATGTGATGCTGCCCGAGATGGACGGCTTCGAGGTCTGCCGTCGCATCCGCAGCCCGGGCACCGCCTACAGCGGCGTGCCGGTGCTGATGCTCGCCGCTCGGGGTGAGCTGAGCGACCGGGTGGTGGGCCTGGAAACCGGCGCCGACGACTACCTGCCCAAGCCGTTTGAGCCGCGTGAGCTGGCCGCGCGGCTGGCCACCATGCTGCGCCGCGGCCGGCCCCGGGCCCAGGCGCCGGCCCTGCTGCGCTTTGACGACGGCCTGGCCATCGACCCGGCCCGCCGCAGCGTGCTGTGCGGCAACCAGACTGTGGAGCTGACCAGCACCGGGTTCGATTTGCTGCTGTTGCTGGCCCGCCAACCGAACCAGGTCTTCGACCGCGACCAGATCCTGAACCACCTGCGTGGTCACGACGCGCTGGACCTGCACAGCCGCGCGGTGGACATCCTGGTCAGCCGGCTGCGCCGCAAGCTGGCGCCGCTGCAACCCATCAAGACCCTGCGCAATGCCGGCTATGTGTTTGCGGGGGTGCGTCAATGAGCGAGGCCTTCACACCAGCGGCCACACCCCCGGTCGCACCGGCCGCCGGGTCTGCGAGCACTTGGCGGCGCCTGGCCCATTCGCTGCGCTGGCGCCTGGTGGCGCTGTTCCTGCTGCTGGCGCTGGCGGTAGGCACAGTGTTCATCTGCGGCAGCCAGCGCCTGCTGCAATCAGGCTGGCAGGTCTGGGCCCGGCCGATGGTGTCGGACTATGTCGACCGGCTGGCGGCCGAGGTCGGCGACCCGCCCGACGAGGCCCGCGCCCGCGCGCTGGTGGCGCGGCTGCCGATCACGCTGCGCATAGCCGGCCCCCGGCTGATCTTCGGCCCACCGCTGCAGCACTGGCAAAAGCGCGACCGCAGCCCCTGGCGAGACCAGGGGCATGAGCTGCAAGAAGAAGACTTCAGCCTGACCCGGCGCACCGCCGACGGCCACACCCTGCGCTTCGGCCTGAGCGCCATGCCCGACGCCGACCGGCCGCGCCGCATCGGCTTGTTCACGCTGGCCGCGCTGCTGGCACTGACCGGCCTGGCCTACACCGTGGTGCACCGCCTGCTGGCGCCGCTGCGGCCCATCAGCCAGGGCGTGGCGCGCTTCGGCCAGGGCCGGTTCCATCACCCCATCCCGCCGCAACGCAAGGGCGAGCTGGGGGCGACCTGGCGCAGCGCATCAACACCATGGCCGGCGCGCTGCAAGGCATGCTGGAGGCCAAGCGCGGGCTGCTGCTGGCCATCAGCCATGAACTGCGCAGCCCCCTGACCCGCGCCCGGCTGAACGCCGAACTGGTGGACGACAGCCCGCAGCGCGATGCGCTGCTTCAAGACCTGGCGCAGATGCGCGACCTGATCAACAGCCTGCTCGAAGGCGAGCGCATGGCCGCCGGCCACAGCGCGCTGCAGCAAGAGGCTGTGCACCTGCCCACGCTGGTGCAAGGCCTGCTGGACGAGATGGCACCGAGGCCGATGCCGGTATTGCACATGGCCGCCGACCTGCCGCCCGGCGTGCAGGCCGACCCGACCCGGCTGAAACTGCTGCTGCGCAACCTGGTCCACAACGCGGTGCAGCATGGCGGCCAGGCTGCCGCTGGGCGGTGCCAAGCCCCCAAGCGCATATGCTCACGCGCTTCGCAAGGCTTACCCGATCTACAACCAACTCAGCGAAGTGACGGTGGGCCCGGGGTCGTATGCCCAGGCACCCAACTTCAGCCACCAGTTCAAAAGCGCCAACGGTCAATGGTCCGTCACGCTGAAGAACAACGCACTGGTGCTTGAGGCTGCACGCTACTCCACGTACGCAGATCTGCGCGCCCGCCTGGAAGTGGCGCTGGCGGCCGCATTACCCGTCATCGACACTGACTTCTTCATGCGCATTGGATTGCGCTGCATCAACGTGCTGAAGACGAGCGGCACGCAGATGGCCGAATGGGTCAATCCAGACCTCGTGGCCCCGTTGAGCAAGCTGCTGTTCGTTGGCATGGCCGACTACGGCGGACGCCTACAGGTGATTGCGCCAGACGGCGGCCTACTGCTACAGCACGGGCTGTCTCACAAGCCGGGCCGCGAGGCCACCGGGGCGACGGCGGATGTGCCTGACTACTTAATCGACATCGACGGATTTCGCAGCGAAGTGGCAGCCACCGACGTTGTCGTTGCAGTCGATCGGATCCACGAGCAAGTGTTCCAGCTCTTTGATTGGGCAATCGGGCCTAGCGCCCGAGAATACCTTGCAAGCAGTTAGTGTTTGGCAGGGGAGTGACTATGTTGGACATGTTCTTCGTGCACGCCGAAATGCGGCCGCCGGTAACGCCGACCAACTGGCAGGCGCCGTCGAGCGTTGCCCAGCTCTTCACTGATGTTGGTTGGGGCTTGGCGCTGGAGCCGACCGCATTCATCGCGCTGCAGGACAAGCCGTTGGGCATGCCCGACACCGGCCGCTTCACGGCCGCACCCAACAGTGTGCAACCCCAACGGGCAACGCCCACCGTCACCACCGCAGCCACCACCACCGGGGCAGACACAAACGCTGCGGCGCCGGCGCTGCAGACCGAGGTGCAGCGGATCGCCGAGCAGCGCATGCTGCTGTTGGCGCAACGCTACGCGATGCGCGATGACCTAAGGCCGAAGGCCAGAAGGAGATCCTGGCCCGGCTGAAGATCCTGAACACGCGGCTTGCCTCCAAGGCCCCCCGCGTGACCGAGGCGCACGTGGAGATGATCGAGACCATGGCCCAGCGGCTGGACGAACGCGCCGCCCGCCGGGCTGCGCGCCAGAAGGAATGGGGCATCGCCTGAAGGGCATGGCGCTCTACCTGTACCCAAAGAGCAAACACTCGCGCAAGCTGCTACCGCCGCAGTTGAAGCGGTACGGTTCCTACAAACGCTACCTGCAGCACGAGTTCAAACGGGTTTGCGTGTACTGCCGCGAGCCCGACTCGCATTCTTCAAGGCTGGTCTACCAGGTCGATCATTACCGCCCCAAGAGCTTGCTGCGCTTTGGCGCGCTGGAAACCGCCTACACCAACCTGTACTACTGCTGCGGCAACTGCAACAGCCGCAAGAACAACTACTGGCCGGCCGATGAGGCGACGCACGCCTGGATTGTGAACCCGTGCGAGCACGAGATGGCTGCACACCTGCGGTTCAACGCCGCCACCGGATTGGTGGAGTGGCGCACCATCCACGGCGAGTTGACCGTGGAGCTGCTCGACCTCAATGACGAAGCCACGGTGCAGGCACGGCTGCACCAACTGCGAAGCCTGAAACGCGTCCTGCGGGAGCGGACGGAGTTGCTGGCTGAGGCCACTGAGTTGAAACGCCAACTCCGCGCCGGATCCGTCAGCCAGGCGCAGTTCGATGACCGCATGGACGTCGTGAATGCAGACCTGGCCGACTGCAAGACGGACGAGGAGACGGTGACGGGCGACCTCGCGTTGGCAGCGTTGCCCAGCCGCGGCGGGCGAACGTTCCACACCTTCGTGTAGTCGAGAACGCAGCCCCAGGCAACAACAGTCGGCCCCGTGCGGACTTTCGTGCGTCTGACCACTGGAGTTCTTGCGGCGTCCGGCGCGCTGGTGCCGCTGTTGAGGCTATTCCTGACAGGCTGACGGGGTGGCTGCCTGTCACCACCGTCAGCTCCTGGCCGTCAGCATGAATTCCCGGACTTCGCTCAAAACTGCCGTTAGGCCGTGAGTGCCGCCCGGCGCAACTCAGCACCCGGCCGCAGTCGCTTCCTCACCACCGCAGCCGTGAACTCGCAGCAGCGCGCCTCGGCGGCAATCGCTGCGCCATGAACCCTGCGCCACTAAACCCATGCTCCCCGCGCAAGCCCGACCAGGCGCCGGGTCCCCCACCCTGCTCGGCCAATGAGGCGCCAAACCCCCGCCACAATGCGCCATGCCCACACCCACCCTGATCACCACCCAGAATTTCAACGACGCTGCTGCTGCGCTGGCGCATGCCGCTGCCATCTACGACACCGGCATCGCCCATTTGCGCAGCAGCATGCAGGAATTTGTGGCCGGGCAAGACCCCGCCGGCCGGGTGCGGGCCTGCTACCCGTTCGTGCGGGTACGCGTGAACACCGTGGCGCGGGCCGACTCGCGCCTGTCTTACGGTTTTGTCGCCGGCCCCGGCGTGTACGAGACCACGCTGACCCGGCCCGACCTGTTTGCCCACTACTACCGCGAGCAGTTCGAGCTGCTGCTGGCCAACCATGGCGGCACGCTGGAGGTGGGCATGTCGCGCCAGCCCATCCCCATCCATTTCTCGTTCGCGCAGCACGACCATGTTGAAGGCACGATGGGTGCCGAACGGCGCCTGCTGATGCGCGACCTGTTCGACCTGCCCGACCTGGCGGCGATGGACGACGGCATTGCCAACGGCAGCTTCGAGCCCGGCCCGCGTGAGCCGCACCCGCTGGCGCTGTTCACCGCGCCCCGCGTCGACTACTCACTGCACCGGCTGCGCCACTACACCGGCACCGCGCCTGAGCATTTTCAGAACTTCGTGTTGTTCACCAACTACCAGTTCTACATCGACGAGTTCGTGCGCCTGGGCCACGAGATGATGGCCCGGCCGCTGGGCCAGGGCGGGCTGCTGGGCAACTGGCCCAAGCATGCGGCCGAGAGTGATGCCTATGTCGCCTTTGTCGAACCCGGCAACCTGGTCACCCGCCGCGCCGGCCAGCCGGTGCAAGCCGAAGACGCGCTGGGCGCCGCGCTGCCGCGATTGCCGCAGATGCCGGCCTATCACCTGATACGGGCGGACGGATCGGGCATCACCATGGTCAACATCGGTGTCGGTCCGGCCA
>JANOWE010000191.1:0-7881 GCA_031417735.1 Betaproteobacteria bacterium
CGCACCACCGGCGGCAGCATCAGGTTCTCTTCGGTCGACAGGCCGGAGAAGATGCCGCGCTCTTCCGGGCAGTAACCCAGGCCCAGGCGGGCGATGGTGTGCGGCGCCAGCGCCGTGATCTCGGTGCCGTTGAGCATCACCGAGCCGGTGCGCCGGCTCACCAGGCCCATGATGGCCTTCATCGTGGTCGAGCGGCCGGCGCCGTTGCGGCCCAGCAGGGTCACCAGCTCACCTTCACGCACGGTGAGGTCGATGCCGTGCAGGATGTGCGACTCGCCGTAGAAGGCGTGCAGATCGGTGATGCGCAACATCTCGTTGCCGGTGGCTTTGTGCGCGCTCATGCTTCGACTCCGACATAGGCTTCCAGCACCCGGGGGTCCTGTGACACCACCGAGTACGGCCCTTCGGCCAGGATCTGGCCGCGCTGCAGCACGGTGATCACGTCGCTGAGTTTTTCGACCACCGACAGGTTGTGCTCGACCATCAGCACGGTGCGATTGGCCGCCACCTTGCGGATCAGGTCGGCGACCCGGTCCACGTCCTCATGGCCCATGCCCTGCGTCGGCTCGTCGAGCAGCATCAGCTCGGGGTCGAGCGCCAGGGTGGTGGCGATTTCGAGGGCCCGTTTGCGCCCGTACGGCATCTCAACCGCCAAGGTGCTGGCGTATTGCCCCAGATCGACCTGCTCGAGCAGTTCCATCGCCCGCCCGTTCAGCTGGTTCAGGCTCTTGCCCGAGCGCCAGAAGTGGAAGGACGTGCCCAGCTTGCGCTGCAAGGCCACGCGAACGTTTTCCAGCGCCGTCATGTGACCGAAGGTGGCCGAGATCTGGAACGAGCGGATCACGCCACGCCGCGCGATCTGCGCCGGCTCTTCGGCCGAGATGTCCACGCCGTTGAAATGGATCGTGCCGCGCGTGGGCTGCAGGAACTTGGTCAGCAGGTTGAAGACGGTGGTCTTGCCTGCGCCGTTGGGCCCGATCAGCGCGTGGATGCTGCCGCGCCGTACGCTCAGGTTGACGTCCTGCACGGCGGCAAAGCCCTTGAATTCCTTGGTCAGACCGCGGGTCTGCAGGATGATGTCCTCAGTCATGGGGGTGTCCTCAGTCGATGGCCGAGGCCGAATGCAACTGCGCGCGCAGCACGAACTTCTGGATCTTTCCGGTAGACGTCTGCGGCAGCGGGCCGAAGATCACCTGCTTGGGCACCTTGAAGCGCGCCATGTGGGCGCGGCAGTGTTCGATGACCTCGGCTTCGGTGGTGGTGCTGCCCTGGCGCAACTGCACAAACGCGGCTGCCACTTCGCCCCACTTGGCGTCGGGCTTGGCCACCACGGCGGCGATCAGCACATCGGGGTGGCGGTACAGCACCTCCTCGACCTCGACGCTGGAGATGTTCTCGCCGCCCGAGATGATCACATCCTTGCTGCGGTCCTTGATCTTGACGTAGCCGTCGGCCTGCACCACCGCCAGGTCGCCGGTGTGGAACCAGCCGCCGGCAAAGGCCTCGTCGGTGGCGGCCGGGTTCTTCAGGTAACCCTTCATCACCAGGTTGCCGCGGAAGAAGATCTCGCCCATGGTTTGCCCATCGGCCGGCACCGCTTGCAGCGTCTGCGGATCGAGCACCGCGATGGCCTGCTGCATCGGGTAGGCCACACCCTGACGGGCATTCAGGCGCGCACGCTCGCCGATCGGCAAGGCCGCCCATTCCGCCTGCTGGGCGCACACCGCCGCCGGGCCGTAGACCTCGGTCAGGCCGTAGACATGGGTGATCGCAATGCCGATGCGCTCGCAGCCTTCGATGATCGCGGCCGGCGGCGCCGACCCGGCAATCAGGCCGTGGATGGCGTGGGCAAAGCCGCTGCGCTGGGCCTCGGGCGCATTGATCAGCAAGCCGTAGACGATGGGCGCGCCGCACAGATGGGTGACTCGATGCTCACGGATCAGGCTGAAGATCAGCGCCGGGTCCACCTTGCGCAGGCACACGCTGGTGGCCGCCTGCAGGGCCAGGGTCCACGGGAAGCACCAGCCGTTGCAGTGGAACATCGGCAGCGTCCACAGGTAGACGGCATGGCGCGGCATCTCCCAGGTGACGACGTTGGACACCGCATTCAGGTAAGCGCCGCGGTGATGGGTGACCACGCCCTTGGGGTTGCCGGTCGTGCCCGAGGTGTAGTTCAGCGCGATGGCGTCCCACTCGTCAGCCGGCCCTTGCCAGGCAAAGCCCGGGTCGCCATGGCCCAGAAAGGTTTCGTAGGACACGTCGCCGAGGTACTTGCCGGCGGGCGCCTCCTCGTCCTCGACCTCGATCACGAAGGGCCGCTCGGTGCCCAGCAGCGCCAGCGCCGGCTCGACCACGCTGGCAAACTCGCGGTCGATCAGCAGCACCTTGGCCTGGCCATGCTGCAGCATGAAGGCAATGGCCTCGGCATCCAGCCGCGTGTTCAGGGTGTTGAGCACCGCACCGGTCATCGGCACCGCAAAGTGCGCCTCGAACATCGCCGGCACATTGGGCAGCATCACCGCCACCGTATCGCCAATGCCGATGCCGCGCTGCTGCAGACCACTGGCCAGGCGCCGGCAGCGCGCATAGGTGTCTTGCCAGGACTGGCGGCGCGCGCCGTAGATCACGGCGCACCGATCCGGGTAGACGCTGGCGGCGCGTTCGATGAAGCTCAGCGGTGACAGGGCCACGAAATTGGCCGGGTTCTTGTCCAGGCCGAGTTCGTAGGGGTGGCTTCCGATCATCGTGTCTCCTTAATGTGGTGCCCCGAGGCCGACGACGCATCGTCGTCCGCCCCCCAAGGGGTTGAGCAAAGTGGCCAAGCAACATTTGCTCAAGACGCGCCGCCACCCCGGCGAGTTCCGGGCGGCGGCATGCAGCGAAGGATGAACGACGACTATTTCAACAGCCACCAGGCAATGTGACAAATGTTTGCACCCGACCATGCCCAGCCAGGCCGCCTCCTAGAATCTTGACCATGTCCCGCCAACCCCTGCCATCGAGCCCGACGTGAGCCTGGCTGCCCCCAGACTGTCGGACGACCGCCTGAAGCGCTATGAGTCGCTGCAGGCCGCACTCGATCTGATTGACCAGGGCTTTACGCTGATCGACCGTGAGTTGCGTTTCGTGGCCTGGAACAAGACCTTTCTGCGCCTGCTCGATTTCCCGCCCGAGATGGGTTTTGTCGGCGCGCATTTCGAGAGCTTCATACGCTACAACGCCCAGCGCGGCGACTATGGTGATGGCGACGTGGCCGCCCATGTCGAAGAGCGCGTGCGCGCCGCCCGCAACTTCGAGCCGCATGACCTCGAACGTACGCGCCCTGGTGGCGTGGTGCTGCGCGTGCGCGGCGTGCCTGTACCGGGGCATGGCTTCGTGACCCTGTACTCCGACATCAGCGCGCAGCGCAATGCCGAGCGCCAGATCCACGAACAGACTCTGTTGCTGGAAAGCCGTGTCACCGAGCGCACCACTGAGTTGCGCCGCAGCGAGGCGCAGATGCGCCTGATCACCGATTCGATCCCGGCGCTGGTGGCCTACTTTGATCACCACCAGGTCTATCGCTACATGAACCGCGGCTACCGCGAGTGGTTCGGGCTCGACCCGGCCAACCCCGGCGTGGTCAGTGCCAAGCAGTATGTGGGGGCCGCCACCTACGCCGGCATCCAGCCCCACCTGGCGCGTGCGCTGGCTGGTGAGGCGGTGAGCTTCGAGTACGAAACCGCCGTGCTGGGCGGCGCCCATGTGACCGCGCGCACCACCTTGATCCCCGAGATCTCGGCCGACGGCACAGTGGCGGGTTGCTTCGAGCTCACCTTCGACATCAGCGAGCAAAAGCGGGCCCACGCGATGCTGGTGCAGGCGCAGAAGATGGAAGCGCTGGGCCAGTTGACCGGTGGCCTGGCGCATGACTTCAACAACATCCTGACCGTCATCCTCGGCAACCTGGACGCCCTGGCCCGGGCCTGCGGCGGCGACGCCACGGTGGCCGAGTTCGTCGAGCCCGCCGCCGAGGCCGCGCGGCGCGGTGCCGATCTGATCAAGGGCCTGCTGTCGTTTGCGCGCAAGCATCCGCTGGAGGCGCAGGCGGCCGACGTGGCGCCGCTGATCGCATCGGTCGGGCGCATGGTGCGGCGGTCCTTGCCCGAGGGCCTGCAACTCGACGTCGCAGCCGGTGGCGCGCCGCTGTGGGCCTGGATCGACACCCACCAATTGCAGAACGCGCTGCTCAACCTGATCCTCAATGCGCGCGATGCCACGTCGGCCAAGGGCCGCATCGCCGTCCACGCCTCGATGCATGTCCTGGACAGTGTCGAAGCAGCCGCGCGTCAGCTCGAAGCCGGGTCCTATTTGCGGATCGATGTCAGCGACAACGGCAGCGGCATGGACGACGCCACCCAGGCCCGGGTGTTTGAACCCTTCTTCACCACCAAGCCGCATGGGCTGGGCACTGGCCTCGGCATGGCGATGGTCTACGGCTTCGTCAAACAGTCGGGTGGCGCCATCGACATCCGCAGCAAGGTCGATCAGGGCACGACCGTTTCGTTGTGGCTGCCGGCTTGTGACATCGCCATTGCGCCCATCGGGCCGATGGATGGCGGGCCCGACGCAGCGCAGGGCGACCTAGGACTGGCGCTGCTGGTCGATGATGACCCGGCAGTGCGCCAGGTCGTGCGACGCCATCTGCTGGACCTGGGCTTCGTGGTGATCGAGGCCGAGAGCGGCGACGAGGCGATGCAGATCCTCGAACAGACGCCCGGCATCGCCCTGTTGCTGACCGACGTGGTGATGCCCGGCGGGGTTGACGGTCGGGTCCTGGCGGCGCATGCCCGCGAGCGCTGTGGGGTGCAACGGGTGCTGCTGATGAGCGGCTATGCGCCCGACGGGGTGGCAGCCGCCGAGCCGCCGCTGCTGGCCAAGCCCTTCACCCGAACCGAGCTTGCTTCGCGGATCGAGGCAGCGTCGCCATGAGCGCGCCGGACCGCTCCCGAGCGCGAATCCAGAAGCGCGCAGCGCGGAGGGTAGTCCAGTGACCGGGCCGGTGCAGCGCGACGACGCCGACGGGTCTCGCCCAGCGCTGATCTACGTGGTCGAAGACGACGACGCCATCGCCAGGCTGGTGGTCACAGCGCTGCACGAGTTCGGCTTTGCCACCGAGGTCTTTCGCAACGGTGCCACGGTGCTGCGAAGGCTGCAGACCGAGCGGCCCGAGCTTTGCGTGATCGATCTCGGCCTGCCCGACATGGACGGTATCGAGTTGGTGCGGAGAATCGCGACGGTGTCGAGCAGCGGTGTGTTGATCCTCACCGGCCGCGGCCACACGGTGGATCGGGTGATGGGTCTGGAACTCGGCGCCGATGACTACATGGTCAAGCCTTTCGAGCCGCGTGAACTGGTGGCCCGGGTGCGCAGCATCCTGCGCCGGCGCGCTGGCGCCAGCGGTTCGGCGCCCGGGCAGCAACGCCGACACGCCAGCTTCCTGGGCTGGAGCCTCGATTGCGCCGCCAACATCCTGCGCGCGGCCGACGGCAGCGAGCACCTGCTCGGCACCGCTGAAACACAAGTGCTGCGTGCCTTTGTCGAGCGGCCCCACCAGATCCTGACGCGCGAACAGTTGATCGGTCAGCGCGACCTGTCGCCGCTGGACCGCAGCATCGACGTGCGCATCTCGCGCCTGCGGCGCAAGCTCGAAAGCGATCCGCAGAATCCCAAGATCATCAAGACGGTCTACGGCGCGGGTTACATGTTCTCGGCCGCCGTGACCTGGTCCTGACCCACCACCGAGGCCCTCGCCATGACACCCAAAGACTTGCTCGACAGATTCGGCCCACGCGAGGCCATGGACTACGACGTGGTCATCGTCGGCGGCGGCCCCGGCGGCATGGCCACGGCGATCCGGCTCAAGCAGCGCGCCGCCGCGACGGGGCAGGAGATCTCGGTGGTGGTGCTGGAAAAGGGCTCCGAGCCCGGCGCGCACAGCCTGTCGGGCGCGGTGATGGACCCGATCGCCATCACCGAGCTGATCCCCAACTGGCGCGACCTGGGCGCGCCGCTGAACCAGCCCGTCACCGGCGACCAGTTGCTCACTCTGACCGAGGACGGCACCGCCACCATCCCCGACTGGCTGATGCCCCACTGCTTCCACAACCACGGCAACTACGTGGTGCGCCTGGGCGCGGTGGTCAAGTGGCTGGGCGAGCAGGCCGAGGCGCTGGGCGTGGAGGTGTTCCCCGGCTTCACCGCCGCCGAGGTGCTGTATGACGAGAGGGGCCGCGTGCGCGGTGTGGCCACCGGCAACCTGGGGATCGGCAAGGACGGCGCGCCGCACGACGGCTTTCAGCTCGGCATGGAGCTGACCGGCAAGTACACCGTTTTCGCCGAAGGCGCACGCGGCCACCTGGGCATGCAGGTCGTCGCCCGGTTCAAGCTCGACGAGGGGCGCGATCCGGCCACCTACGCGCTGGGCATCAAGGAGCTGTGGGAGATCCAGCCCGAGAAGGCGCAGCCCGGCCTGGTGGTGCACACCAGCGGCTGGCCGGTGACCGACGGCAGCTTCGGCGGCGGCTTTCTCTACCACCTCGAAGGCAACCTGGTGACGCTGGGCTATGTGCTGGGGCTGGACTACCAGAACCCCTGGATGAGCCCGTTCGAGGAGATGCAGCGCTGGAAGACGCACCACGCGATCCGAGCGCACATCGAGGGCGGCAAGCGCATCGGCTACGGCGCGCGCGCCATCAACAACGGCGGCCTGCAGAGCCTGCCCAAGCTGGTGTTCCCGGGTGGCGCGCTGATCGGCTGTGAGGCCGGCTTCATGAACGCCGCGCGCATCAAGGGCAGCCATGCCGCGATCAAGACTGGCATGCTGGCGGCAGAGGCCATCGCCGAAGCCCTGGCTGCCGGCCGCAGCCACGACGAACTGGCCGCCTACCCGGCCGCCTTCGAGCAGAGCTGGCTGCATGCCGAGCTGCTGCAGACGCGCAACTTCAAGCCCTGGTTCAAGAAGGGCCCGTTGGTGGGCACGCTGATGACCGGCATCGAACAGTGGCTGATGCCCAAGCTGGGGATGAAGGCACCGCCCTGGACGGTGCGCGGCGGCCAAGCCGATCACCTGGCGCTGCGGCCGGCCGACCAGTGCCCGCAGATCGACTACCCCAAGCCCGACAACCGGATCACCTTCGACCGGCTCAGCTCGGTGTTCATCAGCAGCACCAACCATGAAGAAAACCAGCCGGCGCACCTGACGCTCAAGGACGCCGGCGTGCCGGTGGCCATCAACCTGGCGACCTACGCCGGGCCCGAGGGCCGTTACTGCCCGGCCGGGGTGTACGAGTTCGTCAAGAACGACGATGACAGTGACCGGCTGCAGATCAACGCGCAGAACTGCGTGCACTGCAAGACTTGCGACATCAAGGACCCGACGCAGAACATCGTCTGGGTCACGCCCGAAGGCGGCGGCGGTCCCAACTACGCCGGGATGTAGGTCGGCAAGCCTGTCGCAATAGGACCCGGCTGATATCGGCAAGAGCATGTTGACGAACGACTGCATCCGAACCGCGGCCCAACGTTGGGAGCTGACCAGCTCGGGGCTATCGGACGACCCCTGGAGTCTCCCGAACGACCGACGGCACCGCGAGGAAGACGGCGTCCCACGACAGTGACGACTGGCCCCGTGGCGCGGCTGCAAATCGATGTCCGCTCATGGGCATCAAGTTTCAGAGCCTGTGTGACTCCAATGGGCACGCGGACTAAACCGCTCGCGCGGTAGGCGCTCCGGCAAGTGTGATGGTGCTCCGTTGTGGCGCTGGTTCTGCGATGTTGGTGATCGAGGCAATCCGCCTCGTTCACTGACTGGAGCAGGACCATGGATGTTTCGACTCCCAC
>JANOWE010000192.1:0-37404 GCA_031417735.1 Betaproteobacteria bacterium
GCTCGTCCATCAGCAGCACCTTGGGTCGGGCCATCAGCGCGCGGCCCATCGCCAGCATCTGCTGCTCGCCGCCGCTCATCGTGCCGGCCAGTTGCTGCGCGCGCTCTTTGAGCCGCGGGAAGATCGCGAAGACCTTGTCGATGTCGGCCTGCACCTGGTCGTCGTTGCGCACATAAGCGCCCATCTGCAGGTTCTCGACGATGGTCATGCGGCCGAAGGTGCCTCGGCCCTCGGGCACCATCACCAGGCACTGCTTGACCAGGTCCCAGGCGCCCTGGCCGGCAATGCTGTTGCCCAGGAAGCGGATCTCGCCACTGGCCACCGGCTGGGTGCCGGTGATGGCCTTGAGCGTGGTCGTCTTGCCCGCGCCGTTGGCGCCGATCAGGCACACCAGTTCACCTTCACGGATCCGGAAATCGACGCCCTTGACGGCCTGGATGCCGCCATAGGCGACCTTGAGCTTGCTCACTTCCAGCAGCACGGGGGCGGCGTTGGCCTGGGTGTTGTTGTCAGCCATCGTGTTCGCCATGTCAGTGGATCATGTGGTCGGCGCCGAGGTAGGCCTCGATCACCGCCGGGTTGCGTTGCACGTCGTAGGGCGTGCCTTCGGCAATCTGCTTGCCGTAGTCGAGCACGGTGACGCGGTCGCACAGGCCCATCACCAGCTTCACGTCATGCTCGATCAGCAGGATGGTGCGGCCGTCGTTGCGGATGCGGTCGATCAGTTCGCGCAGCACCAGCTTCTCGGTCGCGTTCATGCCGGCGGCGGGTTCGTCCAGCGCAATCAGCTTGGGGTCGGTGGCCAGCGCGCGGGCGATCTCCAGCCGGCGCTGGTCACCGTAGCTCAGCGTGCGCGCCTTGTACTCGGCGAAGTGGCCGATACCCACGTAGTCCAGCAGTTCCTGGGCGCGCTGGGCGATGGCGGCTTCCTCGGCCTTGAAGCCCGGCGTGCGCAACACCGCGCCGAGCAGGCCCGACTTGCTGCGCACATGGCGGCCGACCATCACGTTCTCCAGCGCCGTCATCTCGTTGAACAAGCGGATATTCTGGAAGGTACGCGCAATGCCTGCGCGCGCCACCTCATGCACCGCCGTGGGCTTGTAGGGCTTGCCGCCCAGCTTGAAGCTGCCTGAATCAGGCGTGTACAGCCCCGTCAGCACATTGAAGAAGGTGGTCTTGCCGGCGCCGTTGGGGCCGATCAGGCCGTAGACCTGGCCGGCGCGGATGCTGATGCCCACGTCGGACAGGGCCTGCAAACCACCGAAGCGCTTGGACACGCCGGCCACTTCCAGCACGTTGTCAGCCATGCTCAGGCTCCCTTCACAGCGTCAGGGGCCACCGGGTCCGGCGTGGTCGGCTGCGGCGCCGCCTTGCCATGCTCGGGTGACGGCCACAGCCCACGCGGGCGGGCCAGCATGATGCCGATCATGGCCAGCGCGATCAGCAGCTGGCGCAGGATGGCGGCGTCGAAGCGGCCGTCGGTCATGCGCTGCAGGTCCAGCTCACCGGCGACCCAGCGCAGCGCCTCGGGCAGCGCAGCCAACAGCACCGCGCCCAGCACCACGCCCGGGATGTGGCCGATGCCGCCCAGCACCACCATGGCCACGATCATGACCGACTCCTGCAGCGAGAACGACTCGGGCGAGACGAAGTTCTGGAAGCTGGCGAACATCACCCCCGACACGCCGCCGAAGGTGGCGCCCATGCCGAAGGCCAGCAGCTTCATGTTGCGGGTGTTGATGCCCATGGCCTTGGCGGCGATCTCGTCCTCGCGGATGGCCATCCAGGCGCGGCCGATGCGGCTGCGTTCGAGCCGGTAGCTGATGACCACGCTGATCACCACCAGCACCAGGAACAGGTAGTAGTACTTGGTGACCGACGAGAACTCGTAGCCGAACAGCGTGCCCGAGTCACCGAAATTAATGCCGAAGATGCGGATGCTGTCGATCTGCTGCAGGCCCTTGGGGCCATTGGTGATGTTCACCGGCCGGTCCAGGTTGTTCAGAAAGACGCGGATGATTTCGCCGAAGCCCAGGGTCACGATGGCCAGATAGTCGCCACGCAACTTCAGCGTGGGTGCGCCCAGCACCACGCCGGCCACGCCGGCCACCGCCGCGCCCAGTGGCACGACCAGCCAGAACGGCGAATGCAGGCCATCGGGGAACAGGTGCTTGACGGCGGCAAAGGTGTCACTCAGGTGGGGTGAAGCCAGCAGCGCGAACATGTAGGCGCCCAGGGCATAGAAGGCCACATAGCCCAGGTCGAGCAGACCGGCGTAGCCCACCACGATGTTCAGCCCCAGCGCCAGCAGCACATAGAGCAGCGCAAAGTCGAGCATGCGGACCCAGAAGTCACCGGCATGCTGGGCCACCAGCGGCAGCACCAACAGCGCCACGGCGGCGAGCAGAAAGACGATCAGTTTGTTTTTCATGGTCTTGTCTTCTGGAGCGTCAAGCCCGGTCTGCCACGCGTTCGCCCATCAGCCCCTGCGGCCGGATGGTGAGCACCAGGATCAGCACCAGGAAGGCGAAGATGTCCTGGTACTGGCTGCCCAGCACACCACCGGTGAGCGCGCCGATGTAGCCCGCGCCCAGCGCCTCGATCACGCCCAGTGCGATGCCCCCGACCACCGCACCGGCCAGGTTGCCGATGCCGCCGAACACCGCCGCGGTAAAGGCCTTCAGCCCGGGCATGAAGCCCATGGTGTGCTGCACCGTGCCGTAGTTGGCGGCGTACATCACGCCGGCCAGCGCGGCCAGCGCGGCGCCGATGATGAAGGTGGCAGAGATGACCATGTCAGGCCGTACGCCCATCAGTGCGGCCACCCTCGGGTTCTCTGCCGTGGCCCGCATGGCCCGGCCCAGCTTGGTGTAGTTGACCAGGTACATCAGCCCGGCCAGCGTGATGGCGGTGACGACCAGAATCAGGATCTGGGTGATGTTGATCACCGCTTCGCCGATGAAAAACGGCTCCATCGGCAGCAGGATGGGGTAGGACTTGGTGCTGGGCTTCCAGATGATCATGGCCAGCGTCTGCAGCAGCAGGCTCATGCCCATGGCGGTGATCAGCGGCGCCAGCCGGGGCGCATTGCGCAGCGGGCGGTAGGCGATCTTCTCGATCAGGAAGTTCAGGATGGAACACACCACGATGGCCGCGGCCAGCGCAATCAGCAGCAACAACCAGCCCGGCAGGCCGGCGTCCTTGAGCGTGGTCACCACGGTCCAGCTGGTCAGCGCACCCACCATCAACACCTCGCCATGGGCGAAGTTGATCAAGTTGATGATGCCGTAGACCATGGTGTAGCCCAGGGCCACCAGCGCGTACATGCTGCCCAGCACCAGACCATTGATGATCTGCTGCACAAGTGTGTCCATGGGGGGTCTCCGTTGCTGTTGCCGGCGCCAGCGTGGTTGGCGGGCCGGTGGGGCCGCCTTGCCAGGCCGCTTCGTGTTTTGGCGATCTACACCGCGACCCAAGCCTTCAGGCCCTGCGCGACTGGCGAGAATTGTAGAAGCCGGGGCACAGCGAACATGACAGGACATTCCCGTCTTGTTCGTCGATCAGCCGAACAATCTTCGGCCAGCAGGTGCACTTACCGACACAAGTCCGGCCTCAACCACAAAATCCGGGTTAACCCTCAATCGGCGGATCACCGCATGCGGCAGCGTCGCGTCCGCGCAGCTCAGCCAGGCGCTCGGCCAGGCGCAGCTCAAGGCCGCGTGGCAGAGGCTGGTAGAACAGCGTCTGCGCCAGGCCGTCGGGCAGGTAGCGCTCCCCGGCGGCATAGCCGTCCGCCTCGTCATGGGCATAGCGGTAGCCGCTGCCATGGCCCAGGTCTTTCATCAGCCGGGTCGGTGCATTGCGCAGGTGCATGGGCACCGGGCGGCTGCTGTCCTGCTTGACCAGAGCGCGCACCGCGTTCCAGGCGGCATACACCGCATTGCTCTTGGCCGCCATGGCCAGGTAGACCGTGGCCTCGGCCAGCGCCAGTTCACCCTCGGGTGAGCCCAGGCGCTCATAGACCTGGGCCGCCTGCAGCGTGACCTGCAGCGCTCGCGGGTCGGCCAGGCCGATGTCCTCGCTGGCCATGCGGATCAGCCGGCGCGAGATGTAGCGCGCATCCACCCCACCGTCGACCATGCGCGCCAGCCAGTACAGCGCGGCGTCGGGGTTGGAGCCGCGCACGCTCTTGTGCAGCGCCGAAATCATGTCGTAGAACTGGTCACCGCCCTTGTCATAGCGGCGCAACATCTGGCCCAGGGCTTGATCCAGCAGCGGCTCGGTGATCTCGGCCGGCGCCGGGTCCTGGTCCAGCACCAGATCGGCCAGGTTCTCGTAGGCGTTGAGCAGCCGCCGCGCATCTCCGTCGGCATGGCCGACCAGGCGAGAAAGTGCCGCGGCGTTCAGTGGCGGCAGAGCCAGCAGGGCCTGGGCGCGGGCGATCAGCTGGCCCAGGTCGGCGTCGTCCAGCGCCTGCAGCACATGCACGCTGGCGCGCGACAGCAGGGCCGAGTTGACCTCGAAGGACGGGTTCTCGGTCGTGGCGCCGATAAAGGTAAACAGGCCCGCTTCGACATGCGGCAGAAACGCGTCCTGCTGGGTCTTGTTGAAGCGGTGCACCTCGTCGACAAAGACCACCGTGGCCAGGCCCTGGCCGCGGGCGACGCGGGCGGCGTCCACCGCCTCGCGGATGTCCTTGACGCCGGCCAGCACGGCCGAGAGCACGATGAACTGCGGCCGCCGGCCACCGGCCCGGGCCAGCAACCGGGCCAGCGTGGTCTTGCCCACGCCGGGCGGACCCCAGAGGATCATCGAGTGCAGCCGGCCACTGTCGAAGGCCAGGCGCAGCGGCTTGCCCGGGCTCAGCAACTGGCGCTGGCCGACCACCTCGTCCAGGCTGCGCGGGCGCAGCCGCTCGGCCAGGGGCACCTGGGCCGACGCGGCGGGCTCGGCCTGGGCAGCGCCTCCCGGTTCGCCCAGAAGCGGCGAGGCTGGCGCGGGGCCAGCCTCGGGTTCAAACAGCGATTCCTGCTCGAGCGGCATGGCCGCATTGTCGCCGGCCGGCCGACGGCAGTTCAGCCGCCGCGGGCCACCGACGCCAGGCTCAGCGTTCGCCCTGGATGGCGCGGCTGGTCTCGCCCAGGATGAAGCCCTCGCTCAGCACAAAGCCCTCGGCCAGCACGAAGCCCTCGGCCAGCACAAAGCCTTCGGCCAGCACAAAGCCCTCGGCCAGCACAAAGCCCTCGGCCAGCACAAAGCCCTCGGCCAACACGAAGCCTTCGGCCAGCACAAAGCCGGCACTGTTGGCGGCCTGCCCGGCCCAGAAGCCGGTGGGCGCGAACAGGCCAGCCGAGGTGGCGTTGGCCGGTGTGTCGACCCGCAGCACGCCAGGCGTGACCAGCATCTGGTTGGCCGCCCTGGCTTCGGTCACGCGTTGCGGCGCAGTGCGATCGGCACCCAGGCCATAGCTGATATTGGCGCGCAGCACCACCTGCCTGGCCCAGGTCAGCGCCGGGTCGTAGATGGGCTGGAACTTGGTGAACAAGGCCTCACCCGACAGCAGGTGGTTACCCCCCGCACCGACCAGCCGGCCCCAGGTGAAGGTCTGGCCGTTGATGCTGGAGCGTGGCACGGGCATGGCGGTGTTGCGCTCGAGCAGCGCGTCGCCCGCCTTGATCCGGCCCGCCGCCAGCGCGGGGCCGATGTCCTTGCGCAGCGCCTGGCTCAGCGCCAGGGCGCCTTCCACGTTGAGCAGCCCCACGCCCTGCTGCAGCAGGCTGCCAGCGGCCAGCGGCTGCGCCGTGTACTGCAGGATGGCCTTGACCAACGGCGGCGTCAGCCCCGGGTTGGCCTGCAGCATCAGCGCCACGGTGCCGGCCACCACCGGTGCCGAGACCGAGGTGCCCGACAACTGCATCAAGGTCTGTCGGGGCGATTGCGCGGCACCAGGCACCACGCTCAGCTCGGGGTAGGTGCCGGCCAGCAGGTTCCAGCTGCCGGGGTTGCCGGCAAAGTCTGCCGCCAGGGCACCGACGATGCGGTTGCCGGGCGCCACCAGGTCGGGCTTGACCAGGTTGTCCACCCACACCGTGCCATTGGCCTGCGTGACGCGGCCACGGGTGGGCCCGCGTGAGCTGAAGGTGGTGACCACGTCGTCACCGCGCTGTGCCGTGCCCTTGAGGTTGACCGCGCCCACGGTCAGCACCGACGGGTCATGGCCGGGCGAGCTGATGGCGCCGAACTGCTCGCGGCCGTCGGCGGTCTTGCCGGCGTTGCCGGCCGCAGCCACCACCACCAGGCCACTGGCCACGGCGGCGCGCGCAGCGCGGGCCAGCGGGTCGATCAAGAAGGATTCGGTGGCGTTGGCGGCCAGGCTGATGTTGACGATGCGCAGGTTCAGCGCCGGTGCGTTGCGCACCACCCAGTCCAGGCCGGCCACCACGTCGGCCAGCGTACCCAGGCCCTGGTCGTTGAGCACACGCACGTCGACCACATGGGCGCCGGGGGCCATGCCACTGGCATCGGGCAACTGGTAGCCGCCGTTGCCGGCAGCGATGGACGCCACATGGGTGCCATGGCCATAGGGGTCCTGCACGGTGGTGGCGGACAGGCGCGCCGACGGCAGGCTGGGGTCCATCACCGCGGCGGCCAGGCGGCTCTGGGCGCTGGCAGACAAATCCACGCCTGAAGTCCAGACCTGGTCGGCCATGGACTGACCGACCTTGACCACGTCCAGCGCCATGCGCACACGGCTGCTGCGGCCACTGCCGGGCTTGCCCTTGCCCAGGTTGTCGTGGCTGGACATCACGCCCGAGTCGAGCACGGCAATGCCCACGCCGGAGCCGTCGAACCTGCCCCGGCTGGCCGCCACAGCATCGGCCGCGCCGCTGGCGGCCTGCAGCAGGCTGGCCGAGCGCATGGCGGTGCGGTTGGGCGTGACGCTGATGACGTCGCTGCGCGCTGCCAGGTCGGCCAGGCGGGCGGTGGGCAGCATGATGGCCAGGCCATTCAGCGTTTCATAGTGGTATTGCACCGAACCACCTGCGGCCAGCACGAACTGGCGCAGCGAGCGCAGGCCGGCCTCGCCGCTGTTGCTCATCACCAGCGCCTGGATCGCTGGCTGGCCGTTCACGATGCGGGTCCAGCCGCTGTCGGCCGAGGTGGCAGCGCTGCCGGCAGTGCCGCGCACTGCAGACGACCCACCGCCGATGGCGGCCAGTTCCGGCGCCAGCTTGGCTTGGCCAGCACTCAGTACGCGCTGGGCTGCGGCGGGAGACCCGCCCACGGCCAGCATCAGCGCGGCGCCCAGCGCCACCGTCGAATGGTTGATCCGAATACCCTTGTACAACGTCATTCACTGCTCCGCGCCAACCTCTGGCTGGCTGATGTGGCCAGTCCGGAATGGCTGGTCCTTGTCGGCGAAGATGTCCCTGAATGGGGGCGACGCCCGACGCCGCAGAATGTCGCCCGGCGGCCGCCGCAACACTGCGTCGAAAAGAGGCGTTTGCAAGGCGCAGATCAATGGCCGGCCCGCACCACCACAGGGTCGGGCCGCATGCAGGGTCGTCAGCGGACGCTGGCAGCCTGTGGGCTCAGCGCGAGCCGATCACGTCCGCCCCGGCGGGCGGCTCGAAGCGAAAGCGCTCGTCGGCCAGCGGCACATTGGTGGCCAGGCCTTCAAAACGCAGCAGCGAGCGCTGGCCGAAGGGGTCGACCAGTTCCAGCGCGGCCAGGGCCTTGCCGCGAAAGCCGATGCGCATGGACTGCACCGGGCCGTCCTTGGTGCGCGGTGTGGCCAGCACCCAGTCCAGTCCGTCGGCCGCGGGTGCGGCGCTGAGCACAAAGTCCTTGTCCGGCACACCACCGGCCAGCAGCGCGGCCGGCGTGGCGCCCAGGGCCTGGGCCATGTCGCGCACCGTGACCTGGTTCAAGTCCACGTCGTAGAGCCAGACCTTGCGCCCGTCGGCCACGATGGTTTGCTCGAAGGGCTTGCGGTACTCGAAGCGGAAACGGTCGGGGCGGGCAAATTCAAAGCTGCCCGACGAGCTTTTCTTCTTCACGCCGTCGGGCGAGCTCACGGTCTGGCTGAAGCCCGCGCGGCCGGTCTTGGCGTCGCGCACGAATTCGCGCAAGGCCTCCACCGCGTCGGCACGGGCCGGCGTGGGCAGGGCAATGATCAGGGCACAGACCAGGGCCGGCAGGCCATTGGCAAAGGTGGCGGTGGTTTTCATTCGTCGCGTCGGGGCACCAGCAGATCGCGGTTGCCGTTGGTGGACATGGCCGATACGAGGCCGGATTGCTCCATTTGTTCCAGCAATCGGGCGGCTCGGTTGTAGCCGATGCGCAGATGGCGCTGCACCAGCGAGATCGAGGCCTTCTTGTTCTGCAGCACGATGGCCACCGCCTGGTCGTACATCGGGTCGGCCTCGGCGTCACCGCCGCCCGGCCCGGCCGAGGCGCTGTCGGCCTCGCCATCGGCCGGGCCGCCTTCCAGAATGCCTTCGATGTAGTTGGGCTCGCCCTGGCTCTTGATGTACTGCACCACCCGGTGCACCTCCTCGTCGCTGACGAAGGCGCCGTGCACCCGCACCGGCTGGCCGCCGCCCGGCGTGAGGTAGAGCATGTCGCCCTGGCCCAACAGGGCCTCGGCGCCCATCTGGTCGAGAATGGTGCGGCTGTCGATCTTGCTGCTGACCTGAAAGCTCAACCGGGTCGGAATGTTGGCCTTGATCAGACCGGTGATCACGTCCACGCTGGGCCGCTGGGTGGCCAGGATCAGGTGGATGCCGGCGGCGCGTGCCTTTTGGGCCAGGCGGGCGATCAGCTCCTCGATCTTCTTGCCGATCACCATCATCAGGTCGGCCAGCTCGTCGATCACGATCACCACGAAGGGCAGGCGCTGCAGCGGCTCGGGCTCTTCGGGCGTCAGGCTGAAGGGGTTGGGCACCAGTTCGCCCCGCGCCGTGGCCTCGTCGATCTTCTTGTTGAAGCCGGCCAGGTTGCGCACACCCATCCTGGACATCAGCTTGTAGCGGCGCTCCATCTCGCCCACGCACCAGTTC
The DNA here is from genome assembly GCA_031417735.1 of Betaproteobacteria bacterium. Taxonomy (GTDB): domain Bacteria; phylum Pseudomonadota; class Gammaproteobacteria; order Burkholderiales; family Burkholderiaceae_C; genus Pseudaquabacterium. Next base: position 9,063 of record JANOWE010000192.1, read on the forward strand.
AGCGCGTTGGCGGCCTGCTTCATGTCGGTGACCACCGGGCACAGCAGGTGCGGGATGCCCTCGTACATGCTCATCTCGAGCATCTTGGGATCGATCAGGATCAGCCGCACGTCGCGCGCCTCGGCCTTGTACAACAGGCTCAGGATCATCGCGTTGATGCCCACGCTCTTGCCCGAGCCGGTGGTGCCGGCGACCAGACAATGCGGCATCTTGGCCAGGTCGGCCACCACCGGCAGGCCGACGATGTCCTTGCCCAGGCCCATGGTCAGCTGCGACGAGGCAGCGTGGTAGACCTCGGAGCCCAGAATCTCGGCCAGCCGGATCATCTGCCGCCTGGCGTTGGGCAGTTCCAGCGCCATGGTGGTCTTGCCGGGAATGGTCTCGACGACGCGGATGGACACCAGCGACAGGCTGCGCGCCAGGTCCTTGGCCAGGTTCACCACCTGCGCGCCCTTCACACCCGTGGCCGGCTCGATCTCGTAGCGGGTGATCACCGGCCCGGGCGAGGCCGCCACCACCCGCACCTCGACGCCGAAGTCCTTCAACTTCTTCTCGATCATGCGGCTGGTCATTTCCAGCGATTCGGGCGTCACCGAGTCCACGCGCACGCCCGGCGCCGCGTCCAGCAGGTCGACCTGGGGCAGCTTGGTGTCGCTCAGCTCGGCAAACAGGGGTTTTTGCCGCTCCTTGGCCACGCGGGTGCTGGTGGGCACCTCGACCAGGGTCGGCTCGATGATGATCGGCACATGGTCCACGACCACGGCGCGCACCTCTTCGACCACCTGTTCACGCTCGCGCGTCATGACTTCGGCGATGCGCAGGTCTTGCTTGACCTCGCGCGCCTGACTGCGGCGCTGCCACAGCCCTTCCAGCGTCTGGCCCACGCGGTCGGCCGCATGGGCCCAGGAAAAGCGCAGCGCCAGCGACAGGCCCAGCACCAGCGCGGCAATCCACAGCACGCCCGAGCCGGCAAAACCCAGCCAGGTCAACGAGGTCTGGCCCACCACCGCGCCCAGCACGCCGCCGGCCTGGCCGCCGGGCAACAGGGCATCCAGCCGGTACATGCGGGTCCACTCCAGCCCGCAACTGGCCAGCATCAGCAAGGCCAGCCCGGCCCAGAAAACCCAGCCCGGCCGGCCCGGCACCTCACCGGCGGCTGCCTCGCCGTGCATGCGCAGGCTTTGGGCCAGCAGCGCCAGCCAGGCCCGAAGACCGACCAACAGCAGCCACCAGACCGAGTAGCCAAACAGGAACAGGCCCAGATCAGACGCCCAGGCACCGAGCAGACCGGCCCGGTTGACCGCAGCCGCACCACTGCCCGAGGTGGAGAAGCCGGGGTCGGCGGCCTGGTGGGTGGCCAGCGCCAGCAGCGCCAGCAGCCACAGCACGCCGCCCAGAAGCAACATCAGTTGCTGGCGCCAGCGGGGTAGGTCGGCACCGGACAGGCCAGCGTCGGCGGCCAACGGGCCCGCGCCACCGGCACGCAAGGATCCAAGCGGAAAAGTCATGCGCCGGATTGTGGCGCAAGGGTGCGCGCCGGCGACGGGTGCCGCGCTGCTGCAGCGCTCGCCCTGGGGCGGCGCCCTGGTGGCGCAGCCTACTCAGGCTGGGCCACACGCTCCTTGATGACCACGAAGCCGTTCTCCTGGGTCTCGATCACGCCGCGTTCTTCCAGGTCTTTCATCACCCGGCTGACCATCTCTCGCGAGGCACCCACCACCTTGGCCATGTCCTGGCGCGAGACCTTGGCGCGGATGATCTTCACGCCGTCAAGCTCGTCGGACATTTCCAGCAAGGTGCGGGCGACACGGCCATAAACATCGAGCAGGGCCAGCGATTCGATCTGCCGGTCGGCATGGCGCAGCCGCCGCACCAGGCCGCGCAGGATGGCGTAGGACAACGATGAATGCTCGGGCAGGCAGCGCTGAAAGTCGGGCCGACCCAGGATCAGCATGTCGGTCTGGATCTCGCAGCGCACGGTGGCACTGTGGGCGTCGTTGTCGATCAGGCTCATCTCGCCGACGTAGTCGCCCGACTCCAGCACGGCCAGGATGACCTCGCGGCCCCGGGTATCGGAGGTCAGCACGCGGGCGCGGCCATTGAGCAGGATGAACAGCGCATTGCTCTTGCGGCCCTGTTCGACGACCAGTTCGCCGCGCCGAAAGCGCCGCTTGACCACGCTGTCGGCAATCGCCTGCGCCTGGTCGTTGGTGAGCATCGAGAACAGCGGGACGCGTCGGATCAGGTCTAGGTTCGTCAGCATGGACATGGTTGGTACCCCTTGTTTTCCGTAGTGTGTTCTCGACGCCCGCCACCCAAAGCAGCGAGCAAGGGCTGCAATCTGCCGCAATTCAGAACCGGCCAGAAGCGGCGCAACGCTCCGGCGCGTAGCACATGGCTGCCAATGCCACAGCCGCCGCGCCTGGTATGAGCCTATTGTCACCATGCCCATCGCCAACCAGACAGCGCAGGCCCGCATGGGACAATCTCGACCTTTGCCGACAGCGGTCGGCGCAAGGTCAAGCCGCACATGAGCACCAGCCCCGCCACCCACGCCAAGGTTCTGATTCTGGGCTCCGGCCCTGCCGGCTACAGCGCCGCAGTCTATGCCGCACGCGCCAATTTGAAGCCCCTTCTGGTGACCGGCATGGCCCAGGGTGGCCAGCTGATGACCACCACCGACGTGGACAACTGGCCCGCCGACGCCATGGGCGTGCAGGGGCCCGAGTTGATGCAGCGCTTTCTGCAACATGCCGAACGTTTCGACACCAAGATCGTGTTCGACCACATTGCCGAGGTCGACTTCAGCCAGCGCCCGTTCCGCCTCAAGGGCGACAGCGGCAGCTACACCTGCGACGCGCTGATCATCGCCACCGGCGCATCCGCCAAATACCTGGGCCTGCCGTCCGAGCAAGAGTTCATGGGCCGAGGCGTGTCCGGCTGCGCCACCTGTGACGGCTTTTTCTACAAGGGCGACGTGGTGGCGGTGGTCGGCGGCGGCAATACCGCGGTCGAAGAGGCGCTGTACCTGTCCAATATCGCGGCCAAGGTGCACCTGGTGCACCGGCGCGACAAGTTCCGCGCCGAGCCCATCCTGATCGACAAGCTGCATGAAAAGGTCGCCGCGGGCAAGATCGAACTGCAGTTGTTCAAGACCCTGGACGAGGTGCTGGGCGACAAGACCGGTGTCACCGGCGTGCGGCTGAAGTCGACCACCGGTGAGGCCAGCGAAGACCTGGCGCTCAAGGGCTGCTTCATCGCCATCGGTCACCAGCCCAACACCGACATCTTCAAGGACAAGCTGGACATGAAGGACGGCTACATCGTGACCCGCTCGGGCCTGTCCGGCATGGCCACCATGACCAGCGTGCCCGGCGTGTTTGCTGCCGGCGACGTGCAGGACCATGTCTACCGTCAGGCCATCACCAGCGCCGGCACCGGCTGCATGGCCGCGCTGGACGCGCAGCGCTTTCTGGAACAACAGACCTGAGCGCGGCCGCCATCGGCGGTCGTTTTCGGTCTATAATCATGGTCTTTGTCGGTGGCAGGGCCATGAACAATTCGCAGGCAACAGGCTTGCGCGATGTTCAAAGCAAGCTCGCTCGGCGCGGTAGTTCAGCGCCAACCTGCTCGACGCAAGATTTCGACGGCAGCCCCATGGGGTCGCCGCCTGCAACAACCAACCGATTCTGGAGAAGCGTCATGGCACGCGTCTGTCAAGTCACGGGCAAAGGCCCGATGGTGGGGCACAGTGTGTCTCACGCCAACAACAAGACCAAGCGCCGCTGGCTGCCCAATCTGCAGTACCGCCGCTTCTGGGTCGAGAGCGAGAACCGCTGGGTGCGCCTGCGCATTTCCAACGCCGCGCTGCGCCTGATCGACAAGGTCGGCATCGACAAGGTCGTCGCCGACCTGCGCGCCAAGCACGCGCTGTAATCAACCGCAACACCGGAGCACACCATGGCAGCCAAAGGCGGACGCGAAAAGATCAAACTGGAATCCACCGCCGGAACCGGTTTTTTCTACACCACCAGCAAGAACAAGAAGACCACGCCGGGCAAGCTCGAATTCATGAAATTCGACCCCAAAGCCCGCAAGCACGTGATCTTCAAGGAAATCAAGCTGAAGTGAATCATGGTCGGCGGCTTGCGCCTCCGGCCAGACGCCTCAGACGCAAAAAGCCCGCTGGCAACCAGCGGGCTTTTTGCATTCCGGCCTGCATTCACTGGCCCGCTGGCTCAGGGCCGCGCCAGCACCACATGCACATGGCGCACCGGAATGGCGTAGGCAATGCCGGTCGGGTTGGTCAGCACCGATTCACGGCTGCCCTTGACCAGCACCATGTTCAGCACCCCGACCACCTGGCCGCTCTCGCTGTCGAACACCGGCCCGCCGCTGTTGCCAGGGTAGGCGGTGGCGTCAAGCTGGTAGATGTCGAAGGCGCCGTCGCGCAACTGCGCCACCGCCGCCGCACTGAGTTGGCGTGAGGTGGGCGGCGGCAGCAAGATGGGGGCGATCGACGCGATGATGCCGCGGTGGGTCACGGGCGAGAAGCCAAGCAGGCCACCGACCGGAAAGCCGATGAAGGCCACCGACTGGCCCTCACGCGCGCTGCCCGCGGCAGCCAGCGTCATGGTCGGCAAGGCCGACCCCGAGAATCGAAGCACTGCCAGGTCGTGGGCCCGGTCCAGTGAGACCAGGCGCAGAACCCGGATTTCCGGCTCCTGACCGGATCCGGGGCGGTTGATGCCGATCTGCATCACCAGCGCCGGATCGGCCGGGTTCTCGGGCAGCACATGGGCATTGGTGACCAGTGTCTGCCCGTCACCGACGACAAAGCCCGTGCCCCGAAAGCCAAAACGCGGGCTGCTCAACGCCGAGTACAGCCCCACCGCCACCACCGACGCCCGGGCCGCCGCCACGACATCGGGCAGATCGGCCCGCGCAGCCGCCGGGCACAGCACGGCCAGGGGCAGCAGACAACACCATATTCTCGGCATGCGCAGCGTCACGACACCATCCCACAGGGTTTGAGCAGGGCGCGACTCTAACCCCGGACACATGAACAGGCCCATCGGCAGGAAACCGGCGGGCCAGGCTGACAGTTGTGCCGGCGCATGCTCTTGCAGCTTCATCAGCGCCCGGCCCATGGCCATCAAGCCGCCAGCGCAGTCAGGCCTATGCCAAGGCAACAGGTCGGATCAGCGGCTGCGCCGAACCCGCAACAACTCGTCGACCACCAGACCAATGGCTCCCAGCGTGATGGCACTGTCGGCGATGTTGAAACTGGGGAAATAGCCGCCCGGAAACAAGGGCGCCAGGCCGCTCCAGTGAAACTGCAGAAAGTCGACGACATAACCATGCTGCAGACGGTCGAGCACATTGCCCACCGCGCCGCCCAGGATCATGCTGATGGCAAAACAAAACAGGCGCTGCCCGGGGTGGCGGCGCAGCATCCAGACGATGAATATCGCGGCCACCGAACCCAGACCGACAAAGAACCAGCGCTGCCAACCCGAGGCCCCGGCCAGAAATGAAAACGCCGCCCCCGTGTTGTGAACCCGAACCAGGTTGAATACCTGATTGACAACCACCATGTCGCCAAGCTCAAACTCGCGTAGTACGAGGGTTTTGCTCAATTGGTCGGCGAGCAGAATCAGCATGGCCAAGCCCAGCCAAAAAGCCATGCCGCCCGCAGTGGCCGCAGCATGCCGGACCAGCAGGGTTTTGTGGGCCGGGGTTTTCGGAGCAGTTTTGGCAGCAGGCATGGTCAACAAGGCCCGACGGGCAGCAGAAAAATCAACAGGAGGTGGCGCGCGCTAATGTAGCGTCGTTGTCAGGGGGAACCAACGGCACTGCCGATTCAACGGTGGTCGAAACCTAGAAATAACGTAGTCCGGCGCCGCCATGCTAACGTAGCAAGTGTGCGGCTGTGAACTGCACGAGAACCGCCAACAAAAGGCGGGCAGACAAACATCGTTGGGGAAACACATGACAACAGCCTCCTTGGGCTTCACGTTGCGGCTTGCGCGCAGCCATCGTGACCTGCTTGACGCCTGTGCGGTGCGCGCTGCTGCTTACGGGCACCATGTGCCGGGCATGGCAGAAACCTTGGCTGAGCCCGACGCCACTGATCATCAGCCCGGCAGTGTGGTCATGGTCTGCCGCGACAAGGCCGATGGCCATGCCATCGGCACGGCGCGCATCCAGCGCAGTCAGGCGGCGCCGCTGCAGATCGAGAACAGCGTGATCCTGCCGCACCACATCGCCGGCCGCCAGCGCGCCGAGATCACCCGACTGGCGGTGCGCTCAGGCGCCGACCCGCTGGTCAGGGCCATGCTGTTCAAAGCCTGCTACCTCTACGCCATGGCCAGCCAGGTGAGCTGGCTGGTGATCGGTGCGCGCAGCCAGGCCCTGATCCGCATCTACCGCGGCCTGGGCTTTGCGGACCTGCTCGGCGAGGGCCAGCAGGTACCGCTGGCCCATGCCGGCGGCCTGCTGCACAGCGTGCTGGCCTTCGACGTGGTGGCCGCCGAGCGCACCTGGCACGGCTGTGAGCATGGCCTGTACCCGCTGATGGTCGAAACCTGGCACCCCGATGTGCAACTGATGGCCGAGCAGGAACTGCCCGAGACCTTCAACTTGCCACAACGGGCCCAGGACCAGCGCCAGGCAGCCTGACACCGGCCGGCCAGCAGGCCGGTCCTCCGGCAAGCCGCTGGGTTTGCGCCGGGCTCAGGTCAGCAGGCCGCGCTGCCCGTCGCGCATGGCCTGGGCCAGTTGTTCCGGTGTGAAGGGCTTGGCCACCATGTCGTCCATGCCGGCGTCCAGGCAGGCCTGACGATCGGCGTCGGTGGTGGTCGCCGTCAACGCCAGGATCGGCAAGCGCGGCAGGCCCAGCGTGCGCTCCTGACGGCGGATCTCGGCCGCGGCGGTCATGCCGTCCATCACCGGCATGCGGCAATCCATCAGCACCAGATCGGGCCGGTCGGTCTCGCGAAGTGCGCGGCTGACGGCCTGTTTGCCGTCGGCCACGCGTTCGCACATCACGCCCAGGCTGTCCAGGTAGGCATTGACGATCAGCGCGTTGACGTCGTCGTCCTCGGCCACCAGCACCAGCCTGGGCAGGCGTGCGCTGGGTGCGGGTTGCGGTAGCGGCGCCACGCCTGCGGCCACCGCCGGCAGCCAGGCCTCGAAGCTGAAGCAGGCGCCCTGGCCCGGGCCGCTCTCGACCTCGATGTCACCGCCCATGGCCTGGGCGATCTCGCGCGCGATGGTCAGGCCCAGGCCCACACCATCGGTGGCGCGCCCGCTGCCAGACTGGTGAAAGGGGTGGAAGATGCGCGACTGCTCGGCCACGCCGATGCCCTGACCGGTGTCGCGCACAGAAAATCGAAGGTGCTCGGCCCGACCGGCCTGGCCGACCTGCAGCGTGATCGTGCCCTGGCGGGTGAACTTCACCGCATTGGCCAGCAGGTTGCTCAGCACCTGGTGCAGGCGGGCCGCGTCGCCGTGCACCCAACAGGGCTCGGGCAGATCGGCCTGCAACTCGAAACGCAGCCCCTTGTCCGATGCACGCAGGGCGAACACGCCGGACAACTGGCCCAGTTCGGCCCGCAGGTCGAAGGCCGCCTGTTGCATGGAAAAGTGGCCCGAACCCATGCGCGAGACCTCGAGCAGGTCATTGATGAGGCCCAGCAGGTGCGTGCCCGAGGACTCGATCAATTCCAGCCGACGCGTCACCGTCGGATCGCGGGCCTCCAGATGCAGCAGGCGGGCCAGGCCCAGGATGCCGTGCAGCGGCGTGCGCAGCTCATGGCTGACCTTGGCCATGAAACGGCTGCGCTCCTCGCGCTGCTCGCGCGCCTGCAGAAGCGCTGCGTCCTTCTGCGCAACCAGGGTGTGGGCCTGCAGGCGCAGCACCATGCCGCTGGTCAAACGTTTCGAAGTCCCCCGCGCGGTGCCCAGAAGCACGCCGGCAAGGATCAGCTGGCTGCCCGCGCCCATGACCGAAATGCCGTCGGGCCGCTGTGCCAGGCCCAGCGCGGCGGGCAACAGCATGGGCAGGATGTAGGCGGCGGTGGCCGACAGCCGCACCTGCAGACCGAAGGTGGCCACACAGCTGACACCGTCCAGCGCGGCCACTGCCAGGGCCATCATCGGCAGGGGTTCGCCCATCATCCGCCAGCCGGCAATGCCCCAGATCAAGCCGTCCAGGGCCAGCAGCGCCAGCATCGCCCGCTGCCAGCGTGCGCTGTCGTTCTGGTCAAGGCGGCGCCGCTGATAGGCCATGGCCAGGCCGATGCGGGCGCCGGCCAGCACCACCTTGGCCAGCAGCCAGGCCTCGACCTGCCAGGCCGGAACCGCGCCATGCAGGTACCAGGCCAGCAACATGGCAAAGGTGGTGGCACCCAGGGTGCCAGCGCGGGTGTGCAGCAGCACCATGCGAAGTTGCTCATGGGCTACATGCTGACGCTCGTCAGCGCTGAGCTGCAAACCGGTCTCCTGATCGGCGCGGTCAAGCGCCAGGCTGGCCATCCAGCGACGGCGAAGATTCAAGGTCTGCTCCCTGGCAACACGGCCGGACCGGCTGACCCCAGACGCAGCAACAACGCAGCGTGAGGGGTTGCCGAACTCTTTTGCGTCCAGTATCGCGCGGTTCGGGGCCACACCCGTGGGTCCTGGCGACGAGGCTCGGTCCATGCCCGGCCAGCGGGCTCTGCGGCCTGCACCGTCACGGTCGCTCGGCCAGCGCCTTCAGGTTCGTCAGCCCGGCCTCGAAATCGGGGCCCATCAGGCGGTCGGCGCCCAGCGCGAACCAGCGCATCATGGGGTTGCTGCCCATGTCGCCGTCCATCGTCCAGCGCACCTGTGTCGCGGCGCCCTGGCGGTCGAAGGCCAGGGCGCCGGTGGAGGTGGTGCCAAAGTCAGGAAAGAACAGCTCGAACACCACCTGGCGGCCCGGCTCGGCCTTGACCAGCGTCATGCGGCCGTCGCCCTCGGTCTTGCTGACCCAGGACCAGCCGGCGCCAGCACCTGATTCGGGGCCGAAGTAGGTGATCTGCATGGCCGGGTCGCGTTGATTCCATACCGACCACTGTTTCCATTGGCGCGGGCTGGCGACCAAGGCATAGACCTTGTCGGACGGCGCGTTGACCGCGATGCTGCGGCTGACCTTGAACCTGGGCGACAGCAGCAGTCCGCCCCCGAGCAGCACCAGGGTCAATGCCAACACCACCGCCACGGTCCATTTCAGCCAGCGCATGAGCAAACTCCAGGTTGATGGAATCACCACCGCCCGGCGCCCAGCCGGGAGATCCGCCCACAGCGCCAGGCCGGGGCTGCGTCAATGGCATCATGCGCGCCCGGGCAAGCCTAGCCAAGACCGGTTTGCCCCAGGGACCCGACCAGGACCAGACCATGCATGCCGTGACCAACCCCTTGCTGATGTTCAGCCCGCAGGCGCTTGACTTGCCCGACTTCGCGCTGCTGCGGCCAGCACACTTTGCGCCGGCGTTGCAGGTGGCCATGCAGCAGCACCGCGACGAGGTGGCCGCCATCGTCGATGACGACGAGCCGGCCAGTTTCGACAACACCGCCGCCGCGCTGGACCGCAGCGGCGAAGGGCTGCTGCGCATCGAGTTTGTGCTGAACAACCTCAGCGCCTCCGCCACCAGCACCGAACTGCAGGCCGTGCAGCGAGAACTGGCCGCGCCGCTGGCCGCACATGCCAGTGCCGTGCTGCAAGACCTCGGTCTGTTCCAGCGTCTGGACAGCCTGCTGCGCCAACAGCCCGATGCCAGCCTCAGCGCCGAGCAGCAACGCCTGGTGCAGCGCCTGCACAGCGACATGCGCCGAGCCGGCGCGCAACTGCCCGAGCCGGCGCGCACTGAATTTGCCGCCCTGGCCCAGCAGCATGCCCAGCTGACGACGCGCTTTGCGCAGAACGTGCTGCAAGCCGAGGCCGGCTTCACGCTGGCGCTGGTCGATGAGGCAGCGCTGGCCGGCCTGCCCGAGTTTTTGCGGGCCGCTGCCCGCCAGGCCGGTCTGGACCGAGGCCTGGCCACGCCGGTGGTCACGTTGTCGCGCTCCCTGCTCGTGCCCTTCCTCGGCTTTTCGCAGCGCCGAGACCTGCGCGAGCAGGTCTGGCGGGCCTGGGTCGGCCGGGGCGAGCAAGAAGGCGAGCTGGACAACCGCGCTGTCGCCAGCCAGATCCTGGCCCTGCGCCAGCGCCAGGCCAGGCTGATGGGCCATGACAACTACGCTGATTTCAAGCTCAGCGACACCATGGCCGGCAGCCGCAGCCAGGTCTGGGCGCTGCTCGATGAGGTCTGGCAACGCGCCCTGCCCGCGCTGGCCGGTGAGCGTGCGCTGCTGCAGCAGGCCATGCAGGCCGCTGGTGCCGACCACGACCTGCAGCCCTGGGACTGGCGCTACTGGGCCGAGCAGGTGCGCCAGCGGCACTTTGCGCTGGACGAGGCCGAGATCAAGCCCTACTTCTCGCTGCCGGCGATGGTCGCCGCGGCCTTTGACTGCGCCCAACGCCTGTTCGGCCTGCGCTTTGTGCCGCGTGTTGACCTGCCTGCCTACCACCCGGACGTCAAGGTCTACGAGGTGCAGGATGAGGCGGGCCAGACCATCGGCCTGTTCCTGCAGGACAACTTCTCGCGCCCGGCCAAGCGCAGCGGCGCCTGGATGAGCGTGCTGCAACTGCAGCACCGCAACGGCCCGGCCGGGCAGACGCGGCAGCTGCCCGTGGTGTTGAACAACAACAACTTCGCCAAGGCCGCCGAAGGCTCGCCGACCCTGCTCTCGCCCGACGACGTGCGTACCCTGTTCCATGAATTCGGTCATGGCCTGCATGGCCTGCTCAGCGACGTGGGCTACCGCCGTTTGTCCGGCACCCGCGTGCTGCGCGACTTTGTCGAGCTGCCCTCGCAGCTGTTCGAGCACTGGGGCGCCGAGCCCGAGGTGCTGCGCCGCCATGCCCGCCATTGGCAGACCGGCCAGGCCATCCCCGACGCGCTGCTGCAGCGCCTGGACGCGGCACGACGCTTTGGCCAGGGCTATGAGACCGTGCGCTACACCGCCAGCGCGATCGTCGACCTGGCCGCGCATGAAACGCCTGCGCTGGTGGACGACATCGTGGCCTTCGAGCAGGCGGTCATGGCCGGCCGAGGCCTGCCGCCCGAAGCCGGCATGAACCATCGCCTGCCGCATTTCCAGCACCTGTTCTCGGCCGACAGCTATGCCGCCGGCTACTACGTCTACCTCTGGGCCGAGGTGCTGGAGGCCGACGCCTTCGATGCCTTCGTCGAGGCCGGCAACGCCTTCGACCCCGAACTGGCGGCGCGGCTGAAAGCCTGCATCTACAGCCGGGGCGACAGCATCGAGCCCGGCCAGGCCTTTCGCAACTTCCGTGGCCGCGACCCGGTCATCGCGCCGATGCTGCGCGACCGCAGCCTGCTGCCGTGAACCTGGCCCACTGGCTGCAGCGCAGCGCCGCCGTCTGGCCGCAGCGCCCGGCCGTGGCCTGGGGCCAGGACGTGGCATACAGCCAGGCCGGCCTGGCGCAGGCCGCCGCACGCCGTGCCGCCGGCCTGCAGGCGCTGGGGCTGCAGCCGGGTGACCGGGTCGGCCTGTTCATGGCCAATGCGCCCGAGTATCTGGCCGCGCTGTGGGGCATCTGGTGGGCCGGCGGCGTGGCGGTGCCGATCAACGCCCGCCTGCATGGCCTGGAGGCAGCCTGGATCGTGGCCCACAGCGGCCAGCGCCTGTGCCTGGCGGACGCCGAGCATGCCGCCGCGCTGGCGCTGCATCTGGGTTCGGGCATCACACTTATCGCAGATTCGTCCACCCTGGCCGGCGAGGCGCTGCTGGCCCAGCCCGCCCAGCGGCAGGAGGACGACGCCGCCTGGCTGTTCTACACCAGCGGCACCACCGGCCGGCCCAAGGGCGTGGTGCTGAGCTGTCGCAACCTGCGCTGGGCCACGCTGGCCTACACCGCCACCGTGCAGTCCGTGGCGCCGGGTGACGTCTTCCTGCATCCCGCGCCGCTGTCGCATGGCAGCGGCCTGTACCACCTGCCCTATGTGATGAACGGCGGCGTCAACGTCGTGCCACGCTCGGCCAGCCTGAACGAGGCCGAGTTCTTTGCGCTGGCCGCGCACTGGCGCAACGCCAGCAGCTTTGCCGCGCCGACCATCGTCAACCGCCTGGCCGCCCATGCCGCGGCGCATGAGCTGCCGCGTGCGGCCGACGGCGGCCCGCTGGGCCTGGCCACCCTGGTCTATGGCGGTGCGCCGATGTACCTGGCCGACCTGGAGCGTGCCCATGCCGCCCTCGGCCCGCACCTGGCGCAGATCTATGGCCAGGGCGAAAGCCCGATGACCATCACCGTGCTGCCGCGTGCGGTGGTGGCCGACCGCGCCCATCCGCAGTGGCGCGAGCGCATGGCCTCGGTCGGCTTTGCCCAGCCCATGGTCGAGGTCTCGGTGCGCGACGGCAAGCACCAGGCCCTGCCCGCCGGACAGCCCGGCGAGGTCTGCGTCAAGGGCGAGGTGGTGATGGCCGGCTACTGGCAAGACCCGGCCGCCAGCGCCGCCGCGCTGCACGATGGCTGGCTGCACACCGGTGACATCGGCCGGCTCGACGAACAAGGTTTTCTGACCCTGCTCGACCGCAGCAAGGACCTGGTCATCAGCGGCGGCAACAACATCTACCCACGCGAGGTGGAAGAGGCCTTGCTGACCCATGCCGGCGTGGCCGAGGTGGCCGTGCTCGGCCGGCCCGACCCGACCTGGGGCGAGGTCCTGGTGGCTTATGTGGTGGCCCGCGCCGGCGCGGCGCCCGACGCCGTCGCGCTGGATGCGCACTGCCTGACCGTCATCGCCCGCTACAAACGGCCCAAGGCCTACCGCTGGGTGGCCAGCCTGCCCAAGAACCACTACGGCAAGGTGGAGAAGAACCGGCTGCGCGAGATGGAAGCCAACGCCAGCACCGCAACTGCAACCGCCGCCACCGTCACCACCACCCCGCCCGCCCGACCATGACCCTGCCGCCGCCGCTGACTGCCCTGCACGACCTGGACGCCCAACTCGCCGGCAGCGGCTATGCCGTGCTCGACCGCGCCTCGCTGGCCCGGCTGGCCGATGTGGACGAGCCCAGCCTGCGCGCCTGGCAGGCGCTGTGGCAGGCCCTGCCCGAAGACCACTACCTGCTCGATGGCGGCCGCTACCGCCGACGCCGCCACGGCTGCTTCACCGTCGGCCCCGACGGCCAGGTCACGGCCCAGCCCCAGCGCGCGCATTGGCAACCGCTGGCCTACAACGCGCTGCATGGCGGGCTGGAACGCCATTTCGAACCGCTGGACCCGGCCATGGCGCAAGACCCCGCCTGGTCGCGATTGCTGCAGGGCCTGGCCGCGCTGGCGGCCCGGCTGCGGGGGGATGCAGGCGCCACCTGGTGCGTCGAGGCCCACCCCTTGCGCATCGACACCACCGACGGCATCGGCCGGCCCACACCCGAAGGTGCGCACCGCGACGGCGTCGACCTGGTGGCGGTGGTGCTGGTCGCGCGCCAGGGCATCAAGGGCGGCGAGACCCGGGTCTTCGACGCGCGTGGGCCGCAGGGCATGCGCTTCACGCTGAACGAGCCCTGGAGCGTGCTGCTGATCGACGACGAGCGGGTGATCCATGAATCCACCCCCATCCAGCCGCTGGACCCGGCCCGTGTCGGCCACCGCGACACGCTGGTGCTGACCTTGCGACGCGGTGGCTTCCAGGGCCCCGAACTGGCCGAACCCGCCCTGTGACCGTGGCCGTTACATCGCTCGGGTATGGTGGCATTGACCCGCTGGCGCGGCGCTGCGGCGCCAGCGGGCCCAACCAAGCACCGAACCAGGAGTAGCCCATGGGACTGATGTCGTTCATCAAGGATGCTGGCGAGAAACTGTTTGGCAGCGGACAGGCCAAGGCCGCCGAGGCCGCTGCTGCCGCCGCGCCCACGCCCGAGAACATTGCCGCGCTCAGCGCAGCCGCCGGCCAGGCCATCAGCGAGTACGTGCGCAGCCAGGGCCTGCCGGCCGATCGGCTGGACATCAGCTTTGATGCGCCCACCACCACCGTCACCGTGGCCGGCACGGTCGACGACCAGGCGACCAAGGAAAAGGTCCTGCTGTGCTGCGGCAATGTCAAGAGCGTGACCGCCGTCAACGACCTGATCGTGGTCAATACCCCGACGCCCGAGGCGCAGTGGCACACCGTGGTTTCGGGCGACAACCTGTCCAGGATTGCCAAGGCGTTCTACGGCGACGCCAACAAGTACCCGCTGATCTTCGAGGCCAACCAGCCCATGCTCAGCCACCCGGACAAGATCTACCCCGGCCAGATGCTGCGCATTCCGCCGGCCTGATTGACCCCGCGCCTGGGCACCTCCCGGTGCGCTAACGGCCGGTATTGAGCCCGCTGTTCCCGGCTTTGGCAGGACACCCCCCATGCCACGATCCTGAGCATCAGGATCAAGGGGTTTCGGGTGTTCGGCTTCAAGCAAAACGGTGGTCAAGGTCAAGGCTGGGTGGGTGTGGCGCCGCAGGGCGAGCACAGCGCCCTGGTCCTGGTCTGCCCGGGCGCCGATGGCCGGCCCGCCGTGCGCTGGGCCCGGCAGGAACCCTGGACCGAACCCAGCCGCACGCTGCAGCGCCTGCGCCGCAGCCTGGGCCTGCAGCGCCACCAGCGCGTGGCACTGCTGCAGCGTGGCCAATACCAATGCCTGAGCCTGGACGCGCCGGCCGAACTGCCCCGCGCCGACTGGGCCGCAGCGCTGCGCTGGCAGCTCAAGGACGCGGTGGACTTTGCGGTCGACAGTGCCGCCATCGACGTGCTGGCCGTGCCCACCGGTACCAGCTACCGTGCCCAGGCCCAGTTGATTGCCGTCGCGGCGGCGCAAGCACAGGTGCAGCCGCTGGTGCTGGCGGCCCATGACGCCGGCCTGCCCTGGCAGGCGATCGACATTGCCGAGACCGCGCTGCGCAACCTCAGCAGCCTGGTCGCCCCCGACGACCGCGCCCAGGCCCTGCTGCACTGCCAGGCCAGCCACGCCACGCTGGTGGTGTGCTACCAGGGTGAACTGCTGTCGACCCGGCAGATGGATTTGTCGCTGCTGGACCTGGAGCACAGCAGCGCAGAGGCCCGCAACCAGGCCTTCGACCATGCCGGCCTGGAGCTGCAACGCACGCTGGACGGCATCGAGCGCGCCTTCGGCCAGGTCACGCTGGCCCGGCTGCTGGTCACGCCCATGCCCGGCGTACTGGCGCTGTGTGAACACCTGAGCCCGCTGCTGTATGTGCCGGTGCAGCCGCTGGACCTGAGCCAGGCGCTGGACCTCAGCGCCGTGCCCGAGCTGGCCCAGGACCCGCTGCTGCTGAACCAGGCGCTGTGCGCCATCGGCGCTGCATTGCGCCCGAACTGAGCGCCACCGCCCCGTCGTCGCGTCCATGGCCCAGCAACTCAACCTGAACGACCCCCGGTTCACGCCGCAGCGCCTGCACCTGGGCGCACGGCAGACGCTGTGGGCCATGGCCGGACTGGCCGTGCTGAGCTTTGCCGTCAGCCAGGGCATGGTCTGGCAAGCCAGCCGGCGCAGCGCGGACGCGGCCGCCGTGCAGGCCGCGCTGACACCGCTGCGCGGCGCCTTGCTCGCCCAGGGCACAACAACGGCCGGCGGTACCGCCAGCGCCGCCAGCACGGCCAACGCAGCCAACTCGGCCACCACGGCAAACACCCAGCCCTCGCCGGGCGCCGAGATCACACGATTGCAACAACTCGACAGCGCCCAGCGCCGCATCCTGGCCGCGCTGGATCAGGGCGTGGGCACCAGCCTGCAGGCCGCAGAGGGCCATGCCGGCTACCTGCAGGCACTGGCCCGCCAGGCCAGCACACAGCTCTGGCTGACCGGCTTCTCGGTCTCGGCGGATGGCCGCGACATCGACCTCGAAGGCCGCATGAGCGACACCAAGGCCCTGCCCGACTACCTGCGCCGGCTCAACGCCGAGCCGCGCTTCAAGGGCCGACCCTTTGCGCAGCTCAGCCTGAAGGCGGTCGACGCAGAAGCCGGCTCCGGCGCGCTGGCGCACACCGTCTTCTCGCTGCGCTCCAGCGCCAGCGGCCAGACCAACGCCAGCAGCGCAGCCAACGCCACGGTCAAGCCATGAGCCGCCCCAACCCCGCCACGCCAGCTTGGCGCGTGCTGCAGGCCCGCTGGGGCCGATGGCAGCAAGGCTTCAACAGCCGCAGCCTGCGCGAGCGCGTGCTGCTGGGCGCCACCGGACTGGCCCTGACCCTGGCCCTGGCCGACATGCTCTGGCTGAGCCCGGCCGCCGCCGCCCTGAAGAAGGCCCGGCAGGAACACATCAGCGCGCTGGACAGCCAGGCCCGCCTGCAGCAAGACCTGCAACACCTGGAACTCAAGTCGAGCCAGCTGGCGCGGCAGCAACGCGCCGACCTGGACGCCTGGCGGGCCCGCGCACGCGACACCGAAGCCGCGCTGCAGGCCCATGAACGCAGGCTGATCGGGCCCGAGCAGATGGTCGCGCTGATCGAAGGCCTGCTGGCCCAGCAGAAAAGCCTGCCCGGCGGCGAACGCCAGCCGGTGCGCGTGCGCGGCATGCAGTCCCTGCCACGCACCGACCTGTTGGCCGCCGCCGCCAGCGCCGGTCCTGTTGCCAACGCCTCCGTCACTGCGGTGACCCCGCCGGCACCGGCGCTGCCCTCGCTTTATCGCCATGGTCTGGAGCTGACGCTCGAAGGCAGCTTCGGCGACCTGCTGGCCTACCTGACCGCACTGGAGGCCCTGCCCCAGCGCCTGCAATGGGGCAGCCTGAGCCTGCGGGTGCAACAGCACCCGACCTCGGTGCTGACGCTGCGGCTCTACACCCTGAGCCGTGACCGGCATTGGCTCGAGATATGAGCCCACTGCGCAGCGCCTTCGGCCCGCCCATGATGGCCGCCCTGATCTGCCTGCTGGCCAGCGCCAGCGCCGGCGCGGCAGGTTCCGGCCTGGTGCGGGCCGACCCGACCCGGCCACCGGGCATGGCCACGCCCATGACAGCGGCGGCAACCGCCACCGCCCGCGCACCGGCCGCGGCACTCGAACCCGTGCTGCCTGCGCCCCAGGTGCAGGCGCTGAAGCTGCCGAACCAGGGCGCCGCGATGGCCCTGGTCGACGGGCACTGGCTGGGCGTGGGCGACCAGGTCCGGGGCCGGCGCGTGCTGGCCATCGACCGTGACGGCCTGCTGCTGCAGGGCAAGGCCACGACCGAACGCCTGCTGCTGCTGGCGGGCACGGCCAAGCAGGCGCCCGGCAGCATCGTGATCAACCGCAGCACGGCTTATGTGCCGCAGTCCGGCACCGACCCCGCCGCCACCGGACATGCCGGCAGCGGCATGCCCGCCGCTGACCGGGAACCCGGTCAGACGCCCGGCCGGGCCCCAAGCCACAGACCAGGCCAGACGACCGAGCACCCGCCCGGTCAGGACGCCGACAAGACGCAGCCCATGTCAGTGGCCGGAAGGAATCCTCCATGAACCCGCAAGGCCACCCCCGCGCACGACCCCTGGCCAGGCCAGGCCACAACCCTGGCCAGCCCGCCGGCTCGCGGTCGGGTCGGCTGCCGCCCTATGCCTGGCGCAGCGGCGTGGCCGCCTTGCTGGCCCTGGCCATGCCCCTGGCCCTGGCCACGGTGCAAAGGCCGACGGTGCTGGACATCGGCCTGGTGCAGCCCGAACCCGCAGCACCGCTCTGGCCGGCCATGGCCTGGCAGAACCCGGTGCGCGCCGACGCCGAAGCCGACTTTCCCGCCGCTGACGCCAAGGTGGTGGCCGAATTGCTGACGCCGCCTGCGCCCGCGCCCGCCGGACCCGGCCTGCGCCTGGCGCTGGCCTCGTCGCAGCTGATGGCCGGCACCGAAAGCCCGCTGGCCGGTTTCAGCCTGCCGCCGTCAACCGCCGCCGCCCTGCCGCCATCCTTGCCGGCGGTCCTGCCGGTGGTCAGCGCTGCGGCAGGCCCCCTGCAGGCACGCCAGGAAACCTGGCTGGCAACCACCGCGCCCACAGCCAATGCCGCGCCCACAGCCCACACCGCGCCAGGGGCTGTCGCAGCGCCTGCCCAGCCGCCCATCGCGGCGGTGCCGGCAGCGGTCGCGCGCAGCCCGGCCGCGTCGGCCACGCTCGACGGCCGCTTCGATCTGGTGGTCAACAACGCGCCTGCGGCCCAGGTGTTCCTGCAACTGGCCCAGGGCACGGCCTACAACATGCTGGTCTCACCCGATGTCAGCGGCACGCTGACGGTGAACCTGAAGGACACCACCGTGCCCGACGCGCTCGACACGCTGCGCGAGCTGTTCGGCTACGAGTACCGCATCACCGGCAACCGGGTCTTCATCTACCCCAACACGGTGCAGACGCGGCTCTTCAAGATCAACTACCTGCCGGGTCGCCGTCAGGGCACGTCCGACATCCGCGTCTCCAGCAGCGCCATCACCCAGGGCAGCAGCGGCGGCAGCAGCACCGGCAGTGCCGGCAGCGGCGCAGGCGGCGGCGACAGCTCGGGCAGCAGCGGCACGCAGCAGCGGCAGAACAACAACGCGCAGGTGCACACCTCGTCGGACGCCGACTTCTGGCGCGAGGTGCAGGCCTCGCTGCAGTCGCTGGTGGGCACGCATGGCGGGCGCAGCGTGGTGCTGAACCCGGCCGCCGGGGTGGTGGTGGTCAAGGCCACGCCGGCCGAGCTGCGCCAGGTCGAGGGCTACCTCAAGGCCGTGCAGGTGTCGATCGAGCGCCAGGTGATGCTGGAGGCCAAGATCGTCGAGGTCAGCCTGTCCAAGGACGCGCAGACCGGCATCAACTGGGCCGGCTTCGGCAAGCTCGGCAGCGGCCAGCTCACGCTGGGCAGCGGCGCACCGGGCAGCATCATCGGCAACAGCGGCAACCTCACGGGCCATGACGGCACCGTGGCCGCGCCGGGTGTGAGCGTGGCGCCGGGTGCCCTGGGCCGGGGCTTCTACGGCCTGGCCTTCCAGGCCGCGAACTTTGCCGCGCTGCTGAACTTTCTGCAGACCCAGGGCGACGTGCAGGTGCTGTCCAGCCCGCGCATCGCGACCATGAACAACCAGAAGGCCGTGCTCAAGGTCGGCAGCGACGAGCTCTACGTCACCGGCGTGGCCACCAGCACCACGTCCAGCGGCAACAGCACCGTCAGCTCGCCGTCGGTGACCTTGCAGCCCTTCTTCTCGGGCATCTCGCTGGACGTGACGCCGCAGATCGACGACGCCGGCAACGTGATCCTGCATGTGCACCCGACCATCAGCTCGGTCAGCGAGAAGAACAAGAACATCGACCTCGGCGCGCTCGGCTCGTTCCGCCTGCCGCTGGCGTCGAGCTCGGTCAACGAGACCGATTCCATCGTCCGCGTGCGCGACGGCCAGATCGTGGCCATCGGCGGGCTGATGAAGGTCGAGA
This sequence comes from Betaproteobacteria bacterium, assembly GCA_031417735.1. GTDB lineage: Bacteria > Pseudomonadota > Gammaproteobacteria > Burkholderiales > Burkholderiaceae_C > Pseudaquabacterium. Next base: position 28,577 of record JANOWE010000192.1, read on the forward strand.
CCCGTGACGAGCGCACCGGCCTGCCCGTGCTCAGCGACGCGCCCTTCATCGGCGGCCTGTTCCGCCAGACCAGCCGGGTGCAGAGCAAGCGCGAACTGGTGATCATGCTCAAGCCCACGGTGATCCAGCAGGACGGCGCCTGGCCCGAGGCCAACAGCCTGGCCGGTGCCCAGCCGTCCATGCTGCCCGGCCTGCCCGAGCTGCCCGCCACGCACCGGCGCTGAGCAGCGCGCCCGGCCCCGCCCGAACCAAGCCGCCTACCACCGACCATGGCCCGCCCCGAACGCATCCGCCTGGGTGACCTGCTGATCCAGGAAACCCTGATCACCGCCGGTCAGCTCGACGAGGCGCTGGCCGAGCAGAAGAAAAGCGGCCGCAAGCTGGGCCGCATCTTCATCGACCGGCAATGGGTCACCGAGGTGCAGATCGCCAAGGCCGTGGCGCGCCAGCTGCGCGCGCCCTTCATCGACCTGGCCAGCCGCAACCTGCGGCCCGAGGTCGCCGCATTGCTGCCCGAGATGCATGCCCGCCGCCTGCGCGCACTGCCGATCGAGGACAACCCCGGCGCGCTGCGGGTGGCCATGGCCGACCCCACCGACATCAATGCCTACGACGAGCTGGCCCGGCTGACCAGGCGCGAGCTCGACCTGGTGGTGGTCGCCGAGACCCAGTTGCTGGCCGCGCTGGACCGGGTTTATCGCGGTGGCGACGAAATCGCCGGACTGGCACGTGAGCTGACCACCGAGATGGCCGGCGTCGAGGCCGAACTGGGCGACCTGCTCGGCCTGGGCACGGTGACCAGCGAAGACGCCCCCGTGGTGCGCCTGCTGAGCTCGATGTTCGAGCAGGCGCTGCGCGCGCGCGCGTCCGACATCCACATCGAACCGCAAGAGCGAAATCTGCGCGTGCGCTTTCGCATCGACGGCGTGCTGCAGGTGCAGACCGAGGCCGACGCCAAGATCGCCGGCGCGGTGGCATTGCGCCTGAAGCTGATGAGCGGGCTGGACATTTCCGAGAAGCGCCTGCCGCAGGACGGCCGCTTCCACGTCAAGTTGAAGACCGGCGCGGTCGACGTGCGCATCTCCACCCTGCCCACCCAGCACGGTGAGTCGGTGGTGATGCGGCTGCTCAACCAGAGCGCCGGCCTGCTCAGCCTGCCGAACATGAACCTGCCGCAGGGGCTGAGCGAGGCGCTGCAGCGTGCGCTGGCCAGGCCGTCGGGCATGATTCTGGTCACCGGCCCCACCGGCAGCGGCAAGACCACCACGCTCTATGCCGCGCTGAACCAGCTCAACGACAGCGAGCGCAAGATCGTCACCGTCGAAGACCCGGTCGAGTACCGCCTGGCCGGGCTGAACCAGGTTCAGGTCATGGACAAGATCGACCTGAGCTTTGCCCGCGTACTGCGCGCCGCGCTGCGGCAAGACCCCGACGTGATCCTGATCGGCGAAATGCGCGACCAGACCACGGCCGAGATCGGCCTGCGCGCGGCCATGACCGGCCACCTGGTGCTCAGCACGCTGCACACCAACGACGCCCTGTCCACCCCGCTGCGGCTGATCGACATGGGCGTGCCGCGCTACATGGTGGCGCTGTCGCTGCACCTGGTGCTGGCCCAGCGCCTGGTGCGCACGCTGTGCCGGGCCTGTGCCCAGCCGCAGGAGCCCAGCGCCCATGAGCAGGCCTGGGTCGAACACGCACTGGCGCAGGAGCCCGACGCCGGCGCCACGCTGGCACAGGCACGCTGGCATGGCGGGCGCGGCTGTGCCGAATGCAACCACACCGGCTTCTCGGGCCGCACCGGCGTCTACGAGTTCATCGAGATGAATGGCGCGCTGGTGCAGGCCCTCCACCATGACGACCCGGCGCAGTTCAACCAGGTCGGTCGGCGTCAGATGGGCGGCCACACGCTGCGCCGCGACGCGCTGCGCCTGGCACTGGAAGGCCGCAGCACGCTGGCCGAAGCCATGCGCGTGGGCGCCCATCTGGAAATCTGATCGCCATGGCCAGCCTGCGCTTTGCCTATACCGGCCGCACCATGGGCAGCGGCGGCACCGCGGTCAGCGGCGAGCTCGACGGCCAGGACGCCAGTGCGGTGGCTGCGTTGCTGCAGGCCCGGGGCGTGGTGCCCTTGCAGATCAGCCCGCTGTCGGCTGGCGGCAGCACGCCCCACCCGGCCGCCGCGGCCAAGACCGCCGGCGTTGGCTGGTTCACGCCCAAGGTCGGGCCCAACGACGTGATGATGTTCTCGCGCCAGCTGCACACCCTGCTGCGCGCGGGTGTGCCGATCCTGCGCGCGCTGGCCGGGCTGCAGGAATCCAGCGTCAATACCCGCATGAAGCAGACCCTGGCCGAAGTGCGGCACAGCCTGGAATCGGGCATCGAGCTGTCGCGCTGCCTGGCCCAGCAGGGCCGGGTGTTCGACAACTTTTTTGTGGCCATGGTGCGCGTGGGCGAGATGACGGGCCGGCTGGACGAGGTGGTCCTGCGCCTGTTCCAGCACATCGAGTTCGAGACCTTCATGCGCCAGCAGGTCAAGACCGCGCTGCGCTATCCCAGCTTCGTGATCTGCGCCATGGTGGTGGCCGTCGGCGTCATCAACGTGCTGGTGGTGCCGGCCTTTGCCGGCGTGTTCAAGAGCTTCAACGCCGCGCTGCCGCTGCCCACCCGCATGTTGGTGGCCAGTTCGCAGTTCACGCTGCAATGGGGCTGGTTGATGGCGCTGGCCGCCGTGGCCGCCTTCTTTGCACTGCGGGCCTGGGTCGCCCAACCTGCAGGCCGAATGACCTGGGACCGCTGGCGACTGCGGCTGCCCCTGGCCGGGCGCCTGGTGCACAAGGCCACCATGTCGCGTTTTGCGCGCAGCTTCTCGCTGGCGCTGAAAAGCGGCGTGCCGATCGAGCAGGCCCTGACGGTGGTGGCACAGACCGTGGACAACGCCTACATCAGCCGCAAGGTCGAGGCCATGCGCGAGGCGGTGGAGCGAGGCGACACCATCCTGCGCTCGGCCATCGCCGCGGGCGTGTTCACACCGGTGGTGCTGCAGATGATTGCCGTGGGCGAGGAAACCGGCGCCATCGACGAACTGATGGAGGAGATCGCCACCCTCTACGCCAACGACGTGCAGTACGAGCTGAAGACCCTGTCGCAGCAGATCGAGCCGATCCTGATCGTGTTCCTCGGCCTGATGGTGCTGGTGCTGGCGCTGGGCGTGTTCCTGCCGCTGTGGGACCTGGGACGGGTGTCGATGAACAAATGAACAAGCTCAGCCTGCCAATTCAAGATAGTTGTCAAGAAATGAACACCGCGAACCGATACCCAGTCAAGTCTCACAGCCGCAGCGTCGCGGCAATCAAGGTCTCTACCCAAACCCCCGCCGCCTGGAGCACTGTCATGCGCATCCGTCAATCTGGTTTCACGATGATCGAGCTGATCGTCGTCATCGTCGTGCTCGGCATCCTTGCCGCCACCGCCCTGCCCAAGTTCGTCGACATGAGCAGCGAGGCCAAGAGCGCCGCGCTGCGCGGCGTCAACGGCGCTGCGGCCAGCGCGATGATGGTCAACTTCAGCGGCTGCGCGGTGATGGGCCATGTGCCCACCGCCGGCAAATGCGTCAAGGTCAGCAACTGCAGCGGCCTGGGCAGCATCCTGCAAGGCGGCCTGCCCAGCGGCTACACCGTGGCCGCTGCGGCGCTGGGCACGGGCCTCTCGGGCAGCAATGCCGTCGAGGCCACCTGCACGCTGACCCAGACCGACGGCAGCGCCACCGCCACCTTCACCGGCGTGTCTGCCGGCAACTGATGCCTGCCGGCCTGCGGCTCGGCCAAGGGCTCTGGCAATGGCCAGTCCTGCGGTGCTGGCTGACCAGACTGACCTGGCTGGCACCGCTGCTGTGCCTGCCGCAACAGGCCCTGGCGCTGGCCTGCTCGGCCTACCAGGGCCAGGTCAGCATCAACGAGCTGCGCATCGGCCGCAGCAACGGGTCCGACAGCAAGAACCAGATCGAGCTGTTCAACCCGGGCAACGTGCCGCAATCGGTATGGAGCACCTGGCAGCTGGTGCTGTACTACAAGGACGGCAGCAAGACGGCGGTGAAGAAGGGCGGCTACTACCTGTCGTCGGGCTTTATCCAGAACACCGACTTCATCTACAACAACAACAAGTCGATCTACCTGCGCAACCGCACCGGCAGGCTGATCGACGTGGCGCTGGTGGATGCCGGCGGCAACTTCATCGACTATGTGGCGATGGCGGGCCAGATCCAGGCCCTGCCCGGCTGTCTGGGCACGCCGAAGGTGGCCAGCGTCACCTCCAGCAGCGACACCAACGGCGATGTCGCCCGGCCCGTTGACGGCGGCAGCTGGCCGGCCGCGGTGGCCAACACCAGTTTCCACACCATCGGCCTGAGCAATGCCTGCAACGCCAGCGGCTCGGACCTGGTGGTCAACAACAGCGCCAACACCGCAAACGCCACGATCGACGTCACGTCCGTGACCTACACCGTCGCCGTCAGCAACAACAGCTGTTTCAACACGGTGGCCGGCATCGTGCTGACGGACACCGGCATCTCCACCACCAACTTCACCGGCCTGGTCAAGACCCCCAGCCAGGGCACGACCAGCCAGGGCGCATCGGCCCTGACCTGGACCGTGGGCAGCCTGGCCCCCGGCATCAGCGCCACGCTGACGATCTCGGGCAAGCCCCATGTGCTGGGCCTGCTCAACACCACCGCCGCCATCACCACGCCCAGCAGCGGGCTGGTGGCCACCAGCAATGACAGCGACACCGAGACGGTCAACGTGGCCGACTTCAACTATGTCTCGTTCGACCTCGCCAGCGCCAGCCTGACCGAAGGCGTCGACGCCAGCTACTCGGCGCTGATCTCGGCCCGCGTGGTGCCGACCAAGAAGATCACCGTCAACTACAGCGTCAGCGGCAGCGCCGGTGCCGGCGACACCAACCTGCCCAGCACCGGCAGCGTGGTCATCGACCCGCTCGACCCCAACACGCCCGACGGCACGTCGATCGACTTCACGATCACCAACGACAACGTCACCGAGCCGGCCAAGACCATCACCCTGACCATCACCAGCGTGGTCAGCGTTGACACCGCCGTGCGCCTGGACAGCGCCAAGTCGGTGATGGGCCTCACCTTGATCGACGACGACACCGGACCCGACCACTACGAGCTGTCGCTGCCCAGCGCCAGCCTGGCCTGCCTGCCCAGCACGGTCACCGTCACCGCCTGCAGCAACAGCAGCAGCCCCTGCACCAGCGCTATGGCCGGCCTGTCCGGCAAGACCGTGACCCTGGCCACCAGCGCTGGCAGCCTGGCAGCCACCACCCTGAGCCTGGACGCCAGCGGCGTGGCCAGCACCACGCTGAGCCACCCTGGCGCGGCCGACGGCGCAGTGGTCACGGTCAGCCTGTCGGGCGAGCAGGCGACGGGGAACAATCCGCGCAAATGCTGCCCGAACGGCAGTTCCTGCGCGGCGGGCAACAGCTGCGCCAGCAGCTTTGCCAGCGCCGGCCTGGTGGTGGCGGCGGCGGCCAATGGCGCGGCCACCACCGTGCCCACGCAGACCGCCGGCAGCGCCTCGGCTGCCCTGGTGCTGCGCGCAGTGAAAACCAGCACCACCACGCAGGCTTGTGAAGCGGCGCTGGCCGGCGCGAACACCGTGAACTGGGCCTACCAGTGCAACAACCCGAGCACCTGCAGCGGCGCCAACCTGCTGACCCTGACCGGCAGCACGGCCACCCCCATCAGCCGCAACGACCAGGCCGCCACGCCGGCCTATACCGCGGTGAACATGGTCTTCGACGCCAATGGCAATGCGCCTTTCAGCTTCGACTTCGCCGACGTCGGCCAGCTCACGCTGCTGGCCAGCAAGACCGTGGGCGGGGCCTTGCTCAGCGGCAGCAGCAATGCCTTTGTCAGCCGGCCGGCCAATTTTTCCATCAGCGCGGTGGCCCAGACCGCCGCGCCGGCCTTGGCCAACCCGGCCGCGACCAGCGCCAGCGGGGCCCGCTTCGTCAAGGCCGGCGAGGCCTTCGCCGCGACCATCACCGCGTTGACCAGCGGCGGCGCCACGACACCCAACTTCGGCCGCGAGAGCCCCGCCGAGGGCGTACTGCTGAGCCCGACCCTGCTGCTGCCTGCGGCCGGCAATGCCGGCACCTTGAGCAATGCCACGATCGCCGGCACCAGCTTCGCCTCCGGCGTGGCCAGCGTGAGCAACCTGGCCTACAGCGAGGTCGGCATCATTCAGCTCGCCGCGCGCATCGCCGACGCCGACTACCTGGGCACCGGCCAGGTCAGCGGCAGCGCCAGCGCCAACATCGGTCGCTTCGTGCCCAGCCGTTTCACGCTCACGCCCGGCACGGCCAGCGGCGCCTGCAGCGCGGCCTTCACCTACCTGGGCCAGGACGGCCTGGGCAGCAGCTTCAACCTGCGCGCCGAAAACAGCAGCGGCACGGTGACGCAAAACTACGCCGGCAGCTTTGCCAAGCTCGACACCACGGCCTGGGCCAGCTTTGGCTTCAGTGGCGTGGGTCTGCCCACGGGCGCCACGCTGGGCGCGGGCGCCACCGCCGCCTCGGGCGCCTGGGTCGCCGGACAGTCCACCGTGCAGGCCTGGCACCTGGTCAGCCGGCCGGCCGCGCCGGTGGCACCGGCCAGCCTGGTGCTGTGGGCCGCACCGACCGACAGCGACGCCGTCAGCGCGACCAGCACCGCCGTGGCCGCCGCCACGCCGCTGCGCTATGGCCGCCTGCGCCTGAGCAATGCCTTTGGCAGCGCCAGCGCAGCCTTGCAACTGGCCGTGGCGGCCGACTACTGGAGCGGCAACAGCTGGGTGCTCAACAGTGCAGACAGCTGCACCACCGTGCCGGCGGCCAGCGTGGTGCGGTCCAACCCGCGCGATGCCTTTGGCGCGGCCAGCACGGCCAGCAGCAGCGCCTCGGCCGTCACGCTCAGCGCCGGCCAGGGCCTGCTCAGCCTGAGCGCACCGTCGCCCGCCGGCAGCAGCGTCAGCTTCGATCTGGCCTTGAACCTGGGCAGCGGCGCGGCCGACCTGTCCTGCCAGGCCAGCCACCCGACCAGCACCGGTGCGGCCAGGCCCTGGCTGCGCAGCCGCAACGGCAGCTGCGCGGCCACCTACGACCGCGACCCCGGCGCCCGTGCCAGTTTCGGCATCTTTGCCCCCGAAACCCGGCGCACCGTCCATGCCCGCGAGATGTTCTGAGCCCTGCGTCACGCCCTGCCCTTGGCAGAGGCAGGGCGCGGTGCGACAACAAGGCGGCTTCACGATGGTCGAACTGATCGCTGTGCTGCTGCTCACCGGCATTCTGGCGGTGGTGGCCCTGCCCCGGCTGGGCGGCGCGCTGGCGCTGCGTGGTGCGGGCTGGAACGACCAGGTGCGCGCCGCGCTGCAGCATGGCCGCAGCCTGGCCCAGGGCCATCGGCGGCTGGTCTGTGTCACGCCGGCCACCGGCGAGGTGCGCCTGGCCATCGCCAGCGCCCACCCTGCCACCAGCTGCGACACGCCGCTGGCCGGGCCCGACGGCGACGCCCGCTGGGCGGTTGACAGCAGCGGCCTGAGCATGACCGTGAGCCCCGCCGGCACGCTGCACTTCCAGCCCGACGGCCGCATCACCAGCGACGGCGCGGGCAGCAACACGGTCAACGTCAGCATCAGCGTGGCCGGTGAACCCAGCATCAACCTGGTGGGTGAAACCGGCCATGTGCAGTAGTCGCGAAGGTCCCCGCGCCGGTCCCCGCGCCTTTCCCCGCGCCGGCCTGCGCCGCCGCCAGCGCGGCTTCACGCTGCCCGAGGCCATCCTGGCCATCGTCGTGCTGGGCGTCGGCCTGACCGGGCTGATGCTGGCCTTCTCGACCGTGGCCCGGTCCAGCGCCGACCCGATGCTGCAAAAACAGATGCTGTCGGTGGCGCAGGAACTGCTCGAAGAGATCCAGCTCAAGCCCTATGCCGTGGCCGCCAATGCCGCGCCCTCGGGCTGCGCCCGCGACACCTTCAACGACGTGGGCGACTACCACGGCTACGGCAGCAGCGGCATCTGCAACCTCGACGGCACGGCGATCCCGGCGCTGGCAGGCTACTCGGTCAGCGTCACGGTAATCACCGGCACGCTGGCCGGCGTGGCCGCGGCAAAGCGCATCGTCATCACCGTCAGCCAGCCCGGGCAAAGCCTGCAACTGGTGGGCTGGCGCACGGACTACGCCTCATGACGCGGTCGTCAAGGCCACCAAGGCGCGGCCCGGCACGGGGCTTCACCCTGGTCGAGCTGGTCATCACCCTGGTGCTGTTCGGCATCATGGCGGCCACGCTGGTGGTGTTCTTCAAGCCCGCGTTCAGCACCTACCTGGCCAGCCGCAGCCGCGCCATGCTGCTGGCCGAGGCCGACCAGGCCCTGCGCCGGCTGCTGGCCGATGTGCGCGCGGCCGTGCCCAATTCATTGCGCACGCCGGCCGACCAATGCATCGAGTTGATCCCCAGCCTGGCCGGCGGGCGCTACCGGCTGGCGGTGGACACGGTCAACGCCGGCAGCGCGGCGGTCGACCCGTCGGCCGCCACCAGCAGCTTCGACGTGCTGTCGCCGCTGTCGGCACTGCCGGCGGTGGGCGACTGGGTGGTGGTCGACAACCAGAACCCGGGTGATGTCTACAGCGGCGCCAACCGCAGCGCGGTCACCGCCGTCAGCACCCCGGCCGCCACGCTGGGCCGTCACCGGCTGGCGATCAACCCGCTGCAGTTTCCGCTGGGCTACGAGGGCGGGCGCTTCACCCTCGTGGCCGATGCGCAGAAGGC
>JANOWE010000193.1:0-9971 GCA_031417735.1 Betaproteobacteria bacterium
GCCACCGAGCTTGATGCCCAGGAAGTTGGACGCCGCTCCGACAGGCTGAGCGGCGGCACTGGGGTGCGGCAGATGTTGGCCCCTGATTCAACTGGGACGAACACACGTTGCTTCGGCGGGGGCACCCCGTGAACACATACGGCCCGCCCCGGCCGGCGGCCGGCCGACGCGGTGGACGGGCGCGCGCTGGTGGCCAAGGCGCGTCGGGACAAGCAGGCCTTCTTGGCGCCGCTGGCGGCGTCGCTGGACAAACCGATCCGGCACGAGCGGGTGGTCGATGCGCTGAACCGGCTGCTGCCGGCCCGCACCGTGGTGGTGGCCGACCCCGGCACGCCATGCCCCTACCTGGCGGCCTATTTCAACGCGCCGCAGTCCGGCCGCCACGTCATCACCAACCGCGCCCATGGCGCGCTGGGCTATTCGATGTCGGCCGGCGTGGGTGCGCTGTTCGGCCGGCCCGACGCGGTGGTGGTGTCGGTGATGGGCGACGGCAGTTTCGGCTTCACCTGCGGCGAGCTGGAGACCATTGCCCGGTTCAGGCTGCCGCTGAAGATGATCGTCTTCTCGAACGCGGCCTTCGGCTGGATCAAGGCCAGCCAGAAGGCCGGCTATGGCCAGCGCTACTTCTCGGTCGACTTCGACCGCACCGACCACGCACGCGTGGCCGAAGCCTTCGGTGTCAGGGCCTGGCGGGTCGAAGACCCGGCCGACCTGGGCGCCGCGCTGCGCGCTGCACTGGCCGATGACGGCCCGGCGCTGGTCGACGTGCTGTCGCAGGAACTGCAGGACAGCGCGGTGCCGGTCAGCCAATGGATGGGTTGAGGGCAGCGCCTTCGGCTGCCACCACGGCCTGCAACTGGCGCCGGCTGCTGAACTGCCGCAGCGCGCCGGTGACCGGGTCGGTAAAGCGCAGCTCACGGGCCAGCAACTGCAGCGGTTGGCTGTGGTCGGCTGCGGTGTCGGGCGCCGGCTCGGGCAGCAGCGTCGGGTAGATGCGGTCGCCGACGATGGGCAGGCCCAGCGCGTTCATCTGGGCCCGCAGCTGGTGCTTGCGGCCGGTGTGGGGGGTCAGTCGGTAGTGCGCCAGTTCGACGGGTCCGGCGTTGCTTGCCGCAGGGCCTGAGGGCGGCAAGCGGCGGATCAGCGCCAACTCGGTCTGGGCATTGGCCTGGCCATCGACCACCTGCATCTGCATGAAGGCCGCGCCGGGACGCTGTTCCAGCCGGTGCTGGCAGGTCAGCGGCAAGACCAGGTCGTCGCGCCAGGGTGCTACGGCTTCGTAGACCTTGTGCACCAGCCGCTCGCGCAGCAGGCGCTGGTAGGCGTCGCGCGTGGCCGGCTGGACGGTGAAGGCCAGCACGCCGGCGGTGTCCTGGTCCAGCCGGTGCATGGGCGCCAGGCTGGGCAGCCGCAACTGCCGCTGCAGCCGCACCAGCACGGTCTGCTGCAGGTGGCGGCCGGCCGGCGTCACGGCCAGGAAATGCGGTTTGTCGACCACCACCAGCCACTCGTCCTGGTGCAGCAGGTCGAGCTCGAACGGGATCGGCGCTTCGGCTGGCGGCTGGCGCCAGTACCAGATCAGCAGGCCAGGCGGGCAGGGCGCGTCGGCGGTCAGTGGCCGGCCGCCGGCGTCCAGCACATCGCCCGCGGCCAGCCGGGCAGCCCAGGGGCCGGCATGTGGAAAGCGCCAGTGCAGAAAATCGCCCACGTTGGCCCAGTGGCCAGCGCCCACGCCGACCCGACTGGCGCGGATGCCGTCGCGCTGCGGTGCGGGCTGGTGGTCGGCCAACTCAGCTGCCGGCTTGGGCCAGCCGCTGTGCGCGCTGCAGTCGCCAGGCCTCGTCGGGATGGGCCGGGTCGTAGACCTGCTCGGCCGTGGTGCCGCTGGGCTGCAGCTGGGTGTTCAGCGCGATGCGCTGGTCGAACACAAAGCACTCGCCCTGCCAGTCGCGCTCGGCGTCGGGCAGGCTTTGAAAATAGTTCAGGATGCCGCCGTCCAGCTGCCAGACCTGCAGACCCAGCCGGCGCAGCCAAGGTGCGGTCTTGTCGCAGCGGATGCCGCCGGTGCAGTACATCGCCAGCGGCCGGCCGGCGGCCCGCCAGGCCGACGCCCGGGCCTGCACAAAGGCCATGAAGTCGCGGAAGTTGTGCACCTGCGGGTCCAGCGCGCCTTTGAAGCGGCCGAGCCGAAACTCGAAGTGGTTGCGGTTGTCCAGCAGCACCACCTCGGGGCGGGCCATCAGCGCCCGCCAGGCCTCGGGGCGGAGGTGGCTGTGGTCATGCTCATCGGGCGCGGGCAGGGCGCCGGACGGGTCAAGCGCCGCGCCGCCTCGCTCGCCCAGCGCCACGATGGCCGGCTTGACGCCTACCTTCAGCCGGCCGAAGGGCTGGCCGTCGCAGTCGCTGTGCTTGAAGACCATGCCGCGCAGCGCGCCGCCCAGCAGCACGGGCGATTGCAGCGCGGCCTCGAAGGCGCTGACCGCAGCCACCGGCCCGGCCACCGTGCCGTTGACGCCTTCGCCCGCCACCACGATGCTGCCGCGCAGGCCCTGGGCCAGCGCACGCAGGCTGTTTGCGGCGGCCGTGGGGTCGGCCAGCGGCACGAAGCGGTAGAAGGCGCTGTGACGCAGCGCAGGGGGAGCGGGGGAATTCATCGCCGGCGATTGTCGCCGCCAAGTGGTCGGACAGTCCGGTCTGCTGCCGCCTGTCTCAGGCTGGACAGAGAGGCTTCCAGATCGCTGGCCCGGGCCGGCACCGGCGGCGCTGAAGAAGGGCCGGCCGATGGCGGCCAATTCACCGTGACTCAACGGCGGCCCGGCAGGGCAGAAGAAGCAGCGGCGGTCCGGAAAACTGCGCGCCGGGTCAGTGCAATGCGTGCAGGCCAGGCGGCCGCTGGCCGGCAAGGCGTGCCAGGGCCGCCGCATGGCCGGGCGGGGGGTGGCTGGACAGGCTTTGCAGGGCGACCCCTGGCGGCGCCGCCCATGCGCGATGTCGGCCAGGCCGAGGCCGTGAGTGCAGGCGCGGCGGCCAGCCCGGCGCGGCCATCGTGGGCCAGGGTTTTGGCGCCACAGTCGCGGGGTAAAGTGCCCAACCAGCGATGACCACACCTCCAGCCCCAACCGCGCCCGAGCGCGCCCCCGCCCCGCCGCCACCCTTGCCCGAACCCGGCCATGCCAGCCGCGTGCCGGCGCAGATCAGCGTCCAGGCCCTGTACCGCGTGCGCCAGGCGGCCTACCAGTTGCCCCAGGTGGTCAGCGCGCACGACCTGCCGGCCGATCTGGTGCCCGAACATGCGGCCGACGCCGAGGCCAGGCTGGACGAACTGGGCCTGGTGCTGCTGCAGCGTGCTGTGCCCGGTCAGCGGCCCAGCCGCTGGATTGCGCCCGCGCTGATCAATGCCGCGCTGCGCCACATCGACGTGGTCGGCACCGGGCCGAAGCTGCGCGCGCTGATGGCCCGGCGCAGTGAAGGCTTGGCCGCGCTGCACATCAGCCGCGCCGGCCCGGCGACCTGGGAACGCCAGGCCAGCCACACCCTGCGGCTGGCCCAGCACGACTGGCAGATCACCGTCAACCACCTGATCGCGCTGGATGCCGAGCCGGTGTGGACCTATTTCCGCGACGGTGAACTGGCGCCGCTGCAAGCCCTGCTGCAGCAGCATTCGGGCTATGCCCATGCCGAGCCCTTGCAGGCCATGCTCGACACCCTGGTCGAGCAGGCCGGTTACATCAACCCCGGCCGGCTTGATTCACTGCTGCCCGGCCTGCAGAGCGAATGCGCCACGCCACAGCCCATCGCCAGCCTGCTCGCGGCCTGCAACCGCGCGCTCGACCGCTGGGCCAACCGCGTCAATGAGCTCGACACGCTGGACGACCTGACCGCCGAGCTGGCCTTTCAGGGCTACCCCGACAGTTTCAAGGTCGCGCGCCGGCTCGAACGCAAGGTCACGCTGTTCGTCGGCCCGCCCAACAGCGGCAAGACCCACCAGGCCTTTGAGCGGCTGGCGACCTGCGAGCGCGGCACCTACCTCGCGCCGCTGCGCCTGCTGGCCCTTGAAGGCCGCGACCGTTTGATGGCGCGAGGCGTGCCCTGCAGCCTGCGCACCGGTGAAGAATCGGCGCCGGTGGACGGCGCGCGGGTGGTCAGCAGCACGATCGAGATGATGGGCACCAGCGAGCCCATCGACGTGGCGGTGATCGACGAAGCGCAGATGATCTTCGACCCCTGGCGCGGCTGGGCCTGGACCCAGGCCATCGTTGCCGCGCCGGCCAAGGAGCTGCTGATCATCTGCTCGGCCTATGCCGTGCCGGCGATCCAGAACCTGCTGGGCCTGTGCGGCGAAACCTGCGAGGTAAGGCAGTTCCAGCGCATGCAGCAGGTGCAGTTGCTGCCCGCTGCGGTGCCCATTGCGTCGCTGCGCCTGGGTGATGCGGTGGTGGCCTTCAGCCGCAAGGACGTGCTGATGCTGCGCGACCAGGTCGCGGAAGGCGGCAAGACCGTCAGCGTGATCTACGGCGCCTTGCCGCCCGAGGTGCGCCGCCGCGAGGCCGAGCGCTTTGCCAGCGGCCAGACCGAGGTGCTGGTGGCCACCGACGCCATTGGCATGGGCCTGAACCTGCCGATCCGCCGCGTGCTGTTCTCGACCCTGGTCAAGTTCGACGGCACGGCCGACCGCACGCTCGACGAGAGCGAGGTGCACCAGATCGCCGGCCGCGCCGGCCGCTACGGCATCCACGAAGAAGGCTTCACCGGCGTGCTGGCCGAGGCCGAACCCGGAGCTGCGGCCATGCTGCGCGAACTGCTGGACCTGCAGCCGCGCGCGCCCAACCACTTCAAGGCCCCGGTGGCGCCGAACAACTGGCATGTGCAGACCATTGCCGACAAGCTGGGAAAGCGCCGTCTGGGCGAGGTGCTGGCGGTGTTTGTCGAACAACTGGCGCTGGACAATCAGCACTTTGCGGTGGCCGAGCTGCAGCAGATGCAGGAACTGGCGGCGCAGCTCGACGAACGCGCCGCGCCGCTGTCGCTGCGCGAGCGCTTCGTCTATGCCCAGTCGCCGGTGGACACCCGCGCCGACCAGCTGGTGCAGTCCTTCCTGGGCTGGACCGAACGCCATGCCTGGGACGGCGAGGTCGGCGAGCCCGACTTCCTGCACCAGGTCGACGAGACCAGCCGCCTGGACCGCATGGAACAGACGCTGCGCGTGTGCACGCTGTGGCTGTGGCTGGACCAGCGCTTTCCAGGCGTCTATGGTTTTGTCGACGAGGTGGTGGCGCTGCGCGAGCGTCTGAACGACGGCATTGCCAACCAGTTGCGCGCGCGCCGGCCACTGTGGCAGGCGCGCCAGCGCAAGCCCGCAGCCCGGCGTGAGCAGGGCGGCGGTTCGCCCTTTGGCGCGACGCGGCGCGGCCGGCGCTGAGCCTTTGCGCTGGGGTCTGGCTATGCCAACATGGCCGGGCTCGGCCGATGGGTGCCGCCCCACACAAGGACAGCTGCGATGAACCGCGCCTACGGACCCACGCTCGATTTCCACCGTCTGCTGGCGCAGGACCTGCCCGTTGAAGACGGCGTGGACGAGGCCGACGCCAGCCGGGGTTTCATCGGCAGCATCGCCCAGGCCGAGGTGCTGCGCGCCAATGGCAGCGTGCTGTTCAGCCAGCGTGACTACGCCTTTCTGGACGATGAAAACCCGGCGCCCACGGTCAACCCCAGCCTGTGGCGGCAGGCGCGGCTGAACCGCCACCATGGCCTGTTCGAGGTCTGTGCCGGCATCTACCAGGTGCGCGGGCTGGACATCGCCAACATCACCTTCATCGAAGGCCGGACCGGGTTGATCGCGCTGGACGCGCTGTCCTGCGCCGAAACCGCCGCCGCCGCGCTGGCCTTGTACCGCCAGCACCGCGACCCGCAGGGCCGGCGCCGGCTGCACACGGTGATGTACAGCCACAGCCATGGCGACCACTTTGGCGGCGTGCTGGGCCTGGTCAGCGCCGAAGACGTGGCCGCAGGCCAGGTCCAGATCATCGCGCCGGCCGGCTTCATGCACCACGCTGTGGCCGAAAACGTGATCGCCGGCGTGGCCATGGCCCGGCGGGCCCAGTTCCAGTTCGGCCACACCCTGCCCAAGGGCCCGGCGGCCCAGGTCGACGCCGGCCTGGGCAAGACCCTGCCCCGGGCCCAGCCGGGCCTGCTGGCGCCCACGCTGAGCATCAGCCAGCCGTTCGAGTGCCACAGCATCGACGGGCTCGAGATCGAATTCCAGCTGGCGCCCGACAGCGAGGCTCCGGCCGAGATGCACTTTTTCTTTCCCGGCTTGCGTGCGCTGAACATGGCCGAGAACACCAACCACCTGATGCACAACCTGTGCCCGCTGCGCGGCGCCCAGGTGCGTGACGCGCTGGCCTGGAGCAAGTACCTGAACCTGGCCCTGCACCGCTACGCCGGCCGCATCGACGTGCTGATGGCCCAGCACCACTGGCCGACCTGGGACGGCCCGACCATCCAATGCTTCCTGTCCGAACAGCGCGACATGTACCGCGTGTTGCACGACCAGACCGTGCGATTGATGAACCATGGCCTGAAGCCGGCCGAGATTGCCGAAAACCTGACCATGCCGCCCGGCCTGGCCAAACGCTGGCATGCGCGCGGCTATTACGGCAGCCTGTCGCACAACGTCAAGGCGGTCTACCAGCGCTACCTGAGCTGGTACGACGCCCACCCGGCCAACCTGCATGCGCTGCCGCCGGTGCCGGCGGCGCAAAAGACCATCGACTACATGGGCGGCATCGACGCGGTGATGGCCCGCGCCCAGGCCGACTTCGACGCCGGCCAGTACCGCTGGGTGGCCGAGGTGATGAAGCATGCCGTCTACGCCCGCCCCGACCATCAGCCGGCCCGTGAACTGGCCGCCAGCGCGCTGGAGCAGATGGGCTTTCAGGCCGAGTCTGCGACCTGGCGCAACGCCTATCTGCTGGGCGCGCACGAGTACCGCGAAGGCCCGCCACCGGCCATGCCCAATGTGCTGGGCGGCAGCCTGCTGCGCGCGGTGAACAACGAACTGCTGTTCGACGCGCTGGCCGTGCGCCTGAACGGCCCCCGCGCCGAAGCGCTGGCCTTCAAGCTGCACTGGTTCTTCACCGATACCCAGCAGCATTGGCTGGTCGAACTGGTCAACGGCGCCATGCACAGCCTGTGCGTCGCCCAGGCCCCGAGCGCCGACCTGGCCATCACCATCGACAGGCCGACGCTGGAATTGCTGCTGCAACGCAAGATCGACCCCGTGGCCGCCATCTCGACCGGCCAGTTGCGTCTGGTCGGCGACGCCACCCGCCTGGCGGCCTTCTTCGGCCTGCTCGACCGCTTCAGCGGCAGTTTTGCGGTGGTCGACGCGGCGCAGCTGCCGCCGGCCGGCGGACCGGGCTGATGCCGCCGCCGCTGGATGGCTGATCCGATCGAGCCCTGCGCACGTCCGTAGAAACCCCAGAGCCAAGGCGGCCCTCTCACCGCACTTCTGCGCGAGCTGCAGCTCAAGTCAGTCTTGCTCAGGATGAACCCGAGGCCATCTGGCCTTGGCAAATGCTTGAATTCCAGGGGTTCACTGACCCATGCGGTCACAGGCCCTGATCCGGCCAGGTTCCCGCTGGGCCTATCAATCCATTAGAGCGACTCATGAAGACGGTTTTTCATCTGCTGGTGGGCCTGCTGGCTGCCTGCGGCGGCGCCACGGCGCAGACGGCGTTTCCGACCAAACCGGTGACGCTGGTCGTGCCATTTCCTGCGGGTGGGGCGCTGGACATCGTGGCCCGATCGTTGGCCGAAGAGATGCGCAAGCAGCTGGGCCAATCGGTGATCGTCGACAAGCGCGCCGGCGCAGGCGGCACGGTCGGCACCGCTGCGGTGGCGCGTGCGGCACCCGACGGCTACACCATCCTGCTCGGTTCGGTGGCCACCCATGCCATCGCGCCCGGGGTCTACCGCAAGCTGAGCTACGACGCGCTGAAAGACTTTGCACCGATCACCCAGGTCACCGCGTCGCCGCTGCTGCTGGCCAGTTCGGCCACGCTGAACCTGAAGTCGGTGGCCGAATGGCTCGCCCTGGCCAGGGCACAGCCGGGCAAGCTGAACTACGCGTCCACCGGCAATGGCACGGCGGTGCACCTGGCCGGGGCGATGCTGCAGTCGGTGGCCCGTCTGGACGTCGTGCATGTGCCCTGCAAGGGTGGCCCTCAGGCTGTGAACGCCTTGCTCACCGGCGAGGCCGCCTTCATGGTGGTCAACATCGAACTGGTGCTGCCGCAGGTCCAGGGCGGCAAGGCGCGTGCGCTGGCCGTGACCGGCAGGCGCCGCGCATCATCTGGCCAGCCGCCGAAGTGCCTCGGCTGGGCCTCGATGGCATGTACGCTGCCGCCTCGCCATCCTTGCTGAGCAGGTCGTTGGGAGGGACCCGCACTAAAGCCTGCGAGCCCCGTCGGCAGTGGCGCACCAGCCATTGACGTGAGCTTGGTTCCCACACCCCTGGCGGGTCCCGCGACGATTCAGCAGGTCACCGGGCGTCCGGATGGGCGGCGGGCGCAGCATGCATGAACGCTGGCAGTTCGCGGCATGACGCGTCAACCCTGAGCAACTGCGGCCAGCGTGCCAGGTCGACATTGACGCGGCGCGCGCTTTCAATCTGCGGCACCAGATAGACGTCGGCCAGCGTGGGCGTGTGGCCGAAGCAGAAATCACCGCGCACAGGGTCGGCGGCCAGCAGGGCTTCGATGGCATCGAAGCCCTCACCGATCCAACGGGCGCACCAACGATTGACCGCTTTCTCGTCGGCAGCAAACTCGTGCCGCAGCGTTTCGAGGATGCGCCGGTTGTTGACCGGGAGAACGTCGCAGCCGACGATGGCCGCCAGTGCTCGCACCCGTGCGCGCCCTTGCGCGTCGGCGGGCAGCAGCGCAGGGGTCGGATAACGTTCCTCCAGCCATTCAAGGATGGCGCGGGTTTGCGTCATCACGACGCCATCGATGTCCAGCGCCGGCACCAGTTGTTGCGGATTGTTGGCCTTGAAGGCCTCGCCCAGATGCTGGTCGGTGCGCAGATCGATGGTCACCTGCCCACAGGCCAGGCCCTTCAGGTTCAGCGCGATGCGCAGGCGGTGCAAGCTGCCACTGCGAAAGAATCCATACAACTTCATGGCTCAGATTCCAAGTGAGGGGTGCACGAACTCTGGTGGCGCCCGCAGCGCGGCGCTGCCGCTTGGCCAGACGCGGCACCGATGGCGGAAGGGGTCAGGCGGCGGTCAGTCGATCTGCAGGTACACGCGCTGCCCGGCGATGCGCACGGGGTAGCTGCGTATGGCCTCGGTCACCGGCTCGCAGGTGGGTCGGCCGTCGCGAACGTCGAACTTGCCCTGGTGCAGCGGGCACTCGATCTCGTGGCCGTCGAGAAAGCCGTCGCACAAGCGGGCCTGGCCGTGGGTACAGATGTTGTCGGTGGCGTAGGTCGCATCGCCGACGGTGTAGATCGCGATGTCGCGCCCGGCGACCACGACGCCGATGACGTCGTCGGTGGGCAGATCGTCGGTCGACAGCGCGTCAACCCAGTTGGTTTGGCTCATGGTCGGCCTCAGATCGGGTAAATGATGGCGTTGGGGATCATCTCGGAGTCGTAGATGCACTCGCGCGATGCGAACTTCAGGCCTGCGGGGGTTTGCACGATGAGGTCGAGGTAGCGGCCGACGTTGAACACCGTCGATGCGTCCGACAACTTGGTGCGCAGCACCGCATAGTTCGCCTCGCAGCGGAAGGTGCCCCCCTCGACGGCACGCACGACCGGCGTGCCGACGATGTGGCGCTGGTAGTACGGATCGTGGAACAGCGTTTCCTTGATGCCGTAGATGCGGTCCTTCAGCATCCCCTTGCTCGTGAACGACAACGTCGCGAGCGGGAAGCCACGATCGAAGTTCTCGCGCGGCTGCAGCCGGT
>JANOWE010000194.1:0-2013 GCA_031417735.1 Betaproteobacteria bacterium
GGCCCATGGCCGACACGCGCTGCGGATCGGCGGCCTGAAGCTCGGCGCGCCGGCCGCCCTGGGCCGGGTCGCCGCTGGCCAGCCGCGCGCCGGCGCGCTGCTCGAAGCCCTGACTGAAGCCTTGCAACAAGGTCTGCAAGCCGTCGGTCAGCGCCAGGCTGCTGCGCTGGTGCTCGGCCAAAGCGCCGGCGCCGGCCTGGGCCAGGCCGGCCACACACCGGTCGACCTGCTGGGCCACCGCGTCGAGCCGGGTCTGCAGCAGTTCGGCCACCTCTTGCTGGTGCCTGGTGGTGTGGCTGGCCATGGCCGCCATGGTGGCCTCGGCCACGGGCTGCAGCGTGGCGCCGGCCAGGCGCGCGCCCTCGCTCAGGCCTTGGCGCAATGACTGCTCGACGCTGCTGGCCAGCGCGGCAAAGTCGCGCTGCGTCTGCTGCGCAAAGCCCTGCTGGCCGGCCAGCAGCTGGGCGTTCACGGTCTGGCTGTGCTGGGCCATCTGCAGCATCATGGTCTCCAGCTTGTCGACCAGGGCCGGCATGGCGCCGGCCTGGGCCTGCAGGGTCAGCAAGGTCAATTCACGCTGGTGGGCCTGTGAATGCTGGCGCAGCGGGCCGGCGCGGCAGTGGTCCAGCGCCTGGGCCGCGAGCACGCGGTCGCGCCGGCACAGCGCCGACATCAGGCCCAGCATGGCCGAGGCGGCCACGCCGGCCACCGAGGTGCCAAAGGCCAGGCCCAGGCCTTGCACCGGCTGGGTCAGCGCGGCGCGCAGCGTGGCCAGGTCGGCGGTGCTGTCCATTGCCAGCGCCGCGCCATTGAGCGTGACGACCATGCCCAGAAAGGTGCCCAGCATGCCCAGCAGCACCAGCAGGCCGACCAGGTAGGGCGTCATCAGCGGGCCGGGCAGGCCCACCCGCTCGCCTTCGACCCGCTGTTGAACGGACGGCCGCAGCGAGGCGGGCAGCGTGGCCAGCCAGTCGCTCAGCGAGGGCAGTGGCGCGTTGACGGCCGCCAACGCCCGGTCCAGGCCGGCCGTGTCCTGGCGAAAGCGCCGCAGCTCGAGCGCGCCCATCAGGTAGAAGGCGCCGATCAGCGCAGTCATGGTCAGCGCCAGCGCATGGCCGCCGACATGGCTGCGTGCCACCCAGGCCAGCAACAGCAGGCCCGCGGCAAAGGCGGCTGCAAAGGCGTGGCGGTTCATGCGGCGGCCGGCTGCGGCGGGTTCAGCGGGGGTGCTTGGGGCTGGCGTTCGGCCAGGGTGTTCAGGGCTTGCATCATTCCTTCAATCGGTAACAGCCGGATGTCCAGCTCGGCCATCAGCAGGGCCTGGGTGTCCTGGCCAAAGGCCTCCAGCCACCCGGGCTGCCGGGCCAGGCGCAGTGACTTGAAGTGCTTCTCCATCAGACTGGGCAGGGCCGCCAGCAGTTGTCGCTCGTGCCCGGCCAGACCCTTGCCCAGCACCGCGTCGATCGCGGCCAGGCCGGACAGGGGCGGTCCTGCGTTGACCAGCATCTGGCGCACCAGGTCGCGCAGCGAACTGCTGCGGGCCTGCATGGCCCGCTGCTGGGCCTGGTAGGCCTGGCGGTAGGGCGCAGGGTCCAGGACCTCGTCGGGCGGGCCTGCGGGTGCGCACCACTGCGGCTCGGTGGTGATGGCCTGAACCAGTTCAGCGCGCAAGCTGGTCAGCGCCGAACGGGCAGCCTGGGCCGCCTGGGCCGACGCGGCCGCATTTGACGGCGCCCTGGCGCGACCCGCATGGCCACCGGCCGCCGGGGCGCCTTGGTCCGCCAGGGCGGTCGACAAGGCAATGTCATCAGTCCAGTCCAGCCAATGGCCCAGTTTGTCGGCACCACTGGGCCGGCCCATGCCTGCACTGGCCAGGCCCAGGCTGGCCAGCAGACGAACCAGCCCGGTGCTGTTGATGCCGGTGTGTGGCGACCCGGCCTTGATACCCACCATCGAAGCAGACGAAAAGCCCGGATTCTACGGTGAGACCCTGCGCTCGGCCGAGGGCCGGGG
>JANOWE010000195.1:0-7115 GCA_031417735.1 Betaproteobacteria bacterium
CGCTCGGCCATCAGGAAGGTGATCACCGGCCAGCCCACCAGAAAGCCGATGGAGTAGATCAGGCCGTCGTAGCCGCTGGCCATCACCGCTGCGGTGATGCCCAGGAACGAGGCCGCCGACATGTAGTCGCCGGCAATGGCCAAGCCGTTCTGGAAGCCGGTGATGCCACCGCCGGCGGTATAGAAGTCGGACGCCGACTTGGTGCGCCCCGCGGCGATCTTGGTGATCCACAGCGTGAGCACGACGAAGCCGCCGAACATCGCAATGGCGGTCCAGTTGGTGGCCTGCTTGGCGACCTGCCCGACATCGGCACCGGCGGCCAGCGCGCTGCCGGCTGCCAGCGCAGCCAGCAGGGCGAAGATGGATTTGATGGACGGATTCATTGGCCTTCTGCCTCAAGGATCTCGCGGGTCAGCGTGTCGAACTCGCCATTGGCGCGACGCACATAGAAGCCGGTGATCAGGATGGTGAAGACGATCACGGCCATGCCGATGGGCACGCCAATGGTCGTCACGCCGGTGCCGATGTGCTGCGACAGGAACTCCTTGTTCCAGGCGATCAGCGAGATGTAGCCGAAATAGACCACCATCATCGCCAGCGTCAGCGACCAGCCCAGACGGTTGCGCTTGCGGCGCAACTCCTGGTATTTCGGGTTGGCCTGGATGCGGGCCACCACATCTTTGCTCATCGTGTTTCCTCGGTTGGGTTGTTCACTCTGTTTCGCAGCAACGGGCGGCCGCAGCGCGGATCCTTCAGCAGACCCATCGTGCGGCTTCGGCGCCAGTGTTGGCTCGGTGGCTGACCATTGACTGACCGGCACCACAAAGGCTTGCATACAGGTGGCGTGTCATTTCTGCGTCAGCAATCATGCACCAATTGCGCAGGTCTGCAGCGGGACCACGACGCTGTTGGGCACCGATCTCGGGCGGTCAGGCCAGGGTCAGCCCAAGGCCCACAATGGCGCTCGCGGCCCGGTCGCCGCAACAGCTGAAGGAGTTGACTTGCTCAAGAGCCTGGGTGCGCAACGTCTGATGGCCTTGTTCGGCGCGGGCTGGGCGCTGCTGAGTTTTCCGCTGCTCGCGCTGTGGGACCACGACACCACGGTGCTCGGTCTGCCGCTGCTGCCAACGGCGCTGTTCACGATCTGGGCTCTGCTGATCGCGCTGATGGGCTGGCTGGCCGAGCACAGCGGCGACTGACCGGCAGCCTGCAGCGGCACCACAAGGACCATGCCGAGCGCTTCGCTGGTCATCACCGCCGCCCTGGCCTATCTGGGCTTGCTGTTCATCGTCGCCTGGTGGGCCGACCGGCGCGCCGCCGCCGGCCGCTCGGTGATCGGCAATGCCTGGGTCTATGCGCTGTCGCTGGCGGTGTACTGCACGGCCTGGACCTACTTCGGCAGTGTGGGTCGGGCGGCGGCCGGCGGCATGTGGTTTCTGCCGATCTACCTGGGTCCCACACTGGGCATGGCCCTGGCCTGGCTGGTGCTGCGCAAGATGATCCGCATCGCCAAGACCTACCGCATCACCACCATCGCCGACTTCATTGCCAGCCGCTACGGCAAGAGCCCGCTGCTGGCTGGCCTGGTCAGCTTGATCACCGTGGTGGGCATCGTGCCCTACATCGCGCTGCAGCTCAAAGCCATCTCCGCCGGCTATGAACTGCTGGTGCCCACAGCGGGCCAGGTCAGTCTGCAACAGACCTGGTGGCAGGACGGCACTTTTCTGGTGGCGCTGCTGATGGCCGGCTTCACCATGGTCTTCGGCACCCGCCACCTCGACAGCAGCGAGCGCCACGAGGGCATGGTCGCGGCCATCGCGTTCGAGTCGGTGGTCAAGCTGCTGGCCTTCATGGCGGTGGGGCTGTTCGTCTGCTTCAGCCTGTACGACAGCCCGGCGGCGCTGTTTGCGCGCGCTCGCGAGCAGCCCGAACTGCGCGGCCTGATGACGCTGGCCCAGGGCGGCTCGGGCGATGCGCGGCAGTGGGGGCGCGTGGCCGATACACAGTGGTTTGCGCTGACCCTGCTGGCCATGCTGTCGGTGCTGCTGCTGCCTCGGCAGTTCCAGGTCATGGTGGTCGAGAACGTCGACGAGCGCCATGTCAAGCGCGCGGTCTGGGCCTTTCCGCTGTACATGCTGCTGATCAACCTGTTCGTGCTGCCGATTGCGCTGGCCGGGCTGATGCAGGGTGCCGCGCTGCCGGGCAATGCCGATGGCTTCGTCATTTCGCTGCCGCTGGCCAATGGCGCGCCCTGGCTGGCGACGGTGGCCTTCATCGGCGGGCTGTCCGCGGCCACCGGCATGGTGATTGTTGAATCCATCGCCGTCTCGACCATGGTCTGCAACGACCTGGTCATGCCGCTGCTGCTGCGCACGCGCCGGGTCGGCGCGCGGGCCACGGCTGCGGCGGACGACCTCAGCGGCCTGCTGCTGGCGATCCGCCGGGGGGCCATCGCCGGCATCCTGCTGCTGGGCTACCTTTACTTCCGCCTTGCCGGCGAGGCCTATGCGCTGGTGGCCATCGGCCTGATCAGCTTTGCCGCCGTGGCCCAGTTTGCGCCGGCGCTGCTGGGCGGGCTGTACTGGAAGGGCGGCACCCGGGACGGTGCGCTGGCCGGGCTGCTGGCGGGCTCTGCACTGTGGGCCTACACGCTGATGCTGCCCTCGTTGGCCAAGTCGGGCTGGTTGCCGGCCAGCTTTCTCAGCAACGGGCCGGCTGGCATCACCTGGCTGCGACCCGAGCATTTGTTCGGTCTGGGCGGCATGGACAACCTGACGCACGCGCTGTTCTGGAGCCTGCTGGCCAATGTGGCGGCCTATGTGGGCGTGTCACTGGCGCGACTGCCCAACGCCCGCGAGGCCAGCCAGGCGCTGTTGTTCGTCGATGTGTTCCGCCGCTCAGCGCTGGACGCCGGCACCAGCGCGCCGGTGTTCTGGCGTGGCCGGGCGCGGCTGCCCGACCTGCGAGCGCTTGCCACGCGCTTCCTGGGCGCGGCCCGGGCCCAGACCTTGTTTGACCAGGCGGCGCGACAGCGTGGTCTGGCCAGCGCCGAACAACTCAGCCCCGACGCGCGCATGGTGCAGTTTGTCGAGACCCAGTTGGCCGGTGTGATCGGCTCGGCCTCGGCGCGGGTGATGGTGGCGCGCACGGTGGACGAAGAGCCGCTCGATCTGGGCGACGTGATGCGCATTCTGGAAGAAGCCTCGCAGCTGCGCGCCTACTCGAAAGCGCTGGAAGACAAGTCGCAGTCGCTGCAACGCGTCACCGAAGAGCTGCGCGAGGCCAACCAGCAGCTGACCAGCCTGGACCGCCTGAAGGACGACTTCATCGCCACCGTGACCCATGAGCTGCGCACGCCGCTGACCTCGATCCGTGCCTTGTCCGAACTGATGGCCGACGCGCCCGACATGGCGCCCGCGCAACGGCAGAGGTTTCTGGGCATCGTGGTGACCGAGACCGAGCGGCTGTCGCGCCTGGTCAACCAGGTGCTGGACATGGCCAAGCTCGAGTCCGGCAACGCCGACTGGCGCAACGACGAGCTCGATCTGGGGGCGCTGCTCGAGCGTGCGGTGCAGACCACCGCCGAGCTGTTTCGCGAACGTGGTGCGGTGGTCGAACTGCAATTGCCCGAATCAGTGCCGCCGCTGCGTGCCGACGAAGACCGGCTGATGCAGGTGGTGCTGAACCTGCTGGGCAATGCCGCCAAGTTCATGCCGGCAACGGGTGGCCGGGTGCAGCTGCGCCTGCTGGCCGATGAGCGGGGTTTGACTGTGCAGGTGCAGGACAACGGTCCTGGCGTGCCGCCCGCCCAGCAGCACAGCGTGTTCGAGCGCTTCCAGCAAGGTGGTGACGCCGCGCATCGGCCGCATGGCACCGGCCTTGGCCTGCCGATCAGCCGCCGCATCATCGAGCACTTTGGCGGCCACATCTGGCTGCAGTCTGATCCAGGGCAAGGTGCCTGCTTTTCCTTCCACCTGCCCTGGCCCGAGGCGGCGCTGGCAGGGCAAGATGGCGAGCAGGGCAGACCGGCCCCGGTTTCAGGACCCAAAGCAGGAGCCACACCATGAGCGCCAAGATCGTTGTGGCCGACGACGAGGTCAACATCCTGATCTCGCTGGAGTTTCTGCTGCAGCGTGCGGGCTACGAGGTGAGCCTGGCGCGCGACGGCCTGGAGGCGCTGGCGCTGGTGCGCCAGGTGCGGCCGCAGCTGCTGCTGCTGGACGTGATGATGCCCGGCAAGACCGGCTTCGAGGTCTGCCAGGAGCTGCGGGCCGACGAGTCCATGGCCAGCATGCAAGTGCTGATGCTCACCGCCAAGGGCCGCGACACCGACGTGGCCAAGGGCCTGGCCCTGGGTGCGAACGCCTACATGACCAAGCCTTTCTCGACCAAGGACCTGCTGCGGAAGGTGCAAGACCTGTTGCAGCAGCCGCCATGAACCCACTTGAGAAGCGGCAGTTTCGTGGTGTGGCACTGGCGGTGGTCGCGGCCGCCACGCTGCTGCTGCTGTGGGCGCTGGCCAGCGCAGCCCTGATCTGGGCCACGCTGGCCGAGGACGAACGTGCCACCGCCAGCGCGCTGCTGGCGCCCCGCGCACCGCTGCTGTTGCTGTGCGTGCTGATCGCGGCTCTGGCGCTGGCCGCGCTGCTGCCGCGCTGGTGGCGGCTTTGGGTAGGCGCGCCGGCCCAGCTGCTGGAGCAGGCCCAGGTTCTGCTGGCCACCGCCACCACGCGCGAGCTGCCGGTCCAGGGGTCGGCGGCGCTGCGTGGCCTGGCCGCAGTCATCAAGCAGCTGGCCGATCAGCGCCAGGGCCTGCGCCTGCAGATGGCCGAGCAGGTGGCCCAGGCCAGCCAGGGCATCGAACAAGAGCGCAGCCGCCTGGCCGCGCTGATGTCCGAGCTGACCCAGGCCGTGGTGGTGTGCAACCTGGATGGCCGCATCCTGCTCTACAACGCCGCCGCGCGGGCCCAGTTTCGCAGCCTGTCGGCCGTGCCCAGCCTGGCCGACGGGGCCGAACTGATCGGCCTGGGCCGCTCGGTCTACACCGTGTTCGACCGCCGGCTGGTGGCCCATGCGCTGGAGAAGATCAGCCAGCAGCAGGCGCGCGGCCAGGCCCAAGCCCATGCCCAATTTCTGACCACCAGCGGTGCCGGGCAGTTGATGCGGGTCAAGCTGGCGCCCGTGCACGGCCGCGACGCCGCGATGGCCGTTGACGCCGCATCACGCCTGGGCGGCTTCGTGCTGATGCTGGACAACATCACCGCCGAGTTTGAGCATGAATCGGCGCGTGACACCGAGCTGAACGCCCTGACCGAGGCCAGCCGCGCGTCGCTGGGCAACCTGCAGGCGGCGGTGGAGATGCTGGACTACCCCGACCTGGCGCCGGCCCAGCGCGAGCGCTTCCAGGCCGTGGTGCGCGACGAGGTGCAGGCCATGACGACGCGCATCCAGCAGCTCGCCAGCCACACCACCCAAAGCCTGAAGACGCGCTGGCCACTGGAAGACATGCTCGGCGCTGATCTGGTGGCCGCCGCGCTGCGCCGCATCGAGGGGCTGCCGCTGCAGCCGCCGTTGCGGGCGGAGGCCGACGCGGTCGACGCCGAACTCTGGCTCAAGGTCGACAGCTTTTCACTGCTG
This sequence comes from Betaproteobacteria bacterium, assembly GCA_031417735.1. Taxonomy (GTDB): domain Bacteria; phylum Pseudomonadota; class Gammaproteobacteria; order Burkholderiales; family Burkholderiaceae_C; genus Pseudaquabacterium. The sequence continues at coordinate 5,638 of JANOWE010000195.1, forward strand.
CAGGCCCTGGCCAGCCTGGCCTGCCGACTGGCGCAAGACCATGATGTGAGGCTGCTGCGGCTGCGCCTGGCGGCGGCCGGTGGCCGGGCCCAGCTCGACCTGTTGTGGGTCGGTGCCGGGCTGTCGACCGAGACCGTGATCGGCTGGGAAACCGAGGCCATGCGCATCGGCGCCGAGCACAGCCCGCTGACCGTGCGCGACGTGGTGCAGCGTCATGGTGGCGAGTTCTGGTTCGAGCGCGAGCGGGTACGCCACGAGGCCTTCTTCCGCTTTCTGCTGCCACTGGCCGAGGCCCAGCCCGAGTTGGCCGCGGCCACCTTTGTTCGCCAGGACAGCCGGCCCGAGTTCTATGACTTCGACCTCTTCGCCAGCAGTGAACAGACGCGGGCGATGGACGATCGCCGCCTGGCCGAGCTGAGCTACACCGTGTTCGACACCGAGACCACCGGCCTGAACCCCTCGGGGGGCGACCAGATCATCCAGATCGGAGCCTTGCGCGTGGTCAATGGCAAGGCGCTGCGGCAAGAGGGCTTCGAGCAACTGGTCGACCCCCAGCGCAGCATTCCGGCCGTCGGTATCCCCATCCATGGCATCCGGCCCGAGATGGTCAAGGGCCAGCCCACCATTGCCCAGGTACTGCCGGCCTTCCACGCCTTTGCCCTGGATACCGTGCTGGTGGCCCACAACGCCGCCTTCGACATGAAGTTTCTGCAACTGCAGGAACAAGCCACCGGCCTGCACTTTGACCAGCCTGTGCTCGACACGCTGCTGCTGTCGGCCGTGGTCCATCCCAACCAGGCGTCGCACCGGCTGGAAGCGATTGCCGAGCGCATGGCCATCCCGGTCATTGGCCGCCACACCGCGCTGGGCGACGCCATCGTCACCGCCGAGGTCTGGCTCAAGCTGGTGCCCTTGCTGGCCGAGATGGGCATCCATACTCTGGGCCAGGCCCGCGAGGCGGCGCAGCAGACCTATTACGCAAGGCTGAAATATTGAGGCCTGTCGGCTGCGACCGCGCCATGCATGACGTTGAACATCAAGACTGTGGCTCGACGCTGGCCGAAGGCCTGGCCGAGTCGGACCACGCCAACCCGGCGCTGCTTCGCGGCCCTGCGCTGTCGGCCTGAGCCCGATTGTCCTTTGCCCGCCATGACGCCGTGCATGTGGTCTACGGCTGCGGCACGACCCTGCCACAGGAACTGGTGGTCAAGCTGGGTAGCCTCTTCGGCGGCTCCGGCGGCTCCGGCGGCACCGGCGGCACTGGCTGCACCGTCGGCACCGTCGGCTTCGGTGTGCTGCGCGGATACTTCTTGCACGAAGCGCAGGACATCCACCGCCGGCTGACCTGGGCAGTGGTGCTGCACGCGCTGTGGTGGGCGGTGGTGACCGTGCCGCGCACGATCACCCGCTGCTGGCGGCAGCGTCGGCGCTGGCCCTGAGCCGAAGACGAAGCCGGGTTGCAGCGGCCGCTGAACGCT
>JANOWE010000196.1:0-15049 GCA_031417735.1 Betaproteobacteria bacterium
CGGTTTCTGCACAAAGCGCTTGTCGTAGGTCTGCTCCAGCGGGTTCGGAATCGGGCCGTCCTCGGCGTACTCGCGCCGCTTCTGGGTCGCCTCGCGGATCGCCCGCTTGTCGAAGGTCTGCATCAGCGGGTTGGGGATGGACGCGTATTCATGGTCGGGGTCCCTGGCCGGACGCGGCGGACGTTCACGCGGCACGGTAGCTGGGCCGCTGCCCTGCCCGCCAACCTGGCCGCCAACCTGGCCGCCACCGCCTTGTCCACCGCCACCTTGCCCACCGCCGCCTTGACGCGGGCGATCCGGGCCACCACGCGGCTTGTCACCTCGACGATTGCCACGCGGGCCGCTGTCTCGTGGGGCTTCGCGTTGGCCATCACGCTGGAAGTCCTTTTGACCATCGCGCTGGCCATCCCTCGCCGCGCCGCCGGCCGGCATATCGGCGCGAGGCGCACGCTGCTGCCCGCCACCCTGGACCGGCTTGTCACGGCCAGCGCCCAGACGGCGAATTTCTTCCACTTCGGCCGCATTGAGGTCGACAAACGCCGCGCGCTTCAGGCCTCGGGGCAGCACCACGCAGCCGTAGCGGATGCGGATCAGCCGGCTCACGCCCAGGCCCACCTTGTCGAACAGCTTGCGCACCTCGCGGTTGCGCCCTTCGGTGATGACCACGCGGTACCAGCGGTTCACGCCTTCGCCGCCACCGTCCTCTACCGACTTGAAGGAGGCGCGCTGGCCGTCGATCTCCACCCCTTCGAGCAGGCGGGCGCGGCCGTTGTCGTCCAGCGTGCCCAGCACGCGCACGGCGTACTCACGCTCGACGCCGAAGCGCGGGTGCATCAGCTGGTTGGCCAATTCACCCGAGTTGGTGAACAGCAGCAGGCCTTCGGTGTTGATGTCCAGCCGGCCCACCGACTGCCACTTGCCATGCGGCAGTCGCGGCAAACGGCGGAACACCGTGGGCCGGTTCTGCGGGTCGTCGTGGGTGACAACCTCGCCCACCGGCTTGTGGTAGGCCAGCACACGCGGTGCCTGGGGCGCGATGCGCACCTTGATGACCCGGCCCGCCACGCTGATGCGGTCGCCAAACGAAATCCGCTGGCCGGTATGCGCCACCTGCCCATTGACCTGGACCTGGCCTTCGGCGATCAGCGCCTCCATGTCACGACGCGAGCCGATGCCGGCCTGCGCCAGCACCTTGTGCAGCTTGGGCGCGTCGGGCTCGGCGGCCAGCACGCGCTTGTCGGCTTCACCGTCGGCAGCGGCAGCGTCGGCCTGGATTTCGGCTTCGGTGTCGAACACCCCGGACAACACGGCGGCAAAGGCCGCGCCGGCATCGAGCGGTTCACGACGGGGCTGTGCGACGGCGGCCGCAGCCCGGGCCTGTTCCTGGGCGGCGTCGTCAGCATCGTCAGCATCGTCGTCTTCGTCGTCGGCGCTGACGGTGACCACCGTCACCTGCTCGCCTGCCACGGCGTCGTCACGTTGCCGGTCTCCACCGCGCTTGCCACGACGGCGGTTGCGCGAGCGGCGGCGTCCGCCCGCCTCGTCATCCGCACCCTGTTCGCCATCCTGTCCCGCAGGGGCAGCCTCACCCGAGTCGCTGACTTGACCAACGGCGCAGACCTCGCTGACCGTGCCGTCTTGGGCACCGGTGTCGACAGCGCCGGGACCCTGCGCAGCGAAGGCTTGGGCAGGGTCGGCCGGCGCCTGACGGGCGACATCCAAGGCCCCGTCGACGGTTTCGGCCACGCTGCGGCGGCGTCGGCCGGGCGCGCCGGCCGGAGCGGCGACTGCATCGCCTGCAGCGGCCAGGTCACCCGCATGGGCCACCGGGCTGGCGCCCGGCTCGACGGCGCCAAGCACCGGTTTGCGCCGGGGGCGTTTGGGCTGAGGATCGTCAGCGCCAGCGGTAAGGTCGGCGGGCGCAGCCACGGGCGCGGCCTTGCCTGCCGGCGTCAGCGCCTGCTCAGTTTCTGGCGGCGCGACACGCCGGCGGCGCGTCTTGGCTGCGGGCGCGGCAGCGGCGCCGGTGGCCTCTGCCGAGGCAGCAGGTTCTGCGGAAGGGGCAGCGTGCGCTTGGTCGGGGTCTTGCGGGTTCATGCGTTCGGGTCAATCTGTGAATCGTTGTTCAGAACCGGGCCGGCACAGGCCTCGGGCTCGGTGGGGCGGAGGGCGATCGTGTTCGGGTCAGGATCGGGCGGGTGCCGCGGGTCTGCCAGCGGCGCAATGTCGGCTTCGGCGGCATCGTGGCGCAGGATTTCGTCATGGTCCAGCGCCAATTGGCCCTGGTCAGCGTGGTCGGCGCGGCGGGTGGCCGTGCCGGGGTCGAACACCGCTGACGTGGGCGGACCTTCCAACGGCGGCAACTGGTCCAGGCTGGCCAGGCCCAGATCGTCCAGAAACTGACGCGTGGTGGCGTACAGGCCGGGCCGGCCAGGCGCTTCGCGGTAGCCAATGACCTCGACCCAGCCGCGCTCCTCAAGCTGTTTGACGATGGGGCTGCTGACGGTGACGCCTCGGATGTCTTCGATGTCGCCTCGGGTTACAGGCTGGCGGTAGGCAATGATGGCCAGGGTTTCCAGCGTGGCACGGGTGTAGCGCGGCGGCTTCTCGGGGTGCAGGCGGTCAAGAAAATGGCGCATCTCGGGCCGGCTCTGAAAGCGCCAGCCGCTGGCCACGGCCACCAGTTCAACGCCCTTCCCGGCCCAGTCCTGCGCCAACTCGTCGAGCATCATGCGCAGTGTGTCGGCACCCAACTCGTCGCCGAAAAGCTCACGCAGGTGGCGCAGTGGCAGGGGCTGCTGGGCACAGATCAATGCCGTTTCGAGCACGCGTTTGGCCTCGGCTGTGTTCATGGACCTCGGTTCATCGGGGCCGCGTCGGCGGCAGGTGCATTCGCATGTTGGCGGATGGGTGCCAGCGGACTGGCGGCGGCTCAGGGCACTTGGACTGAGAAGCGTTGGCGAGCCTGAAGCACGCGCTTGGGCGGATGGTTCGGCGGTCAGACCCCTGGTCGGACCGGGCCGGCGGTGCAGGCTGATGACCTGCGGTACCTGTGGCTGGATCGCCTCTGGCCCACTGACGCCGACCCAGAAAAGACGGTGCCGGTTGCTGTGTGGCCGGACAGTGCAGGCTGGGCGGTGGACGCCCTCCTCGCAAAACCGTCAAGAGGCTTGGGCTGCGATTCTAGCGCGGCTTTGCGAACCGTCCGCAAGGCCAGGGCCAGGCCGGCGATCACGGACGCCGCCGAGGCCGCCTTCGAATGCTGCTCAATCGGCCGGATCGGCGGGCATGACCTTGTCCCAGGCGGCGGCCATGTCGGGGTGCAAGGCGGCGGTAAAGTTCATGTCCTGCCCGCTCAGCGGGTGTGCAAAGCCCAGCTCGGCCGCATGCAGGGCCTGGCGCGTCAGGCCCAGGGCTGGCCGGCCGCCATAGGTGGCGTCGGACAGCAGCGGGTGCCCGCGCGAAGCCAGGTGGACCCGGATCTGGTGCGTGCGCCCTGTGTGCAGCCGGCAGCGCAGGGCACAGTAGCCGGCGGCCACGCCCGGCCGCGAGCTGGTGCTGGCGAGCAATTCCACATCGGTGCGCGCCGGCTTGCCGGTGGCCAGCACGGCCATGCGCAGCCGCGACAGCGGATCGCGGGCGATCGAGGTCTCGATGCGCATTTCCTGCCAGGCCGGCGCGCCATGGGCCAGGGCCAGGTAGATACGCCGCACTTCACGCGCCGAGATCGCCCGCACCAGCGCGGTCATGGCGGGCAAGGACTTGGCCACCACCATCAGGCCGCTGGTGTCCTTGTCCAGCCGGTGCACGATGCCCGCCCGCGGCAGCCTGGCGGCCTCGGCATGGTGGGCCAACAGGCCATTGAGCAAGGTGCCCGACCAGTTGCCGGGCGCCGGGTGCACGACCAGGCCCACGGGTTTGTCGATGACCAGCAGGTGTTCGTCCTCGAAAACCAGGTTCAGAGCCATGGTCTCGGGACGAAAGGCCAGACTCTCGGCGGTGGGCACCAGTTCGATCGACAGCTGCTGGCCCACGCGCAGCTTGCGCGCGGCATTGGCTGGCGCCTGGCCGTCCAGCAGTACATGGCCGCGCTGGAGCAGGCCTTGCAGATGGCTGCGCGAGAACTCCGGTGCCATCGACACCAGCACCTTGTCGATACGCTGGCCATGCTGGCCAGACGAGATGGTCAGGCTGCGTTGCTCATGGCTGCCGTCACCCTGGACGCTATCGTTCTCGGGCAGGGCGTCGTCGCCGTCTTCGGTGGTGGGCAGGTCTGGGGTCATCGCGAGGGCCGGGCAAGAGCAGGCCCGGTTCGGGCCGGTGTCGGGGGGCCCATTAGAATCCACCGGTTCGCAATCAACGCCTGGAAGGCGCCGGCCACGCCCAGGTCGGCCATACCGATGAGCCTCTTTGCACCCCGGCGCCGACGTGCGCCCCAAGATTCCATGAGCACCAAGGCCGTGGCCAGCCTGCGGCCGCAACTGGCATGGCGTGCCATGCCGGTGCTGCTGGCGCTGAGCCTGCTCGCCGCCTGTGGCTCCAACCCCAAGGATGATTCGCAGAACTCGCCAGAGCGGCTGTACACCGACGCCAAGGACGACCTGAACTCCGGCAGCTACGAGCAGGCGATCAAGAAGCTGGAACGCCTGGAAGGCCGCGCTGCCGGCACGGTGCTGGCTCAGCAGGCCACGCTGGACCTGGCCTTCGCCCAGTGGAAGACGGGCGAGCGGGTGCAGTCTGTGGCCACGCTGGACCGCTTCATCAAGCTGCATCCGTCGAGCCCGGCGCTTGACTACGCGCTGTACCTGAAGGGCGTGGTCAATTTCAACGACAGCATGGGGTTTCTGAGCAGCATCTCGCGGCAGAACCTGTCCGAGCGTGACCAACAGGCCTCGCGCGATTCCTACCAGGCCTTTGGCCAACTGGTCGAGCAGTTCCCGCAGTCAAAATACAGCGACGACGCCAGGCTGCGCATGGACTACATCGTCAATGCGCTGGCCGAATACGAGGTTCATGTGGCACGCTACTACTTCCGCCGCGCGGCTTATGTGGCCGCAGCCAGCCGGGCCCAGCTGGCGGTGCGCGACTACCAGAATTCACCCATCACCGAAGAAGCGCTGTACATCATGGTCGCCAGCTATGAACGCCTGGGCCTGACCGAACTGCGCAACGACGCCGAACGGGTGCTCAAGGCCAACTTCCCGAACAGCCGCTTTGCGGCAGACGGCATGCGCCGTCGCCAGCAGGCCTGGTGGCAATTCTGGTGATCTGAGGCCAAGCTTGCCGGCGCGGTTCAGGCGCTGGCATTGGCCTGGGCCAGCATGTCCAGCCAGGCCATGGCGTCGGCTTCGGTGTCGAGCGAGCCCATGGCCGGCAAGGCCGCGCGCAGCTTGCGGCCGTAGGGCATCTGGCGCAGGCGTGGGTCGGCGATGACCAGCAGGCCGAGATCGGTTTCGCTGCGGATCAACCTGCCCGCGCCCTGCTTGAGCGAGATCGCGGCCTCGGACAGGTAGTAGTCATTGAACGGGTCGCGGCCCCGGCTTTCAAGCTCGCGCGCACGGGCCTGCACCAGCGGGTCGTTGGGCGGCGGAAACGGCAGCTTGTCGATCAGCACGCATTGCAGCGCGCTGCCTGGCACGTCGATGCCTTCCCAGAAGCTGGCCGAGCCCACCAGCACGCAACGCGGCGTGTCCAGGAAGCGCTGCAGCAGGCTGCGCTTGGGGTGAGTTCCCTGGACCAGCACGGTCAGTGGCTCGCCGGCGGCGTCGGCGGCCTCGGTCAGCGCCTGGGCGATCAGCGGCAGCACGCGCAGCGTGGTGGTCAGCACAAAGGTGCGGCCGCCCAGCCGACCGGCCAGGCGTGCGGCCAGCGCGCCCACCGCCGCCGGGTGGCCGGCCTCGTTGGGCTTGGGAAAGCGCGGCGGCACCCAGGTGCGGGCATGGTTGGCGTAGTCGAAGGGGCTGTCCACGCGAAGCTTGACGGCGTCTTCCAGCGCCGCCGATTCACAGAACCAGCTCAAGGCATCGTCACTGCCCAGCGTGGCCGAAGTGAAGATCCAGGCCCGTGGCGCCAGCGCCCGCTGCTCGGTGAACAGATCGCGGATGTGCAGCGGCGACTCGACCAGCCGCACATCGCGCGGGCCGACATCGATCCAGCGCACGCGGTCGGCTGCCGCAGGCAGCGCAAAGCTGCCGGCCAATTGGGCGACGCGTCGGGCGCGCTCTACCAGGCGGGTGAAATCGGGCGCCATGGCCTCGACCAGCAGGGCGGCCTCCAGCGCCGCGTTGGCCGCGCTGGCCAGCCCGGCCAGGGCCTCTTCGAAGTCGGGCTGGCGGGCGCGCTCGTCCCAGCGCAGCTTGACCACGCCCCGCAGTTCGCGCAGCGCGCCGGCACAGACCAGACGCAGCTCGCGCGCGGCCAATTCAAGCCGGCTGGCCAGGGCCTGCCATTCGGCCATGCCCCGAGCATGGGCCAGGCCGGCGGCCAACAGGTCGCGTGAAAAGTCGATCACCAGGTGCGCGGACAGCATCGTGCCCAGAAACTGCAGGCCGGTCTCGACCAGCTGGTGCGCTTCGTCGAACACAGCCGCGTCCACCGTGGGCAACAGTTCGGCCACGCCGCTGTCGCGCAGCGTCATGTCGGCAAAGAACAGATGGTGATTGACCACCACCAGATCTGCGGCCATGGCTTCGCGCCTGGCCTTGACGACAAAGCAGTCCTTCCAGCGCGGGCAGTCCTGGCCCAGACAGTTGTCGCGGGTGGAGCTGACGATGGGGATCACAGGCGAGCGCTCGTCCAGTCCGTCCACCTCGGCCAGATCACCGCTGCGGGTGGACGGTGCCCAGGTCTCGACCTTGGCCAGCTGGCGCACGGCCCAGCGATCAGGCAAGGTCGCCGTCTCGCGTGCGGTCTGCAACCGCTGCAGGCACAGGTAGCTGCTTCGGCCCTTGAGCAAGGCAATGCGCAGCGGCAGGCGCAGCGCGTCGCACAGGCGCGGCAGGTCACGCAGGAACAGCTGATCCTGCAGGCTCTTGGTGGCGGTGGAGACCAGCGCGCGCCGGCCCGACAGCAGCAGCGGCACCAGGTAGGCAAAGGTCTTTCCTACGCCGGTGCCGGCCTCGGCAACCAGGGTCTGGCGCTGGTCAATGGCCTGGGCCATGGCGTCGGCCAGCGCGAGTTGCTGTTCACGCTGCACAAAGCCAGGGTCGGCCTGAGCCAGGCTGCCACCACGCACCAGGGCGCGGCGGGTGGCCTGGCGCAGGGCGGTCTGGCTGCCGGCAACCGGTGCGTCCAGGCCGATCGGCTCCTTGCCGGCCTGGTCCATCAGGGACACTGCGGGTGCCACGGCCGCCTCGATGTCAGGTCCCATCGCGGCCGCGGTCAGGCCGGCTCGGGCGGGTCAAGCTCGATCTCCAGCCTGGCAATCTCGTCACGCAGTTGCAGCCGGCGCTTCTTCAGCCGGCGAAAGCTCAGCTCGTCCAGTGGCGGCTGAAGCAGGCACAGGTCGATCACGCTGTCCAGATCGGCATGCTCCATGCGCAACTCGATCAGCCGACGCTGCGGCGAGCGCAGGTTGGCGTCAGAAAGAGGTGGTGTGCTGGACTCGGTCATCAGGGCATGCGCAGGGTGGTCAGAGTTTATAGTCTCGCGCCATGAACGCACCGCTTCCTCAGGCTTGGCGCCTGCTTGCCGCCACCGGGCTGCACAAGGGCGACCGCGCGTACCAGCAGGACCAGGTCGAGATCCTGCAGCATGCGCGGGTGCCGGGTTGCCTGTTGGCGGTACTGGCCGACGGCATGGGCGGCAAGAGCGGCGGGCGCAAGGCGGCCGACCAGGTCATCATGACCGCGAGGCAGCTGTTCGCTCGCCATGTGCCGGGCAAGGACAGCGCCGCCGTGCTGCTGTCGCAGTTGATCACCGAGGCGCATCTGATGATCAAGCTGACCGCGATCACCGCCGAGGAAGAACCGCACAGCACAGTGGCAGCGTTTCTGATCGGGCCTGACCTGGAATGCCATGTCGCCCATGCTGGCGATTCACGGGTCTACCATTTCCGCGGCGACCAGATGGTCACGCGCACCATCGACCATTCCTATGTGCAGCGCCTGGTCGACGAAGGCAAGATCAGCGAAGAGCAGGCCAACCACCACCCTCAGGGCAATTTGCTCACCGGTTGCCTGGGCACCCAGGCCGAACCGCCCGTCACCGTGCACCACATCCCCAGGCTGCTGACCGGCGACACCATGATCTGCTGCAGCGACGGCCTGTGGCACTACTTTCCTCCCCGAGACCTGGGCCTGGTGGCCCGCACCCTGCCGCCGATCGAGGGCGTGGCCATGCTGGTGCAGCGGGCCCGCCAGCGCGCCAAGGAGCAAGGCGACAACCTGTCGGTGGCAATGGTCAGGGTCGAGTTGCCTGCGCCAGGCTGAGCCGGACCAGCACCCGGCCAGAGGCCGGACTCAGGTCAGCCCGGTGTCAACCTGACGCCGCTGCAAGGCGAGGTAGCCCGTGCTCTGCATCTCTTGCAAACGCGACACGGTGCGGGCAAATTCATGCGCCAGCGGCCCTTCGGTGTACAGCGCCTCGGCCGGCACGGCCGCACTGAGCACCAGCTTGACCTGGCGGTCATAGAGCACGTCCACCAGCAAGGTGAAACGCCGCGCTTCGCTGGCCATTCTGGGTGCCATTTCCGGCACACCCGACAGAAACACGGTGTGGAACTGCTGGGCGATTTCCAGGTAGTCGTTCTGCGAGCGCGGCCCACCGCACAGCGTGCGGAAATCAAACCAGACCACGCCACCTGCGCGCCGCAAGGCCTGGATGGTGCGGTGCTCGATGTGCAGCTGTGGGTCCTCGTCCGCTGTCTCGGCCAGCTCATTGAACATCGCCGTCATCGCAGTGTCGGCCGCTGGCCCCAGCGGGCATTGGTAGAGCCGGGCCAGTTCCAGCGTGCGCCGGCGGTAGTCGGTGCCGGCGTCGACGCTGATGACCTGCAGGCGGTTCTTCAGCAACTCGATCGCGGGCAGGATGCGGTCACGGTGCAGGCCGTTCGGGTACAGGCCGTCAGGGTGGAAATTCGACGTAGTGACGATCGAGACGCGGTTGAGGAACAGGGCGTCCAGCAGCCGGTGCAGGATCATGGCGTCGGTGATGTCGGCGACATGGAACTCGTCGAAGCAGATCAGCCGGAAGCGCCGCGCCATGCGCCGGCCCAGTTCATCCAGCGGATTGACCGTGCCCTTGAGCTCGAGCAACTCGCGGTGCACCTCGCGCATGAACTCATGGAAATGCAGCCGCGTCTTGCGCGTGAGCGGCACCGAACGGAAGAAGCAGTCCATCAGAAAGCTCTTGCCCCGGCCCACGCCGCCGTACATGTAGACCCCGCGCGGGATGGGCGGGCGCAGCAGCATCTTGGTCAGCGCATTGCTGCGGCGGGCCTTGTAGTCGGCCCACTCGTTCTCGCAGCGCTCCAGTGCGTCCACCGCCGCCAGCTGCGCCGGGTCGGCCTGGTAGCCGCGCTCGGCCAGCGTGGCCAGGTACAGCGCACGCACGCCCATGGGCTTGGCCACGGTGGACGGTTCAGAAGTTCAGCGTGCGCTTGTCCACCGCCAAGGCGGCTTCCTTGGTCGCTTCGCTCAGCGACGGGTGAGCATGGCAGATGCGGGCGATGTCTTCGGCCGAGGCCTTGAAGGCCATGGCCACCACGGCCTCGGCGATCAACTCGCTGGCAAAGGGGCCGACGATGTGCACGCCCAGAATCTCATCGGTGGCCGCATCGGCGATGAATTTGACGAAGCCGGTGGTGTCGCCCAGCGCCCGCGCCCGGCCATTGGCCATGAACGGGAAGCTGCCAGTCTTGAAGGCACGGCCTTCGACCTTGAGCTGGGCTTCGGTCTGGCCGACCCAGGCGATTTCAGGCGAGGTGTAGATGACCCAGGGCACGAGATTGAAGTCGACGTGGCCATGCTGGCCGGCGATGCGCTCGGCCACCGCCACGCCCTCTTCTTCGGCCTTGTGCGCCAGCATCGGGCCGCGCACCACGTCGCCCACCGCCCACACGCCGGGCAGGTTGGTTTTGCAGTCGGCGTCGACCACGATCGCGCCGCGCTCGTCGAGTTTCAGGCCCACCGCTTCGGCGTTCAGGCCGGCGGTGTGGGGCACGCGGCCGATGGACACGATCAGACGCTCGACGTCGAGTTTGGTCGCCTCGCCCTTGGCATTGGCATAGCTGACCGAGACACCCTTCTTGCCGACCTTGACGCCGTCGATCTTGACGCCGAACTCGAACTTCAGGCCCTGCTTGATGAAGGCCTTGTGCGCCTCTTTGGCCACCTGCTCGTCGGCCGCACCCAGAAAGCCTGGCAGCGCTTCGAGGATGGTGACCTGCGCGCCCAGGCGACGCCAGACCGAGCCCATTTCCAGGCCGATCACGCCCGAGCCGATCACGCCCAGCGTCTTGGGCACCGCGCCGATGCGCAGCGCACCGTCGTTGGACAGCACACGGTCCTCGTCGAAGTCGGCGCCGGGCAGTGCGCGCGCGCTGGAACCCGTGGCCACGACCACCTGCTTGGCGGTGAGCGTCTCTTTGCTTTTGCCGGTGACCTCGATCTCGTAGCCGCCGTCCACCGCCTTGGCAAACGAGCCCCGGCCATGGAAGAAGCTGACCTTGTTCTTCTTGAACAGGTAGAGGATGCCGTCGTTGTTCTGTTTGACGACCAGGTCCTTGCGACCCACCATCTTGGCCACGTCGATCTTCAGGTTGGACAGGCTGATGCCATGTTCGGCAAAGTGGTGGCCGGCATGGTCGTAGTGCTCGCTGGACTGGAGCAGGGCCTTGGACGGAATGCAACCCACGTTGGTGCAGGTACCGCCAGGCGCCGGCCCGCCCTGGTCGTTGTTCCATTCGTCGATGCAGGCCACCTGGAAGCCAAGTTGGGCGGCGCGGATGGCGGCAATGTAGCCGCCGGGGCCGGCGCCGATGACGATGACATCGAAGTTCTTGGACATGTGTTTGAGGCTCAGGGTGTGAGGGGGTCAATGCCGGGTCGGAGCGGCCGGCTGGTCGTCGGTGGGCACAAGCAGCCACAGCAGCAGGTACAGCACCAGGCCGGTGCCGCCGGCAAGGGCCAGCAAGGCCGCGATCAGCCGCCAGGCCCAGGTCTCCAGCCCGGTGGCCAGCGCCAGGCCGCCGCAGACGCCGCCAATCCATTTGTCCGACATCGAGCGCCGGAAGGCATTGATGGCGTTCATCACCGGTGGCATCGGGGCCTGGCTGCCTGCGCTGCCGGCGGGCCCGGTACCGTCGATCAGGCGCTGCTTGGCCTGGTTGAACTCGGCGTCGCTGATCACGCCGCGCGTGCGCAACCCGTCCAACTTGTTCAGTTCATCGGCCAGTGACATGGTGCGCCCTTGTGTTTCGTGGCTATTGACGGCCTGCGGTTGACGCTCAGATGTCGAACAACAGGCGCGCCGGGTCTTCGAGCGCGTCCTTCATCGCCACCAGGCCCAGCACGGCTTCGCGACCGTCGATGATGCGGTGGTCGTAGCTCAGCGCGAGGTAGTTGATGGGGCGCACCACGACCTGGCCGTTTTCGACCACCGCGCGGTCCTTGGTCGCATGCACGCCCAGGATCGCCGACTGCGGCGGGTTGATGATGGGCGTGGACAGCATCGAGCCGAAGGTGCCGCCGTTGGAGATCGAGAAAGTGCCACCGGTCAGGTCGTCGATGCCCAGCTTGCCGTCACGCGCCTTCTGGCCATATTCGGCAATCTTCTTCTCGATGTCGGCAAAGCTCATCTGGTCGACGTTGCGCAGCACCGGCACGACCAGGCCGCGCGGTGAACCCACGGCAATGCCAATGTCGAAGAAGCCGTGGTAGACGATGTCGCTGCCGTCCACGCTCGCATTGATGATGGGGTACTTCTTCAGCGCTGCCACCGCCGCCTTGACGAAGAAGCTCATGAAGCCGAGCTTGACGCCATGCTCCTTCTCGAAGCGCTCCTGGAACTTCTTGCGCATCTCCATCACCGGGGCCATGTTGACCTCGTTGAAGGTGGTCAGGATGGCGTTGGTGGCCTGCGACTGCAGCAGCCGCTCGGCAATGCGCGAGCGCAGGCGCGACATCGGCACGCGCTGCTCGGGCCGTTCGCCCAGATTCATGGCCGGCGGTGCGGCCACGGCCGGCAACGGCCTGGCCACCGCCGCGGCCACGGGCGCGACCACCGCCGAGGGCGCTGCAGCGGCGGGCTGGGCGGCGCTGCCGCCTGCGGCCACGGCCGACAGCACATCGCCCTTGGTCACGCGGCCGTCCTTGCCGGTGCCGGCCACCGAGCCAGCGGGCAACTGGTTGTCGGCCATCAGCTTGGCGGCTGCGGGCATGGCCACGGCGGCCTTACCGGATGCCGCAGGGGCTGCAGCGGCAACTGGTGCGGCCGCTGGCGCGGCGGCCGGTGCGGCTTCGGCGGCAGATGCGGCCGCCTTGCCGGCGGCGGCTGTGGTGTCGATGCGGGCGATGACCTGCTCGGCCAGGACCGTGGCGCCGTCCTCGCAAAGCAGTTCGACCAGCACACCACCGGACGGTGCGGGCACTTCCAGCACCACCTTGTCGGTCTCGACCTCGATCACGATCTCATCGACCGCGATCACGTCACCGATCTTTTTCTTCCACTGCAGCAAAGTGGCCTCGGCCACCGATTCAGACAGCTGGGGAACCTTGATTTCGACGATTGCCATGTTGATTCTCGAAAGAGGCCAGCAGAGCCCGATGGACTGCCAGCAAGTTGACCAGCAGCACCGCTGTCCGGTTCAACGCGACGACTCAAGCCCGCGCCAACGGCGTCGGGCTCAAGCCTACTTGGTCAGAACAAAGCCCTTGAGCTTTGCATACGCCTGGTCGAGCAGCGCCTTCTGCTGCTCCTGATGCAGGTGGGCATAACCCACCGCTGGCGAGGCCGACGCGGCTCGGCCGGCGTAGCCCAGCTTCTGCCCTTCCTGCATGTTTTCGTGGATGTAGTGCTGCACGAAGAACCAGGCACCCTGGTTCTGCGGTTCATCCTGACACCACACGACCTCGGTCGCATTTGGATAACGCTTGATCTCGGTCAGGAAGGCCTTGTGCGGGAACGGGTAGAGCTGGGCCACGCGCAGGATGACCACGTCGTCCGCGCCCTTCTCTTCGCGCTTGCGTGCCAGGTCGTAATACACCTTGCCCGAGCAACAGATGATGCGCTTGACCTTGGCTGACGCGATGGCCTTGTCGGCCTCAGGCACCACGGTCATGAACTCACCCTTGGTGAATTCGGACAGCGGCGAGCCCGCATCTTTGTTGCGCAGCAGCGATTTGGGCGTGAAGATGATCAGGGGCTTGCGGAACTGGCGCACCATCTGCCGCCGCAGCAAATGGAAGATCTGGCTGGCGCTGGCCGGCTGGCAGATCTGCATGTTGTTGTCGGCCGCCAGCTGCATGAAGCGCTCCAGGCGCGCCGAGCTGTGCTCTGGGCCCTGGCCTTCATAGCCGTGGGGCAGCATCAAGGTCAGGCCGTTGGCGCGGCCCCACTTCACCTCACCCGAGGCAATAAACTGATCGATCACCACCTGCGCGCCGTTGACGAAGTCGCCAAACTGTGCTTCCCAGATCGTCAGCGTGTTGGGTTCGGCCGAGGCATAGCCGTACTCGAAGCCCAGCACCGCCTCTTCCGACAGGATGGAGTCGATGACCGTGAAGGGCGCCTGGCTGTCGGTCACATGCTGCAGCGGCGTGTAGCTGCCCTCGTCCCAACGCTCGCGGTTCTGGTCGTGCAGCACGGCATGGCGGTGCACAAAAGTGCCACGGCCGCAGTCCTCGCCCGACAGTCGAACCGCATAGCCGCTGGCCACCAAAGAGGCATAGGCCAGGGTCTCGCCCATGCCCCAGTCGACATTGATCTCGCCGCGGCCCATCGCCGCGCGGTCGGCCAGCACCTTCACCACCAGCGGATGCACCTTGAAATCGGGCGGCACGGTGGTGATGCGCTCGGCCAGGCGCTTGATTTCGGCCAGCGGCAGGGCCGTGTCTGCCGCGTCGGTCCACTTCTTGCCCAGGAAGGGCATCCAGTCGACCGCAAACTTGCTCTTGAAGTTGGTCAGCACCGGGTCCATGGTGTGACGGCCTTCGTCAAACGCGGCGCGCAGTTGCTTGACCAGCGCGTCCGGGCCGTCGGCCGGCAGCACGCCCTGGGCCACCAGCTTGTCGCCATAGATCTTTCGCGTACCGGGGTGGGCCGCGATCTTCTTGTACATCAGCGGCTGGGTCAGGCTGGGCGTGTCCTGCTCGTTGTGGCCCAGCTTGCGGAAGCAGACGATGTCGACCACCACGTCTTTCCTGAACTGCTGGCGGTAGTCCAGCGCCAACTGCGTGCACATCACCACCGCCTCGGCGTCGTCACCGTTCACATGCAGCACCGGCGCTTCGATCATCTTCACCACATCGCTGCAGTACAGCGTGGAGCGGCTGTCGCGTGGGTCGCTGGTGGTGAAGCCGATCTGGTTGTTGATGACGATGTGCAGCGTGCCGCCAGTGAAATAGCCCCGCGTCTGGGCCAATGCCAGCGTTTCCATGACCACGCCCTGGCCGGCAAAGGCCGCGTCGCCATGGACCAGTACCGGCAGCACCTGGGCACCGGTGGCGTCGCCACGGCGGTCCATGCGGGCCTTGACCGAGCCCTCGACCACCGGGTTCACGATCTCCAGGTGCGAAGGGTTGAAGGCCAGGCTCAGGTGCACCGGACCGCCAGGGGTCGAGATGTCGCTGGAAAAGCCCTGGTGGTACTTCACGTCACCCGACGGCAGGTTCTCGGGCGCGGTGTGGTCGAACTCGGCGAACAAGTCCTTGGGCATCTTGCCCAGGGTGTTGACCAGCACGTTCAGGCGGCCGCGGTGGGCCATGCCGATGACCATTTCCTGCACGCCATGCACACCGGCGCGCTGCACCACCTCGTCCATGCTGGCGATGAAGCTTTCACCCCCTTCGAGCGAGAAGCGCTTCTGGCCCACGTACTTGGTGTGCAGGTA
>JANOWE010000197.1:0-6874 GCA_031417735.1 Betaproteobacteria bacterium
TGAACTTCGAGACCGTCAAGTATTTCAACAACGAGGCCTTCGAGGCCGACCGCTACGAGCAGGGGCTGGAGGCCTACCGCCGGGCCCAGGTCAAATCGCAGACCTCGCTGTCGCTGCTCAACACGGGCCAGCAGCTGATCATCGCGCTGAGCCTGGTCGCCATGCTCTGGCGCGCCACGCAAGGCGTGGTTGACGGGCGGCTGACGCTGGGCGACCTGGTGATGGTCAATGCCTTCCTGATCCAGCTCTACATTCCGCTGAACTTTCTGGGCGTGCTGTACCGCGAGGTCAAGCAAAGTCTGACCGACCTGGACCGCATGTTCGGCCTGCTCGAACGTGAACGCGAGGTCGCCGACGCGCCTGGCGCCGCCGACCTGCAGGTCGGCCAGGGCGTGGTGCGTTTTGAGGACGTGCAGTTTGCCTACGACCCGGCGCGGCCCATCCTGCATGGCATCAGCTTCGAGATTCCGGCCGGCAAGACGGTGGCGGTGGTCGGTGCCTCAGGCGCGGGCAAGAGCACGCTGGCGCGGCTGCTGTTCCGCTTCTACGACGCGACCGGCGGCCGCATCACGGTGGACGGCCAGGATATTCGCCATGTCACCCAGGCCAGTCTGCGCCAGGCCATCGGCATCGTGCCGCAGGACACCGTGCTGTTCAACGACACCGTGGGCTACAACATCGGCTATGGCCGCACCGGTGCATCAAGGTCCGACATCGAGGCCGCCGCCCGCGCCGCGCATGTGCATGCCTTCATCGCCGCCACGCCCAAGGGCTACGAGACCATGGTCGGCGAGCGGGGCCTGAAGCTGTCGGGTGGCGAGAAGCAGCGCGTGGCGATTGCGCGCACCTTGCTGAAGAACCCGCCGGTGCTGATCTTCGACGAGGCCACCTCGGCGCTGGATTCGGCCAACGAGCGCGCGATCCAGGCCGAGCTGGCCAGCGCCGCCAGGGGCAAGACCGCGCTGGTCATCGCCCACCGGCTGTCGACCATCGTCGACGCCCACAGCATCGTGGTGCTGGACGCGGGCCGGGTGGTCGAGAGCGGTGCACATGCCGACCTGCTGGCGCAAAACGGCCGCTATGCGCAGATGTGGCGTCTGCAGCAGTCCGCGCAGCGAGAAGCTTCTGCACTGGCTCCGATGACCTGAGGCCATGAAAAAACCCGCCTCCGGGCGGGTTTTTCAATCAGCACCGGGCCTCGGGCCGGCGCCAGTCAACGCTGGGCCGGGCCTGCCACCAGGCGCCGGGTCAAACCCAGGCCGGCCAGGGCCAGCGCGACCAGAGCCAGGCCACCGGGCTCGGGCAGTGAACCGCCGGGGCCACCAGGGCCCGCGCTCTGATAGGTCATTTCCAGGTCATCGAAGTAGACCCCGACTGGGCTGAAGAAAGTGATCCGGTTGATCAGCCCCGTTGTTTCGCCAGCGGCGGTGAAGATCGAACTCCAGGGCCCCGGGCTGCCCCCGCTGGCACCAGTCAGGACGGCCGTCAATACCGGAAGGGTGCTGGAGGAGGTGTCATAGACCGAGATGAGGCCGCCGCCTGACGTCGTCTTCATGTTGATGCGGTTGAAGCAGCCCTTTGCCGCTCCGCCAATGGCGCCGGGGGTGCAGTCCGATGTGTCGAAGTTGAGTTCGAAATTAAGACCACCGCCAAAATTGAGGCCGCTGGGCGGCGTCGGAATCATCGCGCCCTGAGAGCCGGCAATGTCATCGTCCCATTTGTAAGCGTACGCACCTTCGGAGAACCTCAGGTGATCGCTCGATTGATAAGGTTGAAGATTGAACAGATTCAGGGGACTGCCAGGCATGGGGGGGGTCGGCAGGCTATCCAGGTTCTCAAAATTCAGCGTGAGCACCGAGGCTTGCACCGTCAGCGGCAGGGCTGTGCACAGAGATGCCGCAAGGGCCAGCGTACGTAAGGTCAAAGCCATGGTGGGGTCCTGCTTATTGATGTTGTGGACGCAGTCCGGAAAAGCCGAGTGTTGCCAGAGGCCGCCCGGGAGGTGGACGAGTCGTACTGCAGACTGTAGCGAACGATTCCAGGGCCGGGTGTCGCCGTGGCCCCTTTGTTTAGGGGGGGCGAGGCCAGTCACCCCCAGGCTGTGGGTCAAGTCAGGCCATTAAACTGCGCCGGGTGGAAACCAAGTGGCTTGAAGACTTCATCAGCCTGGCCGAGACCCGCAGCTTCTCCCGCTCGGCGCAGTTGCGCCATGTCACGCAACCGGCGTTTTCGCGCCGCATTCAGGCACTGGAAGCCTGGGCCGGCACCGACCTGGTGGACCGGTCGTCCTACCCCACCCGGTTGACGCCCGCCGGCCAGACCTTGAACGGCCAGGCGCTGGACATCCTGGCCGCGTTGCAGGCCGCGCGCAACCTGATGCGCTCGCACCGCAGCGGTGCGCAAGACCTGGTCGAGTTTGCGGTGCCGCACACGCTGGCATTCACCTTCTTTCCGCATTGGCTGATGTCGCTGCGCCCTGGCTTCGGCCTGGTGAAATCACGCCTGACAGCGCTCAATGTGCACGACGCCGTGCTGCGCCTGACCGATGGTGGCTGTGACCTCCTGATCGCCTACCACCACGCGACGCAGCCGCTGCAGCTCAGCCCCGAACGTTACGAGCTGTTGTCGCTGGGCCAGGAGACGCTGGCGGCCTACAGCAAACCCGACAGCTGCGGCATGCCGATGTTTGCCCTGAGCAGCGATGGCCCCTCGGTGCCGCTGCTGGCCTATGCCAGCGGGGCCTACATGGGCCACATGGTTGAGCAGATCCTGCGCAAGCTGCCGGCAGCGCCGGCGCTGGAAGTGGCCTATGAAACCGACATGGCCGAAGGCCTGAAGGCGATGGCGCTGCAGGGCCATGGCCTGGCCTTCCTGCCGGCCAGTCTGGTGCGCAACGATCTGGCGGCGCAGCGCCTGGTGCCGGCCTCCGCGACTGGTGTGGCCGAGTTGACGATGGAGGTGCGCATCTACCGCGAAAGGCCCGAACTGGCCCGCCACAGCAAGCCGGTGGCTCAGGCGCTGTGGGCCCATCTGGCGCAGAACGCTGCGCCGCTTTGAACCGGCGACGCCGGGTCAGTGGCCCAGGATCTTCGACAGGAAGTCTTTGGTGCGGTCGCTCTGCGGCTTGTCGAAGAAGGCGTTGGGCTCGTTCTCTTCAACGATCTGGCCCTGGTCCATGAAGATCACCCGGTTGGCCACCGCCTTGGCGAACGACATCTCATGCGTCACGCACAGCATGGTCATGCCCTGGTTGGCCAGCTCGATCATCACGTCCAGCACCTCCTTGATCATCTCGGGGTCCAGCGCCGAGGTGGGCTCGTCAAAGAGCATGATCTTGGGCGTCAGGCACAGGGCGCGCGCAATCGCCACCCGCTGCTGTTGACCACCGGATAGCTGCAGCGGGTACTTGCCCGCCTGTTCGGCAATGCGCACCCGCTCCAGCTGCTGCATGGCGCGGGCCTCGGCCTCCTTCTTGGGCGTCTTGCCCACCCACATCGGCGACAGCGTCAGGTTCTCCAGCACCGTCAGGTGCGGGAACAGGTTGAACTGCTGGAACACCATGCCGACCTGGCGGCGCACCTTGTCGATGGCCTTGATGTCGTCGCTGAGCTCGGTGCCGTCCACCACCAGCCGGCCTTCCTGATGGACTTCAAGGCGGTTGATGCAGCGAATCAGTGTGGACTTGCCCGAGCCCGACGGGCCGCAGATCACGATGCGCTCACCGGGCGCGACCCTCAGGTTGATGTCGCGCAGCACGTGAAAATCATTGCCGTACCACTTGTTGACCTGGTCGAACTCGATGATCAGGTCGCTGCTGTTTCCGGTGGCAGTGTTGGTACTGGCGTTGGTGACATGGCTCATGTCGGTGTCCTATCGGTTCTTGCTCACGGCCAGCTGCTTTTCAATCCACAGGCTGTAACGCGACATCGAGAAGCAGAAGATGAAGTAGATCGCGGTGATGAACAGATAGCCTTCGATCTTGAACGGCCGCCAGTCGGCGTCTGAGTTCAGCGCCAGGCTCAAGGCACCGGTCAGCTCGTACAGGCTGACGATGGTCACCAGCGAGGTGTCCTTGAAGATGCCGATGAAGATGTTCATGATGCCCGGCACCACCATCGCCAGCGCCTGCGGCAGCACGATCTTGCGCTGGGTCTGCCAGTAGCTCATGCCCAGCGACTGTGCCGCCTCGATCTGGCCTTTGGGGATGGCCTGCAGGCCGCCACGCACCGTCTCTGCCAAGTAGGCCGCCGCGAACAGCGTGATGCCCACCAGCACCCGGATCAGCACGTCGGGCGACTTGCCGATGGGCATGAACAGCGGGAACAGGAACGAGGCCATGAACAGCACCGAGATCAGCGGCACGCCTCGGATCAGCTCGACGTAGACGATGCACACGGTGCGGATCGCCGGCAGGTCAGAGCGCCGGCCCAGCGCCACCAGCACCGACAGCGGGAACGCCAGCACGATGCCCAGCGCGGCCAGCATCACCGTCAGCGGCAGGCCGCCCCATTGGTCGGTGGACACCGGCTCCAGGCCGAACCAGCCGCCGCCCATCAGCAGCATGAAGACGCCGACGATCACCACCCACAAGGCGGCCAGCCAGCTTTTCCAGAACGCCCGCATGCAACTGGCCACCAGCAGCCCGACCAGCAGCACGGTGGCCAGCAGCGGCCGCCACTGCTGCTCATACGGGTAGCGGCCGAAGATGATGATGCGGTACTTTTCGGTCACCACGCCCCAGCAGGCGCCGGTGCCGCGTGCGGCCTGGCAGGTGTCGCTGTTCGGCGCAAAGACCGCATGCACCAGCGCCCAGTTGACGATGCCGGGCAGATAGGCCAGCACCAGCCCGATGATCAGCAGCGTGGTCAGGATGCTGCGCCAGTCGCCGATCAGGTTGGCCTTGACCCAGGGCACCAGGCCCTCGGTCTTGATCGGCGCCGACCGTGGCTGGATGGGCTTGAAGACCTTGTCCATGTCAGGACTTCTCCAGGCGAGAAGGATTGACCAAACCAGCAAACGCCGTGGAGCCGGCTCTGCCGGGCCACTGGCGTTGCCCCCTTGAGGGGGTGGCGCCGCAGGCGCTACGGGGGTGGGCCATCTAGCGTTCCTTGATCGCCGAACGCGCGTTGTACCAGTTCATGAAGCCCGAGGTGGCCAGCGATGTGGTCAGGTACACGCCCATGATGATGGCGATGCATTCCACCGCCCGGCCGGTCTGGTTCAGCGCGGTGTTGGCGATGGAGACCACGTCGGGGTAGCCGATGGCCACCGCCAGCGATGAGTTCTTGGTCAGGTTCAGGTACTGGCTGGTCAGCGGCGGGATGATCACCCGCAGCGCCTGCGGCAGCACCACCAGGCGCATCGCCTGGTTCTTGCTCAGGCCGATGCTGCTCGCGGCTTCGGACTGGCCATGGGCCACCGACGAGATGCCCGCGCGCACCACCTCGGCGATGAAGGCCGAGGTGTAGAACACCAGGCCCAGCAGCACGGCCATGAACTCGGGCGTGACAGCGGCGCCACCGGACATGGTGAAGGTGCCGGGCTCAGGCACGCTCCAGGCGGTGGGCGCACCGCCCACGATCCAGCCGGCCAGCGCGCCGACCAGCACCACGGCCATCGGCACCAGCACCATGCTGCGGACCTGGCCGGTCAATTCAAACTGGCGCCGGGCCCAGCCTCGGTACAGCAGCGCAGCCACCAGGGCCAGCAGCGCGCCTGCGGCGGCCAGGCCCTGGCCAGGCCCCCAGATCGGGGTCGGGAAGGCAAAGCCGTTCTTGCTCAGGAAAAAAAGCCCGACCACGCTGATCGGCTCGGCAATCGGCGGCAGCACCTCGGTGAAAGTCAGGTACCACATCAGCAATTGCAGCAGCACCGGCACGTTGCGGAAGACCTCGACATAGCCGTAGCAGATGCCGCGCACCAGCGCGTTGTGCGAAAAGCGGCCGATGCCCAGTGCGGTGCCCAGCAGCGTGGCCAGCACGACGCCGACGATGGCCACCCGCAGCGTGTTCAGGATGCCAGCGATGAAGGCGCGCCAGTAGGGGTCCAGCGCGTCGTAGTTCAGCACCGTCTCGCCGATGTCGAAGCCGGCGGGTCCGGTCAGGAAGCCGAAGCCGCTCTGGATGCCGCGCGCCTGCATGTTGACCATCGTGTTCGTGGCCAGGTACCACAGGGCGAAAACCACCACCGAGATGGCGATGATCTGGTAGAGCAGGCCACGAAAGGCCTGGCTGCGCCAGGACCAGTCGCGTTTCTTGGGCGGTGCACGTTCTGGCATGGCCTGGGATCCTGAGGTGTGTGTCGAGGAGGGCCAGGCAAGGTCAGGCCCATCAAAGCGATGCCCCGTCAAAGGGCGAAATTCGGAGCCGCCGCAGCGGGTCAGCGCCCGCCGCAGGGCGAAAGACCACCACCGTGGCAGCCGACGCCTGGGCCGGTGGCGGCAGCAGCGGTGACAGTGCAGCCGGGGCTCAGCGCACCGGCGGGGCGTACATCAGGCCGCCCTGGTTCCACAGCGAATTCACGCCTCGGGGCAGGTTCAGCGCGCTCTTGGCGCCCACATTGCGCTCAAAGATCTCGCCGTAGTTGCCCACCGACTTGACCGCACGCACCATCCAGTCCTTGTCCAGGCCGAGCAGCTTGCCGGTGTCTTCCGAGCTGCCCACGATGCGCATCACCACCGGGTCCTGGCTGGTCTTTTGCATCTGCTCCACATTGGCCTTGTTGATGCCGTATTCCTCGGCCTCGAGCAGGCCGAAGATCACCCACTTGGTGATCGCGAACCATTCGTCGTCACCACGGCGCACGGCCGGGCCGAGCGGCTCTTTCGAGATCAGCTCGGGCAGGATCATGTGCTCTTTGGGGTCCTTGGCTTCCT
>JANOWE010000198.1:0-10347 GCA_031417735.1 Betaproteobacteria bacterium
CCGAGCGCAGGTCGATGTCGGCCACGGTGATCTGGGAGAATCCCAGTTCGGCGGCCCAGGCCTGCAACTTCGGCCACAGCATGGCCGCCGCTTGCACTGCGGCGGCCTGCACTGCCGGGACCAGCGCCCCGCCCTGCACCGCTTCTGTCACCCTCTCGACCCCGAGACCATCTGCTGCCATCCGTTGATTCTAGAAACACGCACCCTGACCTGGCCCGACGAGGCCGCCTGCGCCCACACCGCCGTGCTGCTGGCCCGCACCCTGAGCCAGCCGCAGGCCCTGACCACGGGGCCGGTCGACGCCCGCATCGAACTTCTCGGCCCGCTGGGCGCAGGCAAGACCACTTTCGTGCGCCATCTGCTGCAGGCCCTGGGCGTGACCGGGCGCATCAAGAGCCCCACCTACACGGTGATGGAAGCCTATGCCCTGCCCGGCGGCCTGGGTGAGGCGGCGCATTTTGACTTCTACCGCTTCAATGACCCGCGTGAATGGCTGGACGCGGGTTTCAGAGACGTGTTTGCCAGGCCGGTGCTGAGCCTGTGCGAGTGGCCTGACAAGGCCGCAGGCCAACTGCCGCTGGCCGACCTGCGACTGCAGATCGAGCCGCTGGACGAGTCTGCGCGGCAGGTGATGCTGTCGGCGCACACGCGCCGGGGCGCGGCCTGGCTGCAGGCGGGCTGGCCATGAGCGGCGCGCTGTCGGGCCGCCGCCAGGCGCTGCGTCGCATGGGTCGTCAGGTCGGCAGCCTGGTGCTGCTGCTGGGCGCGCGGGACCTGGCCTTTGGCGCGGCCATCGTCGCCGTGCGGGCCTGGCCGTCGCGTGACTACAGCCGGGTCACCATCGAGTCGGACCAGGCGCTGGCGGCGCAGCAGTTCATGACCGACAACCCGCCCCGGCTGGTGATCGACATCGACCAGTTGGAGCTCAGCCCTGCGCTGCGCGAACTGGTGGGCAAGATCCGCCCCGACGACCCCTACATCGCCGGCGTGCGGGTGGGCCAGTACCAGCCCAAAGTGGTGCGCATCGTGCTGGACCTGAAGCAGGCCGTGCTGCCCCAGCACTTCACGCTGCCGCCGGTGGCCAACTACCGCCACCGCCTGGTGCTGGACCTGTACCCGACCGAAGCCCGCGACCCGCTGCTGGACCTCATTCGCGAACGTGAACGCGCGCAGCAGCTGGCCGCGCAGAGCGTGCAGGACGCGCTGGGCGAGTTCATCGTCCGCATCGACAAGCCGCGCCTGCCAGGGCCGGCGGCCTCGGGGACCTTGCTGGCCGAACGG
Organism: Betaproteobacteria bacterium; assembly: GCA_031417735.1. Taxonomy (GTDB): domain Bacteria; phylum Pseudomonadota; class Gammaproteobacteria; order Burkholderiales; family Burkholderiaceae_C; genus Pseudaquabacterium. Next base: position 1,282 of record JANOWE010000198.1, read on the forward strand.
CCCGGCATACCGTCCATCCCCGAGCCCGGCGCGCCGCAGCCACATCGCGCCACGCCGGCGCCACCGCCGCCGGTGAGCAAGGCCGAGCTGAACGCCATCGACCGCCTGGTGGTGGTGGCCATCGACCCTGGCCATGGTGGCGAAGACCCGGGCGCTGTGGGCCCCAGCGGCCTGCGCGAGAAGGACGTGGTGCTGGCCATCGGCCTGAAGCTGCGCGACAAACTCAACAGCGTGCCCGGCGTGCGCGCCATGCTGACCCGCGACGCCGACTTCTTCGTGCCGCTCTATGAGCGGGTGCACAAGGCGCGGCGGGTGCAGGCCGATTTGTTCGTGTCCATCCATGCCGACGCCTTCATCACGCCCAAGGCGCGGGGTGCGTCGGTGTTTGCGCTGTCCGACACCGGCGCCACCAGCGCCGCCGCGCGCTGGATGGCGAACAAGGAAAACGCGGCCGACATGGTGGGCGGCGTCAACGAGACCTCGTCCAAGGACGCGCAGCTGCTGCGCACGATGATGGACATGAGCACGGCGGCGCAGATCAAGGACTCGCTGCGCATTGGCCAGGAGGTGCTCGAGCGCATCGGCAAGGTCGGCAACCTGCACAAACGCCAGGTCGAGCAGGCCGGGTTCGCGGTGCTCAAGGCGCCTGACATCCCCAGCATCCTGGTCGAGACCGCCTTCATCTCGAACCCGGAAGAAGAAGCCAAGCTGCGCGACGAGGTGTACCAGGACCAGTTGGTTGACGCGCTGCATACCGGCATTCGGCGCTACTTCGCGCGCAACCCGCCACTGGCCCGGCAGCGGGTGCTGTGAACCGGGCCAGCTGCGACCGGCACACGAACACCGAACTCACAGCTTGTGGGTCGACAACAGGATGCTGGTCTCGGAGTTGGCGATGCCCTGCGTGGCGCGTATCGCGTTGAGCACCTGGTCAAAGGCCTCCAGCGTTTCGGTTCGCAGTTCGGCGATCAGGTCCCAGCGGCCATTGGTGCTGTGCAACGCCACCACATGCGGGTGGCCTCGCAGCGTGCGGCGCACCTCGTCGGCATGGTGTCCGTCGATCTCGATGCTCATCAGCGCGCGGATGTGGTGCGCTTCTGCGTCCGGGCGCAGCCGCACCGAGTAGCCCACGATCGTGCCGTCGGCCTCGAGCCTGGCAATGCGGTTCTGCACCGTGGCCCTGGCCACCCGCAAGGCCTTGGCCAGGGCCACCACCGACAGGCGTGCGTTGTCGCGCAGCAGAGAGAGCAGTTGGCGATCAGTGTCGTCCATGAATGACATTATGCAACTTACATCTAGCACTATGCTCCATTGATGAATATATGTGACAGCTTGAGTCGTTCACATTGGCCATGATCTTGGGGAGAATCTGTCTGTGGCCACCACACCGACCGGCTGATCCAGGAGACCCCATGACCCGCTTCGTAGACGTACCTGCCATGTCCCGACTGGTGCAAGACATCGGAGTGGGCCGGTTCATGGGCGAACTGGCCGACCACATCGAGCAAGACTTCAAACGCTGGCCGGACTTTGACAAGTCCGCCCGTGTGGCCAACCACTCAGACATCGGCGTGATCGAGCTGATGCCGGTGTCCGACGCCAGCCGCTACGCCTTCAAATATGTCAACGGCCACCCCAGCAACACCCGGCACGGCCTGTATACGGTGATGGCCTTTGGTGTGCTGGCCGAGGTGGATACCGGCTACCCGGTGCTGCTGTCGGAGCTGACGCTGGCCACCGCGCTGCGCACCGGCGCCACCTCGCTGATGGCCGCCCGCGCACTGGCCCGCCCCGACAGCCGGCGCATGGCGCTGATCGGCAACGGTGCGCAGAGCGAGTTCCAGGCCCTGGCCTTCCACCTGCACCTGGGCATTGATGAACTGGCCGTCCATGACGTGGACCCCCGCGCCACCGACAAGCTGCTGCGCAACCTGGCCGCCTACCCGGCGCTCAAGGTCATCCGCGCCAATTCGACCGCCGAAGCCGTGCGCGGTGCCGACATCGTGACCACGGTCACCGCCGACAAGGCGCTGGCCACCATCATCACGCCGCAGATGATGGAGCCCGGCATGCACATCAACGCCGTCGGCGGCGACTGCCCGGGCAAGACCGAACTGCATGCCGACGTGCTGCGCGCGGCGCGGGTGTTCGTCGAGTTCGAGCCCCAGACCCGCGTCGAGGGCGACATCCAGCAACTGCCAGCCGACTTCCCCGTGGTCGACCTGTGGCAGGTGTTGGCCGGCAGCGCTGCGGGCCGGCAGAGCGCCGAGCAGGTCACGGTGTTTGATTCGGTCGGCTTTGCGCTCGAAGACTATTCGGTGCTGCGCTATGTGCTGGCCCAGGCCGAGCAGCGTGGGCTGGGCCAGACGCTTGAACTGGTGCCCAAGGCCGATGACCCGAAAGACCTTTTCTGCCGGACGCTGGCCACCGCTGCCCAACGCGGCCTGCGCCGCGTGGCCTGAAGCTCTCCACCAGCCACAGCCACCAACGCAGGCGCTAGCGGCTGGCGTCGTCCTTCAACGGCCTTTGTAAAGCGTCTGCGCCAGTGTCCAGGCTTGTTCGGCCAGAGGCCGGGCACGGCGGCCGGCTTCCAGCGCCTGCGGGCTGGACGCATTGCCCTGCAGCGCGCGGGCCATGATGCCCTGCAGGATGCCGACCAGGCGGAACATGTTGAACACCAGGTAATAGCCCCATTCGTCGGCACTGACCTGGCGGCCGACCTGGGCCGTGTGCTGCAGGTAGGTGGCCAGGTAGCTCGGTTCCTCGGGAATACCCAGGTCGGCCAGATCCTCTCCTGCCAGGCCCCGCGTGGTCGGGCCGTTGTGCATATGCCAGGTCAGGCAGTGGTAGGCGAAGTCCACCAGCGGGTCACCCAGGGTCGACAGCTCCCAGTCCAGCACGGCCACGATGCGCGGCTCGGTGGGGTGGAACATCACGTTGTCCAGCCGGTAGTCGCCGTGCACGATGCGGGTGCTGCCTTCGGCCGGCAAATGGTCGGGCAGCCATTGCATCAGCGCGTCGGCGGCCGCTATCCTTTCGGTCTCGGCCGCGCGGTACTGCTGGGTCCAGCGCTTGACCTGTCGCTCCACATAGCCGCTGGGTTTTCCATAGTCGGCCAGACCCACGGCCACTGGGTCAACCTGGTGCAGCGCGGCGATGACCCGGTTGAGTTCAGCGTAGATCTCGGCCCGCTGCGCCTTGTCCATGCCCGGCAGCGTGGGGTCCCACAGCACCCGTCCGTCGACACAGTCCATGACGTAGAACATGGTGCCGATGACCGACTCGTCTGTGCACAGCAGATGGGTCTTGGGCACCGGCACGGCCGTGCTCTGCAGCGCGCTGATGACGCGAAACTCACGGTCCACCGCATGGGCCGAGGGCAGCAGCGTTCCCGGCGGCTTGCGCCGCAGCACCAGGCGGCGGCCGTCGCCGCAGCTGAGCATGAAGGTCGGGTTGGACTGGCCGCCCTTGAACTGGGCCACCGTCAGCGGCGCCACAAAGCCCGGCAGATGTCGGGCCAGATGGTCTTCCAGGCGCTGCACATCAAACGCGTGCTTGGCGATCACCTCGCGGGTGCCGGTGAATTGCTCGTAATTGTCACTCATCACAAATCTCCTGCTCAGCCGTTGAAGCCGCGGCCTTCGGCGGCCAGGCGCAGCAACAGCGGCGCGGGCTGCCACGACGGGTCGGCGCCGGGTTCGGCGGCAAAGCGGCGCAGCGCGCGCACCACGTTGGCCAGGCCCACGATGTCGGCGTACAGCATCGGCCCGCCTCGGTGCAGCGGGAAACCGTAGCCGTTGAGGTAGACCACATCGATGTCGGAGGCGCGGGCCGCGATGCCCTCTTCCAGGATGCGCGCGCCTTCGTTGACCAGGGCGTAGACGCAGCGCTCGACCACCTCGTCGTCGCTGATCCTGCGCGGCGTGATGGCCAGCGCCTGGCGGTGTTCGGTCACCATCTGCTCGACCACCGGGTCAACGATGGGCTCGCGCTTGCCGGCCTCGTAGCGGTACCAGCCCGAGCCGGTCTTCTGGCCAAAGCGACCGGCCTCGCAGAGCCGGTTGGCGACCATCGGCGCCATCGGCTGGCCGCTCTCGGCCGCGCGGCGCTTGCGCGTGGCCCAGCCGATGTCCAGGCCGGCCAGGTCGCTGACCCGGAACGGCCCCATCGCCATGCCAAAGCGCTGCAGCGCGCCGTCCACCTGCTGCGCCGACGCCCCGGCGTCGATCAGCCTGGCTGCGGCCATGCCATAGCGCGCGAGCATACGGTTGCCGATGAAGCCGTCGCACACGCCCGAGACCACCGCAATCTTCTTGATGCGCTTGGCCAGCGCCATGCAACTGGCCAGCACATCGGGCGCGGTGGCTTCGCCGCGCACGATCTCCAGCAGCCGCATCACATTGGCCGGGCTGAAGAAGTGCAGGCCCAGCACATCGCGGGGGCGCTTGGTGAAACTGGCGATGCGGTTCACGTCCAGGTAGGAGGTGTTGCTGGCCAGGATCGCGCCGGGCTTGCAGACTTGGTCGAGCTGGGTGAACACGGCCTCCTTCACGCCCATGTCTTCGAACACCGCCTCGATCACCAGGTCGGCATCGGCCAGCGCGGCGTAGTCCAGCGTGGGTGTGATGCGGCCCAGCCGCTCGGCCATGGCTTCGGGCTTCAAGCGCCCTTTCTTCACCGTGCCTTCGTAGTTCTTGGCGATGGTGGCCAGACCACGGTCCAGCGCGTCCTGCCTGGTTTCGAGCAGGGTCACCTCCAGACCAGCGTTGGCCATGGCCATGGCAATGCCGCCGCCCATGGTGCCGGCGCCGATCACGGCCACCTTCTGGATCGGACGCAGCACCATGTCCTTGGGCGCGTCGGCAATCTTGGTCGCGGCACGCTCGGCGGCGAAGACATGGCGCAACGCGCGCGATTCAGGCGTCTGCATCAGGCCCAGGAACAGCTCACGCTCCTGCTTCATGCCCTCGGCCCAGGACAGCTTGACCGCGCCCGACACCGCCTGCACGCATTTCAGCGGCGCCGGAAAGTTCTTCGATGTGGCGGCCACGGTGTTGCGGGCAAAGCCCAGGAAGGCGTCGGCATCGGTCTTGTCTACCTTGCGGTCACGAACCTTGGGCGGCGACCGGTCGGCCACCTTTTCGGCCAGGGCGCAGGCGGCAGACAGCAGCGCTTCCATGTCATCACCGGCCACCACCTGGTCGAGCAGGGCCGTGCCTTCGAGCCTGGCCGCGGCCACCGGCGCGCCGTAGACGACCATGTTCAGGGCTGTCTGCAGGCCCACCAGCCGGGGCAGGCGCTGGGTGCCGCTGGCCCCCGGCAGCAGGCCGAGCTTGACCTCGGGCAGGCCCAGGCTGGCCTTGGCCAGTGCCACGCGGTAGTGGCAGGCCATGGCCAGCTCCAGCCCACCACCCAGGCAGTTGCCGGCGATGGCGGCGACCACCGGCTTGGCCGCGTCTTCCACCGCCGCCACCACCGCCAGCAGCGTGGGTGCCTGGCCCGACCTGGGCGTGCCGAACTCGCGCACATCGGCGCCGCCCGAGAACGCCGTGGCGCTGCCGGTGAGCACCACCGCACGCACATCGGCATTGGCCATGGCCGCGTCGATGGCGTCGATGATGCCGCTGCGCAGGGCATGGCCCAGGCCGTTGACCGGCGGGTTGTCCATCACCAGCACGGCGACAGCGCCACGAAGGCTGGTCTTGACTGCTTGACTCATCGGGATCTCCTTGATCGGGCGGGGCAAAAACGGGGACAGAAAAGATGATCAGGCGGCGTCCGCACCGCTGTGGTGGCCGGTGGCGCTGTTCTGGGTCGGGCTGTGGTGTGCAGGTCCGGTCCGGGCCTGCAGCAGGCCGATCATCAAGGGCTTGGCATAGAGCTCAACCACGTTGGCGCTGTTCACGCCGGGCACCCAGTGTTCAAGCTCGGCCAGGCCATTGATCATGCCGTTGATTTGCTGTGCGGCCACGCCCGGGTCCAGCACACGCAGTGAACCGTCGACCATGCCGTCGACGATGAAGGCGCCAAAGCGCTCACCCAGCCGGTTCATGGTGCTGAACTGACCCCAGCGCAGCGCGGCTGGCAAAGCCGACCAGACGGTGGCCCGCAGCAAGGGGCCCTGGTCTGACAACTGCAGGCGCGCCAAGGGCAGCGTGGCCTGCAGCAGCCGGGCCCAGCCGTTGCCCGGGCTGGCGGCGGCCTGGCGCTGGCACTGGCGTATCAGGCCAAAACTGCGCTCGAAGCAGGCCAGGATCAGCGCCTCCTTGGTGCTGTGGTGGTGGTAGAACGAGCCCTTTGTCAGGTCCAGCTGCGCGGCGATGCGCGCCACCGAGGCCCCGCCCAGGCCCTGCTCATTGACCAGCCTGGTGGCGGTGCGCAAATAGGCAGCGCGGGTCAGCTCGGCCGGGTCGGAAAATGACCCGGCCTCGGGCCTGGAGGTCATGGTGGCCGGCTCGGCCAGCGCGCCCAACGCTGGCCAGGCCTGGCCCGGCGCGGCCAGGCCGTTCAGCAAGATGTCGGCCAGCCATTGGCCGGCGCGGGCCTGGTCTTCGGGCTCGTAGCGGCCCAGCCAGGCACGTGACCAGATCGCCAGCGACAGCAGCAAATGGGCCTGGGCGTTGTGCGCGCGACGCGGCTCGGGGTCAAGCGGTCGGGCCGGCGGCTGGCCCTGGCGCAGCAGGCCACGCACGGCCCGAAACAGCTCGGTATAGGCCCCAAACACCGGCTCGGCCTGGGGCTGGGGCAGCGCGCGCATGTCGCTGAAGAAGATCAGCTCGGGCTGGCGGCCGGCGGCGATGTCGGCCATCAGCGCCACAAAGCGGGTGATGAAGCCGCGCACCCGGCTGGCCAGGTCGGGCTCCCTGCTGGCCTCGTCCACCATCGCGCGCACGACCGAGATGCTGCGCAGCAGGCAGGCCGCGATCAGGTCTTGCTTGCGCCGGTAGTAATAGGTCAGGCTGTTGGTGGCCAGGCCGACGCTGCCGGCCACCTCGGCCAGCGTGCCGGCCTTGATGCCACGCTGGTTGAACAGCCGCGCCGCGCCGTCCAGGATGCGCTCGCGGGTCAGCTCGAAGCGGGCAGACGAAGGCGAGTCCGCAGCGCTCATGCGGAGTTCCTTTGCACGATCTCAGCGCCTGGCGACCAGGCCATCCAGCAACTCGGCAAAGGCCCGCGGCTGGTCAACCATCACATGGTGGTCGGCATCAGCCACCGCCATCAGCCGGGTGCCTGGCGGCGCCAGCGCCTGGGCATTGGCCAGCAGTTCGGCGCTGAGCAGGCGCGATCGGCCTCCACGCACCAGCACCATGGGGCATTGCGCGCGGCCCAGATCCTGGTAGGGCTGGCCGAATGCAAAGTGGCGGAAAACAAAGGGGTCGAAGCGCCAGACCCAGGCCGGCTGACCCTGCGGCCCGACCACAGCCTTCAGCGAATGGCGGGCAATGTGGTCAGCGATAAACAGGTGCTCGCAGCCCTGCGCGGGCAGGAAGCGAAAGCGCAGCAGTGCTGCGTCCACGCTGTCGTAGACCCGCGCCGAGCGGGCGTTGTCGGCGCGATGGCGGCTCCGGGCCTGCGCCGCACCCGGCGGGCGAATCGGGGTGTCCACGATCACCGCCTGCGCCAGCCGATCACCAAAGCGTGCGGCCAGGTTCATCAGCGCAAAGCCGCCGAAGGAATGGGCCACCACGGTGGGCGCCACCTCGGCCTCGAACAGGCCTCCGGCCTGCGCGGCGGCCAGCGCTTCGTCGGCCCATTGCGCCACGCTGTATTCAGTGCGCCAGCCCGACCCACCCATGCCCGAGAAGCTGATCGCCAGCACCCGCCGGCCGGAGCGCAGCAGCGGCGCAATGAAGCTGTACCAATCGGCATGCGCGCCGTTGCCGTGCAGCAGCAGCAGACCGGGGTCGCCAACCCGGCCCCAGGCCAGCATCTCGACCGGTGCGCCCTGCACGGTGACAAAACTGCGCTCTGGCGCATCGGCCAGGGCGGCCGTAAACCAGTCCGGTGCGGGGGGCACCTGGCCGGCCAGGGCCGCCAACGGTGCCGGAAAGTCCAGCGGCAGGCCGCTCATGGCCAGGACCCTGGCGCCGGGCGGGCCAGGCACTTCATGCCCGCGCCGCCAGGGCCAGCCCGACCTCGTTCTGACCCTGGGCCGAGCCACTGCCCGGCACGGTCTCACCCGCACGATCACAGACCCGGGCCCAGGCAGCCGCCAGTTGCTCGGGCGTGTCATCGCCCTGGCCGAGGTGCAGGCCACGCGTGAGCGTGATGTGGGCGACCTCGAAGCTGCCCGCACCGGCGCAGGCAATGGCCCGCGTGGGCGCGGCGTCGCTGGTCAGCCAGAGCATGGCCGGCACCACGGCGGAGGGCTGCAGCGCGGCCAGCACCTCGGCCGACATCAGGCCCTCGGTCATGCGTGTGGCCGCCGTAGGCGCCAGGCAGTTGACATGGATGCCGTGCTTGGCGCCCTCGATGGACAGGGTCTGCATCAACCCGACCAGGGCCATCTTGGCAGCGCCATAGTTGCTTTGGCCGAAGTTGCCGTACAGGCCCGAGGACGAGGTGGTCATCAGCACCCGGCCGTATTTCTGCGCCACCATGATCGGCCACACCGCCTGCGTGCAGTGCACGGCGCCCATCAGGTGCACATCCACCACCAGCCGGAAGTCGTCCAGACTCATCCTGGCAAAGCTCTTGTCGCGCAGGATGCCGGCGTTGTTGACCAGCACATCCACCCTGCCCCAGGCGGCCATGGCCTGGGCCACCATCGCCGCCACCGCCGCCGGGTCGGTCACCGACGCGGCGTTGGCCAGGGCCTGGCCACCGGCGGCCACAATCTCATCGACCACCCGCTGCGCCGTGCTGGCCGAGCCGCCGCTGCCGTTGCTGCTGCCGTCGATGGCGCTGCCCAGGTCGTTGACCAGCACGCGCGCGCCTCGGCGGGCCAGGGCCAGCGCATGTTCGCGGCCCAGGCCGCCGCCCGCGCCGGTCACGATGGCGACACGATCCTTGAAATCGAGGCTCATTTTGGGGGTTTCGGTATGGTGAAGCCCTGGGTTATACCGT